>CACAIE010000017.1 GCA_902532475.1 uncultured SAR116 cluster alpha proteobacterium
TTTCTGATAACCCTGTTTTCAAATATGGCATGGAGTGATGCTTATTCAACGCTTACCGTCAAGCTGGGTGATAAAATAATCGCTCAAACTTCTGAATTTATCAAACCCGAGTACTGCGGTTATTTTGCAGAACGTCTTAACAGGCATGATCCGATAATCAACAAGGATGGCAAACTGGAAAAAATGCATGCTTACTGCAGTTATAACAATTCACCCATCCCTCTTCCTGTTTTTAAACCAACCCTTGAAAAGGTAAGCGTTCTTAAGAATGGCGAGGATACTGCCGTAGATAACGGTAAAAATATATGAAATGCCTATTAACTTTATGGCTAATACTTTTTACACTAACTAGCTGGGCTGGTACTTCTCAGTTAATTATAATTGATTGTCCAATCGGTGAAGGAAAAGCTGTTGGAGAATTTAGAACAAGTTATTCACAATTTAATACTGGTCTTGATTTTCTCCCAATAGGACCGGGTGCGTTTCCTGTTCCACC
Source organism: uncultured SAR116 cluster alpha proteobacterium (assembly GCA_902532475.1). Classification (GTDB taxonomy): domain Bacteria; phylum Pseudomonadota; class Alphaproteobacteria; order Puniceispirillales. The sequence continues at coordinate 497 of CACAIE010000017.1, forward strand.
TCCAGAATGTAAAGAAAACGGCTTCTTTGTTTATAAGGAAGATTTTTCAGAAGATGAGATTAAAAAATTAGAAAATTTCATTTTTTCAGACGATTATCAAAATCTGGTGAAGAATGAAAATGTATCGAGTTTTTTTAAACTAGCAAAAATTTATGAGTATATGGAATATCCAATCTTAGATTATTATGATCTTTATTTCATTGACATATGGGAATTCGGAGAAGCTGAGAATTCAGAAGAATATAAAAAAACAGCAGATCAAATAATAAGTAAATACGAAAAAATTACAGTAACAAACGATTTATATCCTGATTCCAGAAAACCTTTGGTCTACATTCATTATCTTCTAGCTGAATTATATAGAAGGACTGGAAAATTTGAAAAAGCTGCAGAAAAAATTAAATGGGCATCAAAGAATAATTATAATGATTTAAATGAGGATTTTATTGAATTTCAGAGATATCTTATAAATAAGAAAAATAGTAAATTTTATTTAATCTGGCAAAGACATGAAATCATAAATTAATTAAAAAATTTAAAAATTAAAAAGATTAATATTATAAAGAATATATATATCTATTTGGATTAGGAAAAAAGCCTCCAATAATTACAAGATTGGAAAATATTTTTAAAGAAGATGAAGAAAAAGACGCTAACATACGTGAACATTTAAAATCCAGATTATTAAATTTCCATGTAATACTTGATGAACTTTTATTCCTAAAAACATTTACTCCCATATCCATTATCAAAATGAAAATGGTCATGATGTAACTTATCAGTATCTGGGGTGAGCACATTGGAAAAATAACTACAGGCCACTTTATGAGCATTGGATAGGATTGCCCCTTTTTTGGTGTTTTTATTCCAATCATTTTTGATGCTAGCACCATCTATCTCTGAAATGTCTATTGCCACTCCATAACTATGTTCACTCATGATTTTTGAACGAGATATAGTTCTGCAATTATACGTTCCAATATGTTCAACATATTCAGCTTTAATATCTCTAAAATATTGCCCTACTTCTAATGCCGTAGGGCAAGATAAAGTTAAGTCGCCAGAGAGTTGTGTGTTTATAAAGGAAGATATTCTGACAGCATTTTTAACTCTACAATTGCCCTTTTCAAACGTTCCTAAAGAAACAAAATCATCTGTATATTGATCTAATTTATTCAGGCATCTTTCCCCTCCTCCATAGAGAGTATAATACCGAAATGCATTGAACGCATGTGATGGAAGATAATAAATGAATTCAGTAATGATGCCTGTGAGAACGAGTATAAAAAATATAAATAATATTCTAATCAAGATTTTCATTATTTAAAATTACATCTATATTGCAATAGCAATATTAGTTTTTAACGCTGACATACAATTAAGGATAAATTGTGAATTTTTTTTGGACATTTATTGTTGTATTCTTAGGTTATTCTATAATTTGCTTTTTGTTCCCAAAGATTTTGATTGAGGGAGAGTCTATGCTACCTAATATTCAGAATGAAAGTATAGTTTTTGGAAAAAATAATTACGTTTTTTATAGTAAAGTTAAACGAGGGGACATTATATCATTCAACATTGACGGTGAAGAAGATAGATATATTAAAAGAGTGGTTGGTCTACCTGGTAACACAATCCAGATCACAGATGGAAAATTAATTTTAAACAAAAAAGTCATAGAAAAGAAAATTAGCCCTGAAATGAATGAATTTACTGAAACATTTACTAATGGAGTATCTTATAAGGTTTTAGATACTGGGGATTCAGGAGTTTATGATAATACCGTAGAATATTTAGTACCAGAAGGTCATTATTTTGTTTTGGGTGATAATAGAGATGACAGTAATGACAGTAGAGATCTTAGCTTTATTCCCTACAAGAATATTGAGGAAATAATTCTTCCTGAGACAAACTTTATCTATAAGGTGAGTTTTTTATTCTTTTAATTAATTTTAAAACATATGAGATCAAGTATTTATAAATTTTAAAAGAGCAATGCCAGTTCACTGGCGCTATTACTAACGTTATTTCTTTTTATTGACTTCTTAATTGGTTTCTGAAATGGATACTTAGGATATTTAAAGTAAAGCAATTATCTTATAAATGGATCAATGTTATACGTTTGAACAGCATTATGAAAATACAGTTTTGTTTTTTCTTCTTTAGAAAAGTTTTGTGTAATAAACTTAAGTGCATTCCATAATGGAACATAACCACAAGAATGGCCATCCGCAGGAAAATTGCTTTCCATAATGCATCTATCAACACCAAAAATCTCAATTGCTGTCTCAACGTATGGTCTCCAAATTTCGGCTAGATCAGTAAAGCTAAATTGATAATCTCTTTCTTCAAAACCAAACCCCCAAAATGGCATTCCCAAACCACCAACTTTAACTTTAACATTTAAACGTTTAGAAAGACTAATTAGATATTTTCTCCAATCATCAAAAATTAATTTTTTTTCTTCTTTATTTTTTCCCATAGCCATTGCAAAACCCATATGGTTTAATATGATACTAGTATTAGGAAACTTATCAGCAAGAAGACAAACTTCATCAAGTTGATGATGGAATACCGCAGCATCAAAAGTTAAATTTCTTTGCTCTAATTTTGCAAAACCCTCATGAAATTTAGAATCAGAATAAATACCTCTTTTAGGATGAGATTTCATAAATTTATAGGGATCTTTGGTTGGGTGCCAAATACCAACTTGTCGTATTCCTTTAAATCGAATTCCAGCAGAAACAATATGGGCATCCAAAACTTCTGCGATTGAATCTCCTGCTTGAAGGTTTGCGAATGAAATTATTCCTGCATTGACTCTGCATTCACCAAATTCTCCACTATCACTCATTGCTCCAACACCATTGGCAAACTCAGTCTCACCAATAGTTCTAAAAAGTTCTGGTCCTTTAACCCTAAACATAGTGTGACTTTCACAATAAATTGATGCTCGAATATTATGTCCTGCATACGCATCCTCTAGAAAATCATCAAATAGATAACGAACACCAAACATTTCCATCAAATGATGATGTGCGTCAATAATTGGAAGATCAGGATCTATAATTGTTTCATTACGATTATCTTTACCTTTTTTCATAATTATTTCTCCATATTTAATCTAAATCATTTGTTATAAATTAACCTAAAATTTTTGATCCTCTAAAATCATTTCAGCAGCTTTTTCTCCGATCAATAGTGCAGGGGCATGTAATGCGGCATTCGGGAGTCTAGGAATTATAGAAGTATCAGCCACTCTTAAATTTTCAACTCCTCGAACACGTAGACGTAAATCTAAAGGCTCATCCTTCATGCCCATGACACAGGTTCCACATTGATGATAGGAAGTAGCAAATTCATTTTTAATTTTTTCTATTAGGTCTTTTTTATTTTTAATTTTTATTTCTGAATCAGTCTTATGGCTAATAAGTTTAGCTATTGGAGGTTTATTTATAATTTCTAAAATACGCTCAACCCCATTAGCAAAAATTTTAATATCACGCTCATCACTAAAATAACCAGAATTAATCTTTGGGTTATCCATAGGATCAGATGAACGTAAAATTACTTCACCCCTACTATAAGGTGAGCCTTGATAAATTGTCATTCCAAACCCCTGAGATTTAGGTAACATATCAAAAAAGCCTTTTGCAGTGTTTGAGGGAATAGCAGAAAGCAAAACAACTTGCATATCTGACACAGGTAATGATTGATTACTTTTAAAAAAACCTCCTACAGAGGCAAAGCTTTCTGCTAAAGGCCCTGTTCCAGAATTAGCCCAGTTAAAACCTGCTTTTAAAGCGGATGGGAGATTTACATAATTTCTAGCAGTAACAGCCTCATTACAGTCAAAAAATGGTCTATAGCATGGATGGTTTTGAAAGTTTTTACCTATTTTAGGTGAATCAACTAATACTGGAATTTTAAATTCTGATAGATGATCTTTAGGCCCTATTCCTGAAACCATTAATAATTGAGGGGTTTTTATCGCTCCTGCTGAAATAATAATTTCTCGATGGGCTTTTATTTGAATAATTTTACCGTTACTAATTGCATCTACTGAAACAGCTTTGCCTTTAAAAAAATTAATTCTATTAACAAAAGTATTAGCTAGAACTCTTAAGTTTTTTTTCTTTAAAATTGGTTTCAAGTAAGCTTGAAAAGAACTTATGCGTAGTCCATTATTAATATTAACATCATACCAACCAAGACCTTCATCACAATCGGAATTAAGATCATCTACAATAGGGAAACCTGCAGAAGAAGCTGATTCTAAAAAAGCCTCGCAGATTGGTAGATTAGGATTTGCTTTTTTTAATTTAATGGGACCTTTATCACCATGCCATTTTCCTGCACCACGAAAATGATTTTCTAATTTAATGAAATAAGGCAGTAAATCTTGAAATCCCCACCCCAAACAACCCATCTTAAGCCATTTATTGTATTCACTTGAATGACCACGAGTATAGATCATACCGTTAATGCTACTTGATCCTCCTAGAACCTTTCCTTGAAAAAGATCAATAGTTTTTTTATTTAAACCTGTTGGGAGGTCAGCGACAAAATTCCAATTAAATTTAGAAATTGCAGAGGCATAAAATCCAAGTCCAGGCAATCTAATAAAAGCAGAATTATCCCAGCCTCCAGCCTCAGCAACAATTACACTATCATTGTTTTCTGCGAGTCGCCCTCCAACTACACTACCGCTGGCACCCGAGCCAATTACTAAAAAATCACACTCCATAGCCTAAGATCTTCATATATTTTTCATTCAAACCAATTACAAATAAAAATTAACCAAATCAAAATTAAGCATAAAATGGAAGCCAAAGAACGATTTTTGGAAATATCACCATTAGCATTACAGCCATTAGAATAATCAATACAAATGGTAGAGATCCATAGGCTACATCACTAAGTAAAATTTTTGGATTAACGGCTTTAATTGTAAATAAATTCATACCTACAGGAGGAGTGATTAAGCCAACCTCCAATAAAAGCACTAAAACCACACCAAACCAAATAGAATCAAATCCAAGATTTGTAACTATAGGATGAACTATTGCAATAGTCATTAACATTAAAGACAAAGCATCTACAAACATTCCTAAAGTTATGTAAATCAAAACTATAACGGAAAATATAGCTACTGGATGAAGGTCTAGGTTACCTACAAAATCTCCAATTGTGGAGTTTATTCCCCAGACAAATACACTATAAGAAAATATTTGAGCGCCAATTACTATAAATAATATCATTGAAGTAAGCATTATTGCATCAATAAAAACCTTACGAAGCATTTTAATATTCAATGAATTATATACAGCTGCAATAACTAATGCCATGAAGACACCCACTGCAGCAGCTTCTGTACTAGTTGTCCAACCAGCATAGATACCTCCAAGCACAGCCGCAACAATTGCAAATACAGGCAAAATATCCCCTAAAGATAAAAACAATTCACGTAATGTTACAGATGAGGCTCCTTTATCAATTGGTGCAAGATCTGGATCTATCAAAGCTCTAATGAAAATGAAAAGATGAAACATTAAAACCAATAAAAGTGCTGGCAAAATTGCAGCAATAAATAGAGAACCTATAGATTCTTCTACTATAGAGCCATAAACTATTAATGGAATACTTGGTGGTATAAGTATACCTAAAGTGCCACCAGCAGCAAGTGTTCCGGTTGATAAACGCCTATCATAACCTAAGCGCTCTAAATTAGGCATGGCAGCAGTGGCTACAGTTGCCGCTGTAGCAACACTTGCGCCACTGACAGCAGAAAAAACCGTACAAACCGTAATATTTGAGTGTAAAAGACCTCCAGGAATTGGTCTCAACCAAAGTGCAACTGAACTATAAAACCTTTCAGCAACTTTTGATTGCTGAATGATTTGTCCCATTAAAATAAAAAGTGGAACTGCTATAAGTGGCTCAGCAGTCGCTGTATTAAAAACAGTATGTGGAATACCAGACATATATTTAGGGTCTAATAAAAATGTAGAAATAACGCCTATTACTCCAAGAACTAAAGCTATAGGGAAACCTGCACCAAGTAAAAATAAAATTGATGCAATCATAAGCAGCATTATAGTCATCTGGTTTTTTCTCTATTAATATTTAAACTTTTAAATTGCAAATACTCTTCAACAATGACAACAAGCTGACTAATACACATTGCAATTATTCCAATTGAAATACCCGTTTGAACAATATAAAGTGGTATTCTCAAAATTCCTTGAGAACGTAAATCGCTATAGAAATTTTTTTGAGTTAGCTCAATGCAAACCCATAAAATTATAATTAAATATAAAAACATCAGGATATGTCCAATCAATGTAATGATTAGTTTTAATTTCAAGGGTAACAATCGAATTAAAAAATCAGTAGTAATATGTTTTCTTTGATAGCAAACAATAGGAAGTGAGAAAAATATCAACCACCCCATCAATATTCCTCCGGACTCACTGCCCCAGAAAAATTCAATCCGCATAGCTCTAAGGATTACATCAATGAAAATGATTATGAACAGCCAGAATAAAAAAAAGATCGAAAGACTTAAACTAACTATTTCGAATTTTTTAAACCAGCTGCTCAAAAATTTCTCCTAAAATTGTAAATAATTACTGAAGAGTTATACCCATTTCTGATAATGATTTTTGAGCATCACCTCCAGCTCTTTCGGCCCAATCGGGATAAACTTCTTCAACTGCATATTGACGAAACTGCTGATAAAGCTCTGGAGAAGGCTCGGTAATGACCAGACCTTTACCTCTTAGTTCTGCTACTTTTGCTTCATAAGCTTTAGGCATAGCCTCATGAATGCTTTTCTCCACATTTTTCATTTCCTCAACTAGAATATTTCGAGTTTCTTCAGGCAACGATTCTAGAGCGGATTTACTTATCATTATATCAGTTGATGACAAAAGAACATTTGCGGCAAAACCTGATTTTAAAACCTCATACCATTTAAAGCCAACGACAGCTCCTGAACCAGTAATAATTCCATCAATCACTCCACGTTGAAGCCCTTGATATGCATCACTAGCTGAAATATTCACTGGGGATGCACCCATTGCAGTAAGCCACTTTGCTTGTTCAGGTTGCGTGGCTCTTACTTTTTTACCTTTAATGTCAGATATATCCGTAACAACCTCAGAAAACCAAATATTGATAGGATCGTAGAAATGAGTACTCAGGCTAGCAGCATTATGGTCATCAAATATTTTTTTCTTATAAGCACTTACTGTAGGAGTAGCCCATGCTTCTAGCTTTACTTTTTGTAACTCTGCCGGCGAAACCCATTTTTCTGCAATCATAGGTAAATTCGGAGCAGCTAATAGAGGATACGTACCTGCATTATAGCCAGCAAGCCATTCTGTCATTTCTGTTAACCCGTCACGAATTAATGTCTGAGCGTCAATAGGTTTATAAGGTGTTTCACCAAAACTGGTGTAATCGATTGTAAGAGTACCACCAGATCGCTCTTCTACACGCTTAAATGCTGCAATCATAATTTTTGCGTAATCATGTTTTGCATTTATGACTCCAATATATTTCCAATTAAATTCTGCAGCCATTGAAGTTGTTGTAGATAAAATAAATGATATAATTATTAGAATATTTCTTAAAATTTTAAACATTTTTTCCTCCTGATATGTATTGTTAGTTATTTTTACTTAATATAAAATTTTAAATTGAATTATCACGACTTTAATTTGAATATTTATGAGTTAAGATGATCTCTAAGAGTATTCCCAGAGTAATCTGTCCTGACAATTCCACGTTTTTGTAGAATAGGCACTACATGTTCTACAAATTCTTCAATCATGCTTGGCTTTACAGCTGCACTTAAATTAAAACCAAAACCTCCGGAATTCTTCCATAATTCTTCCATTTGATCAGCAATTTTTTCTGGCCCACCTACTACTTGAGGCAGACCTCCAGTAACTCCAAGCCGATTAGCCATTTGACGAAGAGTGGGAGGTTTTCCCTTTTCCTTTCCTTCAATCTTAGATAAAGCTTCCATCATTCCACGAGAAGCATCCGTATTTGCTTTTTCCAAAGGTTTATCCAGATCAAGTTTACTCGCATCAATGCCTAGTGGAGCAGACATTCGACTAAGAGCTGCCTCAATAGGAACCCTACTTTCTAGCTGTTTTAATCTATTTTCAGCTTCTTCATCCGTGCTTCCAATCACAAAATGCAATCCAAATAAAATCTTAGCTGGTTTTTTCCCAGCTTCATTGGAGGCAATGTCCAACTTCTTTTTAAATCCACACATCGCAGCAATATTCGGTTGTATCGCAAAAACTGCTTCTGCATGCTGAACCGCAAACTGCATACCACGACCTGATGATCCAGCTTGAAAAATTACTGGTCTTACCTGAGGAGACGGTAATATTGCTGGAACAGCGTTACATTGATAAAATTTACCGGAATAATCTACACGTTTAATTTCAGAGGGATCACCTAAAATACCTGCAGTTTTGTCTTTTAAAACTGATCCTTTTGAATAGGCATCCCATAAAGCATAACACACTTCTAAATACTCGTCAGCACGGTCATATCTTTCATCATGTTTTGTTAAAGTATTACCTATAGCTCGATGCTCAGCTTGCATATGACCAGTAACAACATTCCATCCAATTCGCCCCTGACTTAAATAATCAAGGGTTGAAATTCTTCTAGCTGCAAGATATGGAGGGGTTCCATTTATTGAAAGAGTTACACCTACTCCAAGTTTTTCTGTAGCTGAAGCCATTATAGCTACTAAAGGCATAGGGTCATGAGTAGGCCACCCAACACCATATTTTATTGGTGTATCAGCATTGCCTTTAAATTGGTCAGATGCAGCTGGTGTATCTGCAAAAAAAATTGCATCAAAACATCCTTTTTCCAATGTTTTAGCCATTTTTGTCCAATATTTAAAATCTGAGAATCCATTGAGATGACCATCCTCTTTGTCAGCCCAACTAAGAGCAGTATGAGTAATTGGAGCATGAAAAGTCATTAATACCAAGTGCATATTTTTAGACATATAATTCATCTTACTCCATTTTAATCCTTCAAATTAAAGAAGTTATTATAAAATATACTAAAATTTATCTTTATCTTTAATTTTAAAAATGTAAATAATAATTTGTATATATTAATTTGTTAATATAAAATTTAGAATGATTTTAATTTATTTTTTTTCAACAAATGATAGGAAATTCAATGAATTCCGTTATTTATAAAAAAATCCCTAACTGTGATCAAAGCCTAGTTAAACGTGCTGAAAAATGTGGTGTAGCTGACTTACATGAAGCACTTGGCCCTATAACTGGAAGACTTTCATTAATGTCCCCTAAAATGTCTCCAATTGTTCAAGGGCTTCGCGTTGCTGGACAGGCAATTACCGCTTACAATTTTAGTGGAGATAATATGATGATGCATTGTGCTTTGCGTCTTGCAAAAGAAGGACAAATGCTTGTTACTTCAAATGGAGGAACTTTTCATGGAGCTCAATGGGGAGAAATGGCAACATTAAATGCTCAAAGGAAAAAACTTGCAGGAGTTATTGTTGATGGGAACATTCGTGATAGTGATGCAATAAGAACTTTAACTTTTCCTATATGGTCAACTTGGATTTCACCTTCTCATGCAGAAAAAAAAGGGCCCGGTGCAGTCAATATCCCAATAATTTGTGATGGTGTATTAATAGAACCAGGAGATATAATTGTTGCTGATGGTGATGGAGTAATTACAATACCTCTTTCATTATTGAGTAAAGCTGTAGAAAATGCAGAGAAATATGCTGATCGTGAACATGAATGGAGACCTAAATTGACTTCTTCTGAAGACCTTTATGAGCTTGCCAAAATAGACCTTGCAGTTAAAAAAGTTGGTGTTGAAGAAAAAAATATTTGTTGGAATGAGGAAGTTTCATCCTCTTCAGCAGAATGATATTCTCAATCTCTTAGAATTAAATAATGAAATTAAAATCAATTAATCCTAAACTTTTTTGGCAGTCACTTGCTGGCAGAGCTTGCGGGGTTACCATAGTTACCTCTAGTAAAAATAATAATCCAGCTGGGTTTTTAGCTCTCTCTGTTACTCATTTAACTTCAGACCCTCCAATAATCACAATTTCAATTGGAAAATCTACTTCGGCTATTAAAACAGTTATAAGTTCTAATTCACTTGCAGTAAATTATATCAGAAAAAGTGATCTAGAATTAGTAGACATTTTTTCTGGTAAAACAAATCTTAAAGGAAGTGATCGTTTTGATGACAAAAGGTGGGATAAATTATCTACAGGATCCCCAATATTAAAAGATGCAGTTTCAGTGTTGGACTGTTGTGTTGAGGAAACTATAGAACGTTATGACACATTACTTATTCTTGCCAAAATTGTTAATTTTACAGATAATGAATTCTTGGATCCCATGATCCATTTCAGAGGAAAATTTGATAAGCTATAACTTTTTAAATTTGTGACAAACGGAAAATCAAGGAACAACCAAAACCAGCTAAGTCATTGATTTTAATGGTGGGCGAGGGCAGAATTGAACTGCCGACCCCTACGAATGTAAATTAATATAACTCTAAAGATTTAGCTGCTTTCTTTAGATAATCTGGTGAATAACGTGCATAAACATTCCTGGTTACATCTATACGCCTTTGTCCCATGTATTGCCTTATTTCTTCCATATCATTACCAGCTTGCGCCATCCATACAGCAGCAGAATGTCTTAGAGTAGGAGAATGCGCTTTTGGGAGGCCAGTTTTTACAGCTGCACGTTTAAAAGATTTCTTAATATCTTTAATAGGTTCACCACAATAATTAATAATGTTTGGTGAGTTGGTCTTCTGTTGTGACTGTAATAGTTCTTTGTGGATAGTGTTATTCATTGGGACAACTGCACGTCTTTTTAAAAGCTAACAACATCAAAATCTATTTTACTATTCTAAAAATAACATTTATCAGCTAAATTATATTGTTATTATCACTGAACTTTAACTTTTGCCTTAAACTTAAATTTTTGGGGAAGATTTTTTAATTATTGAAAACTATTCTACCTCTAACTCCCAAACATTTATTTTAAGTTTTAGAAGTAAAATGTTAAATATATTGGAGAACAAATGACTTCGTTTCTGCCAGATGTAAGAAACTCTCAAACACCAAAGAGAACTCATGAAATTATAATAATTGGGGGAGGTATTGCTGGAGCTAGTACAGCCTATCATCTCGCTAAGCTTGGTAAAACTGATATTGCATTATTAGAAAGGCACCAATTAACTTCAGGAACAACATGGCATGCTGCAGGTTTAATTATGCAAACTCGAAGTACGCACTCATTGACAGAGATAGCTAAATATAATGTAGAGCTATATAGCACACTGGAAGAGGAAACAGGTCAAGCAACTGGGTTCAAACAAAATGGAACACTGGGAGTAGCACGTACGATGAACCGACTTCATGAATGTTCAAGAAATGCTTCAATTGCAAAAAGTTTTGGCCTGGAAGCTCATATCATTAGCCCTAAAGAAGCGAAGGAAATTTACCCAGCGATTGATTCCTCTATAATAGAAGGAGCAGTTTATATACCAAATGACGGACAAACTAATCCAATAGATACCTGCATGTCTTTAATTGCAGGAGCTAAAAAGAAGGGTGTTAAAATCTCTGAGAATATTGAAGTTAAAGATCTTTGGAAGATTTCTAATGGTAATTATCAGTTAGATACTTTCGAAGGAATTTTGGAATGTGAAACTCTAGTCTTAGCATGTGGACTGTGGAGTCGTGATCTTGCTTCTAAACTGGGCGCTCGAATACCATTATTTGCAGCAGAACATTTTTATGTTGTGACAGAACCTTTGAAAGATTCTAAACCCAATTTACCTGTTCTGAGAGATACGGATGGGCATGTTTATATAAAAGAAGATACAGGCAAGTTTCTAATTGGGGCTTTTGAGCCCTGGGGGAAAGCATTACCGATGGCAAAGTTGCCAATGGATACTTCATTTATTGAACTTGAAGAAGATTGGGACCATTTTGAATTGCCTATGAGTAAAGCTATTCAAATTTTACCATGTCTAGAAAAGACTGGTATTGCAAAGTTTTTTAATGGTCCAGAAAGTTTTACCCCTGACCTTTTATTCATGATTGGAGAAATTCAAGGATTAAAAAATTGCTTTGTATCAACTGGTTATAATTCAGAGGGTATTGAGTATGGAGCGGGAGCAGGGAGAGCTCTTGCAGAGTGGATTTATTCTGGTGCCCCTCAGATGGATCTCAGTTTTGTTGACGTAGCTCGATTTCATCCGTTTCAAATTAATAAAACATACCTAGAACACCGTATTCCAGAAGTTTTGGGATCTCACTATAAAATGAATTGGCCTCATTATCAACCTTTGTCAAGTCGTGGAGTTCGGAAGAGTGTCTTACACGATCGATGGGCAAAATTAAATGCAAGTTTTGGAGAAGGTATGGGTTGGGAGCGACCAATGTGGTTTGCCCCTGAAGGTGAATCCATTGAAAATGCTTACTCTTATTATGAACCAAATTGGTATAAGTATACATCAAAAGAGTGTAAAGCCGCTCGTGAATCAGCAATTATAATTGATCAAAGTTCCTTTGGAAAACATCTCGTACAAGGTCGGGATGCCTGTAAGTTTCTGCAAAAGCTTTGTGCTGGTAACGTAGATGTTCCATTAGGTAAATTAGTATACACACATATGCTTAACGATAAAGGAGGAATAGAAACAGATATTACTATTAATAGGCTTAATAAAACTGAATTTCTAATAATTTCTTCTGCTACAGTCCATCCTCGTGATAAAAATTGGATTACGCAACATATAACTGAAGATCTGAATGTAACTTATACAGACATTACTTCAGCCTATGCAGTGTTGTCTATTCAGGGTCCAAAATCACGAGACATACTTTCTAAAGTAACCACGGCTGATCTTTCAAATGATTCATTTCCTTTCGCAACATCTCAAGATATTGATATAGCTTATGCTAGAGTAATAGCTAACCGGTTAACTTACATTGGAGAATTAGGTTGGGAACTTCATATTCCAACAGAATTTACACAGGGAGTTTTTGACTTAATTTGGGATGCAGGGAAAGAATTTGGGTTAAAACCTGCTGGGTATCATGCTTTGGAGCACTTAAGGTCTGAAAGAGCTTATAGAGAATACGAATTAGATTTGACGCCAGTGGACACCTTATTGGAGGCTGGTCTTAGCTACACAATCTCATGGGATAAAGAAGGTGGATTTAATGGACTTGAAGCGCTAAAATCACAAAGAGCTAGTGGTCAATTAAAAAAACGTCTAGTAATGTTCAAATTACGTGATCCAGAACCACTACTTTTTCACGAAGAACCTATTTTATGTAATGATAATATTGTTGGTTACATAAGCTCTGGAGTTAGAAGTTTTACACTTGGGAGGTCAATAGGTATGGGCTATGTAAATCATTCAGGGGGTGTTACAAAATCTTTTATTCAAAAGAGTAAATGGAAAATTGAAATCGCTGGAAAACAGTATATGGCAGATGCCTCGCTTCAGGCTTTTTTTGACCCTAAAGGTGAAAGACTAAGAAAATGATGAGAAATTGTTAAAAAATATACAATTAATTATAAATGAGGTTGTTGGTGGCGCAGAAAAGTTTAAATAAAATATGATGAAAACTTAAATCTTCAGAAAAATAAGATATAAATATACAAAATACTAGATTTATAAATTTGGAACATAGATTGAAATAAATTAAAATGACTAATCTTGCTGAAACAAAACATCTTCTTAAAGATTTAGTTGGTTTTCCGTCCATTTCAGGAAAGCCAAACAAAGATATCATTGAATATATTAGTAAATACTTAGCAAAGTTTAATGTTAAGACAAGTATTGATGCGCATCATGATGGAAAGCGCTTTAATCTTTTAGCTACCATTGGGCCAGAAAAAGATGGGGGCGTTGTTCTATCCTCTCATTTAGATGTTGTACCCGCTAATCCAAATTTATGGTTATCAGATCCATTCATATTGAGAGAAAAAAAACATCGCTTAATTGGTCGAGGAGCATTAGATATGAAAGGTTTTCTAGCATGCACCCTCGCAATGACTGAAAAGTATAAGGCTATTGAAGAAAAATTGAATAAACCTATACACTTTGCCCTTACTTTTGATGAAGAGGTTGGCAGTTTTGGAGCTGCTCAATTTGGAAAATTTTTTGATCGCCTAGGTTTTTTACCAAAAATCGCAATTATTGGGGAACCTACTGGAATGGAACCCTTTATTGGCCATAAGGCAATAATAGAACTTACTTCAGAAATTACTGGATCTACTGGACATGCTTCTAATACAAGAGGAAAAGTGAACGCTATTTGTGTTGCTTCGAAAATGATAACAAAAATTGAAGAAATTGCAAAAACCTGTTCACAGAAACCTGAGAAAAATTCTTCTTTTGAACCACCTTATTCCACTTTTAATATCGGTAAAGTTAATGGAGGTGAAGCTCGAAATATTATACCTAACTTTTGTAACTTTTTATGGGAAATTCGTCCAGTTCCTTCGGATGATGGTCAGTCTTTATTAAAGTTGATAAATAACTGGGTAGAAGGTTCACTTCTTCCTGATTTACAATCTATTGATCCAAAAGCTAATGTTAAAACTACTTTACTAGCGGATGTTCCTGGTATGGAGGCACGTCCCCAATCATCAGCAATGAGATTGATTCAGCGATTATGGACAAATTCTGCTCCAAGGGTAGTTTCATTTGGTACAGATGGCGGCTATTTTCAAAAATATGGAATTGAAACAATTATATTTGGTCCTGGCAAGATGTCACAGATGCACCAACCTGAAGAATATATATCTGAATTTGAGATTGAAGATTGTCTCAAATTTTTGATTAAACTTGGGAATTATATGATTTCCGATGAAAAATTTTAAATTAGTATGGCTAATAAAATCGAATGAACTTTAGTGCTAATTTCTCAATAGAAATGACTATAGATTAAGATATTTACTTGCAGACTAATAATACATAGATTTTCAAATATAATATTTCGATTATTATTATATACAAAATTATCCAAGAACAGATTTGATTGCATTAGCAGTCTTCCCAACGATTAACTCAACTTCATCTTTCGACAAGCACAAAGGAGGAGCAAAACCTAGAATATCGCCTTGAGGCATAGCACGGCCTATAACCCCCTCATTTAAAAGAGCTGCAGCAATTCTTGCTCCAGTTTTTAGACCGGGATCTAGTGGTATTCTATCACTTTTGTCACCAGTGAATTCAATTGCACATAGCATACCGTCACCTCGAATTTCTCCAACATTGGGATGATCGATTAACGTATCTACCATTGAATTTTTAAGATAAGCTCCAATTTTATCAGCATTAGTAACAAGTTTCATTTTATCTATCAGGTTTAAGTTAGCAATTCCAGCCGCTGCTCCCACAGGGTGTGCGGAATATGTCCAGCCATGGCCTATAGGTCCTAGGTCATCAGTTCCTTTTTCAAGAATTTTCCATATATCATTACTTATAATGGAACCTGAAAGAGGTGCATAGGCAGAAGTTAGACCTTTAGCGATAGTTATAATATCGGGTTTAATATCATAATAAAAACTTCCAAACATTTTTCCTAGTCGACCAAAGCCTGTGACAACTTCATCAAGGATTAGAATTATATCATATCGTTTAAGAATTTTCTGAATTGCTCTCCAGTATCCTTTTGGAGGAGGAACTAACCCTCCAGTTCCAAGAATTGGTTCCCCAATAAATGCTGCTATATTATCTGCACCTTCCTTAAGGATAAGCGACTCAAGCTTATTAGCTAAATATAAAGAAAACTTTTCCTCACTCAATGAAGCATCTTCTCTTTGGAAATAGTAAGGGGCATCAGTATGAATAACTTGAGAAAGTGGCAGATCAAATTTCTTATGAAAAAGATCTAGACCGGTTAGAGATCCTGTCATTAGTCCTGATCCATGGTATCCGCGCCACCTACTGATAATTTTCTTTTTCTGGGGTCGTTGAAGTATATTATTGTAATACCATACGAGTTTAATATTTGTTTCATTAGCATCTGACCCACCAAGACCAAAGTAAACTTTCGACATATTTTTTGGCGCTCGCTCAAGTATCATTTTAGCTAGAGTAATAGAAGCTTGACTTCCATGACCAACATAAGCGTGATAATAAGCAAGTTCCTTAGCCTGATCAGAAATAGCATCTGTAATCTCTTGACGCCCATAACCGACATTTACGCAATATAATCCGGCGAAAGCATCTAAAAAATGATTGCCGTCACGATCTTCAATATAACATCCACTTGCGGTCTTAATTATTCGATTATGACTTTCCCCTCTAGCATGTTGTGCTAGGTGAGTTGACGGATGAAAAAAATTCTCTCGATCCCATAGGGAAAGTTGGTCGTTAGTTAGCATTTATTTATCCTATTAAAGATTAGATCAAAATTTATTTACTATATTAAAACCAACTCACGTGGAACATTACAAAGTCTTTTACCACCATGTTCAGTTACATAAAAGGGCTCTGATATAGCAGCGCCAAATTCACTCATCCAAATGCCAGATTGAAAATGAAAACACATGCCTTCTTGAAGAACCGTTTTATCACCAGATCTAAGACTAGCAGTTCGTTCACCCCAATCTGGAGGATAGTTTAAGCCAATTGAATAGCCTACTCGACTATTTTTTGTATATCCATTTCGGTTCAAAATTGATTTCCAAAGAGCTTCAACCTCTTCACAGGTAACACCTGGTTTAGCTATCTCTAAAGCACGATCTCCGCCTTCTACTATTGTCTGAGCGAGTTTTGTAATTTCTGAAGGAGGCGTGCCAACATGAGCCGTTCTTGTAAGAGGAACATTATAATGCCTTCTTGCTGAACCTAGCTCCATTACAATCAATCCTTTGTCAGGCAATGGCTCAGCACTCCAGGTTAGATGGGGGGTGCTAGTCCCTTCTCCAACTTGAATAAGTGGGCAAAGCCCAGTGTAGTCACCATAATTTTCATGGATACCAGTAATTTGATCATAATAAACATTTGCCATAACCTTATGTTGAGGAATGCCTGGCTCAAGATTGTCCAATGCATTCTTCATCACAAGAGAAGAAATTTCACCAGCCTGTTGCATGTACACAAGTTCAGCGTTAGACTTAACAAGACGTGCCCAGTTGACTAACTCGCGATTGTCACTAATTTTTGCATTTGGTAAACCTGAAACTAGATGTTTGTGAGCTCTTGCAGTATAGTAATGTGAATCAAAATCAACTCCTATTTTGGCATGATCCCATTTCTTTTCTTTAATAAGATCACATAATTCATCAAAAGGGTGATCGATCTCATGATGAACTAACGGTTCAGAGAAACTAATAATGTTTTTTGCAGGTAAATCAGTAGTGATATGAGCAGATTTTGCATCTTGTTCACGTCCAAACCAGATTGGCCATTCTTCAATTTGATGTAGAATTATTGCTTGTGGAGTATAGAAAGACCATCCATCAAAACCACTAAGCCATCCCATGTTTGCTGGATCCTGACAAATCAACATATCAAACCCTGCACTTTCCATACGGGTTTTAACGTCTGCTATTCGTCTCTGATATTCAGATTTTTCAAAAGCTTTCTGAAAACCCACTATGCAATCTCCTTTTATTTAATAAACCTAAAGTTTAATTTAATATATTTATCAGTTTTAGAATCTATGTTTAATTTGCATTCAGAACTGCACTTAAAAATTGTTTAGTTCTCTCATTCTTTGGTGCCTCAAATATTTGACTTGGTGGGCCTTGTTCTGCAATTTTACCTTCATAAAAGAAACATACTCTGTCGGAAACTTCTCTCGCAAAACCCATTTGGTGAGTGACCATAAGCATAGTTAAATTATGCTCTGAATTTAGTTTTCTAATCACACTTAAAACTTCACCAATCACTTCTGGATCGAGTGCAGATGTCACTTCATCTAAAAGCATTACTTTAGGGCGCATAGCTAAAGCACGAGCAATAGCAACCCTTTGTTGTTGACCACCAGACAATCGACTTGGGTGCTCATCTTTTTTATCCAACATTCCTACCATTCCAAGCAAGTCTATTGCTCTTTCTTCAGCTTCATCAGGCTTTAACCCTAATACATTTATAGGCGCTTCCACACAATTTTGTAAAACAGTCATATGCGGGAATAAATTAAATTGTTGAAACACCATTCCTATATTTGAGCGGATAGATCTAATATGCTTTTCGTCTGCAAGAACTAAAGAACCATTACTTTCCATATGAGTGAGAGGCTTTCCTTCTAAATAAATTACTCCCTCATCTATCATTTCCAATGTCATCAACATTCTTAAGACAGTAGTTTTTCCTGATCCAGATGGACCGATAATTGAAACCATTTCATTTGCTTGAATATCAAGGTTTAATTTATCTAATACAGTAAGACTTCCATAACGTTTAGTTACTTCGTGAAATCTTACTAAGGGTTCATGTTTGATGTTTTCTTTATTGTCCATTAATCTGCACCTTATTTTTTTGAAATACCTTGACGTTTTGCAACAACAGTTTCTAATTTTCTTAGGCCGAAAGCAGTTGGTAGAGATATAATTAGAAAGATGATACCAACCATAGTGTATGGTTCCAAGAAACGATAAGTCAAGGATCCAACAGTATTTGCAGACTGCATTAATTCAACAACTCCAATTGTTGCTAGCATAGGTGTGTCTTTAAAGATCCCTACTAAATAATTACCCATCCCAGGTAATGCAACTGGGAATGCTTGAGGAAGAATGATCTTTCCATAAGTTCGTGAAACAGAAAAATTTAGAGCTTTACATGCTTCCCATTGTTGTTTAGGAACCGCTTCAAGAGCCCCTCTATATACTTCAGATAGATAAGTTCCATAATGCAAGCCCAAAGTTATCATAGCAGCATTCCAAGCTGAGAATTTTATACCAAATTGTGGAGCAACAAAAAAAACAAAAAAAAGTTGAACCAAAAGGGGGGTAGACCTTATGAATTCAACAACTTCTCGTGTCGCTCTATTTACAACATAAAAGCGGGTTCGTTGCCCAAGCATAAAGAGAAGCCCAATAAATATTGCTATAAAATAACCGATTCCAGCTGCCATTAGTGTATAAACTGTGCCCCAAAGTAATTGAGGTAAAATTTCAAAAGCAAAATCCCAACGCCACTCCAAATTCATACTACTATCCTATCAATTTACCAACTTTACGCGCGGCCAAAATTTCTAACCATCGTAAAAAGGGTGTTAAAAAAAATCGGGCTAAAATATAATATATTATCAATGCAGTTCCAAACACTTGTAGCGACATCCAATACGTTTGGTTAAATACTTTAGACATAAAAAATAAGTCTGTTACAGATATCAGTGAAACTAAAGCAGTAGCTTTTAATAGTTCAACTAGTAAATTTGAAAATGGTGGCAGAAGATGAGGGAAAGTTTGGGGAATAATTATACGTCTCATCAAAAGAATAGGAGACATATTAAGTGATTTCGCTGCTTCCCATTGTTGTCTAGGAACAGCTTGAATTGATCCCCGAACTATTTCAGCACCATAGGCACCAAAATTCAAACCAAGAGCAATAAAGCCGGCGTAAAATGCTTCTAAACTTATATTAATTAATAGTGGTAGAACATAGTATATCCAATAAAGTTGGATTAGAAGTGATGTACCACGAAAAAATTCTATATACACAGTTGCAATGCCCAATATAAGTCTATTCGAAGACAATCTCATGAGGCCAAATATTAGAGAAATAATAATTGCTAGCGCAGTTGAACAGAGCATTTGGGCAATAGTAATTCCAATGCCATTAAACATCTTGGGAGAGAAACTAATTAAAAATTCAAAATAAGAAATGGCTTATCCCTCATACAATCTCATAGAAATTATTAAATGTTAATTAACTGGGCATTATAATAATGCCCAGTTAAAATTTAGAATCTATTTATTAGCACATGAGTATGCAGTTGCTTCATTGTAACCTAATAGTGAAGGAAGTTGCACGATTGTGTAACCATGGGGCGCCCCAGCCTCCATCCAAGCTTTAGTTCCTATAACTTTTAACATTGCAGTATTAAATCTTTCAATAAAGTCAGTATCTGATTTTCTGAAACCAATTCCTACATGGTTTTGTGTCCATACTGGAAGATCTTTAGGATTAGTAACTTCATATTTGCCTCCTCCAGCCTTCTCAACTTGAGCGACAGCTCCGGCATGCGTCATAATTCCTGCATCAGCTCTGCCAGCCATTAAAGCAGCTAAAACTTCCATCTCACCAGCCACTAATAACATTTGACTGTCAGGAACACCTTCCTTCTTAGCAGCTTCTACAGTATTAAATCCTGCTCCAGTTGCCAGAGTGATGCCCGTACTGACAACGTCTTGATAATTATTAATTCCTTGAGGGTTACCTTTTGGCACCATAAAGGCATCACCAAAAATACCAATTGGATTAGAGAAGTTGATGTTTTCGCATCTACTCTTAAGGATATACATGCCTCCTGTAATCAAGTCGTATCTGTTAGCTTGGATCCCTGGTATCAAACCTGCCCAATCAACAACATGTCCTTCAACATTTGATACTGGTATACCCATTTCTTCTAATACTAAAAGTGTTAACTCATTAACAAATCCTGTTGGCTTTCCATCTTCAGTAGTAAAAGCCCATGGGACAGAAGTTGCGTATCCTAATCTTAGTTTTTTTCCAGAATCCAGTCGATCTGTTAATGGATCGGCTGTAACTAAAGTTGTTGAAAATATTACCAGCAAGCTAGCAAGTGAAATAGTTGATAGGTATTTAAATAATCTCATAATTGACATAATTAGTCCTCCCTTTTTTATATTCATTTATTAGTTATAAATACATTTCTAATCTTAATAAAACTCTAATATAGAATACTTTAAAAATCTATATTCAAATTAAACAATTTAGTATAATTAAAAAAAGTATATAAAAACTGTTGAATTTTGAAATACAATAAAATTTACATAAATTAGATATATTTTTAATTTTAAATATTATCTTTAATCTTGATTTATTTTAGTTAGAATCATATTTAGTTCAAAATGAACGCTTTTTTTGTCTAATTTTGGAGTTTAATTTAACTGTTAAGTATAATCACATTTAAGCTTAATTTTTGAAAAAGTAAATAAAGTAATATATGTTAAATATTTTTATTTAGCTTAAAATATGTATTAAGGATAGGATTTTGGCAAAAGTAGATATCAAAGACATAGAAAACGCACAAGATCGAATCAAAGGCCATATAATTCATTCGCCGTTAATCAATTCTGGTCAACTTTCACGCAAACTTGGCCGTGATGTTTTATTGAAGCTTGAGTTTTTGCAGGAAACTGGCTCTTTTAAGTTACGTGGTGCAACGAATGCTATGCTTTCTCTGAAACCTAGTGAACGTGAGTTTGGAGTTGTAACGGCTTCAAGTGGCAATCATGGTCCAGCATTAGCTTTAGCTGCAACTAGGTTAGGTGTAAAATCAACTATCTGTCTTTCAAATCTTGTTCCTAAAAATAAAATATTGAATGTTCGTTCCAATGGAGGGACAACCTGTGTCGAAGGTCGAGATTATGATGAGTCCTTAGACGTATGTATGCAGCTGGTAAAGGATAAAAATATGCACTTGGTGCATCCGTTTGATAATCCATCAGTTGTGGCGGGCGCAGGGACAATTGGTTTGGAGTTAGCTGAAGATGCATCTGACGTTGACTGTATTCTTGTCCCGCTTTCAGGTGGAGGCTTATTAGCAGGTATTGCCGTTGCACTTAAAGCACGACGATCAAAGGCTAGACTCATAGGCGTTACAATGGAAAATGGTGCTTCAATGGTACAGTCGCTAAAAGCTGGTAAACCGATTGATGTGCAAGAAGTAGAGACAATAGCAGATGCTCTAGGTGGGAATATTGGACTAGATAATAATTGGACATTTGAAACTGTACGTGACTTAGTGGATGATTGTGTAACTGTTAGTGATAATCAGATTAAAGAAGCTATGCGTGCACTTTTTTATAATGAAGGGATGATGGTAGAAGGTGCTGCAGCTGTTGGAGTTGCTGCTTTAATGAGCGGCACTGTGGATTGCGAAGGACGAGCAATATGTTTGTTAAGCGGACGAAATATTGCGGCAGAAACATTTCTAGACGTAATTAGCCAGAATTCATAAAACAAAAGCATAGTAATTGCGAACATGACTAGCAATATCTAAGCTGTTTTTTTGATGTAACTCAATAGGATTGCAACATGCCCAAAATTAAAATTCTTACTGAAGCAGAACTACGCACAATAGTTTCACTCGATCTTTCAGCTGTTGATTGTATAGAAAGGGGTTTCGCTTCCCTAGCGGAAGGGAATGTCGAAATGCCAGCTATTCTCTCCATGGCAATCAATGAATTTAATGGTGAGGTTGATGTAAAAACAGCTTATGTTTCAGGGATTGAAAATTTTGCAATTAAGATCAGTCCTGGTTTTTTTGATAACCCAAAACTTGGTTTGCCAAGCACTTCTGGCCTTATGGCTTTATTTTCATCTAAAACGGGCGTTTTGCAGGCTTTACTTTTAGATAATGGTTATCTTACAGATGTGCGAACAGCTGCTGCAGGCGCATTAGCAGCAAGGTATATGGCGCGAAAAAATTCAACCCATGCTTGTGTAATAGGAACCGGACAACAAGCAAGGTTACAACTAAAAGCATTAAAATTAGTGCGACCAATAAAATCTGCAGTGATTTGGGGTCGAGATGGAGAAAAAGCTAAAGGCGTTGCATCAACTCTCTCTCAAGAATTAGATATACCCGTTTCAGCTAGTATAGACGTTAAAAAGTCAATCTCTAATGCTGATGTGGTAATTACAGCTACGTCCTCGTCTAAGCCGATAGTGAAGGCCGATTGGATTCAATTAGGACAACATATTACAGCCATGGGTTCTGACCAAGCTCACAAATGTGAGTTAGAACCTGCCTGTCTTCTTAGAGCTGATTTATATGTGCCAGATCGTCAATCGCAAACAAAAAATCTAGGCGAACTGAGAAGTGCTATTTTGGCAAAAATCATTGGACCAGATAGGCTCTTTCCAGAGTTAGGAGATATTATCATAGGAAAGGCAAAGGGGCGGATAAATTCTAATTCTATCACGATTGCTGATCTGACAGGAACTGGTGTTCAGGATACAGTTATCTCAACATTAGCACTTGAAAAAGCAACGTTAAATAACAGTGGATCTGATTTTGTAAGTTAATATCTTTAACTGTTGATAGTCGGTATTAAAAAACTGTTATTCTGTTTGTCTTTCAGAATAACGATTAAGATCGTTAGTAATTGATAAAATAATTAAAATTAAAAGCTAAAGATATTCATATTGAAATTCTTAATTGGGATGTTTTATTTGATTATTAATTTACGGGGATAATTTGTTAATAGCTCTGGTGGACCATCTTTACTTATACGAATAGTCTCACTGACTTCATAACCCATTTTATCTGACCAAATTCCTAAGATTATATGAAAACACATATTTTCAAGAAGGATTGTTCTTTCTCCATTTCTAATGCTAGCATTTCTTTCACCCCAATCTGGAGGGTACCCAATGCCAACAGAATATCCAATTCTTGAATCTTTTGTATAAATCGACTTTGAAATCACAGAATCCCAAGATTTATATACTTCGTGACAAGAATTTCCTTCAAGAGCATTCTCCAAAACAGTATTCATCCCTTCATTTACAATTGGTTCTAAATTTTTTACCCATTTTGATGGTTTGCCCAAACTTACTGTTCTGGCTAGAGGAGCATGGTAGCGCTTATGACAACCTGATATTTCTAAGTAAGTCAAATCTTGATCTTTGTATTTTTTACCGCTCCATGTTAGGTGGGGAGCTGCGGTAGCATCACCGCTTGGTAATTGGGGATTAGCCGCAGGATAATCCCCAAAATATTTAACTGTGCCAGAAAATTGAGCATGAGATATGGCAGCTGCAACATCGCAATCTCTAACTCCTGGTTTTATATAACTAATGCCAGTATCCATTACTAAATTAGCAATCTCACCAGCTGCTTTCATATAAATAATTTCTGACTCTGATTTTACTAACCTAATATTATTAACTAAACCAAATGCATTCACAAATCTTGCATTAGGTAAATTTTTATATAGTGTTTCAGCAGCTTTTGCGGTAAACTGCCAACAATCTTTTTCAACACCAATAAAACTTTTGGACAAGCCTTTTTCTTCTATAATTTGAGAAACAAATTTCATAGGATGTTTATTTGGATTATCAATATAATCTTCATTATAATGAAGGATGTTTTCATCTTTTAAGAATGTTGTATATTTGGCCCCTTCAACATCCATTTTTCTTCCAATCCAAATGGCTGAAGGATAATTTAATATAATTAAAACTAATTGATGAACATAATAAGAAGTTCCATCATATCCAGTAACAAAATTCATATTACTAGGATCACTGCATAATAAAACTTCAATGCCTTCTAAAGCCATTTTGGTTTTTATTTTTTTGAGCCGATTCAAGTATTCTTCAGAGTCAAAACTTGCGAGTTCCCCTGATTCCATAAAATTTATAAGTCCTCATTTAAATATTCAGGGAAATTTTGAGCAAAATTTTCTATGATATCTACATGAGGTTGTATCCCATTAATACCTCTGTCAGCATCATACAACCTGTGCCAACGACGTTCAGATTCTACCCATTCTTCTGGAATAGTTGTCAATGAAATATGCGTAGCGCCTAAATCCCTCCATTTTTCTATATCATGAGCAATTTGATCTTTAGATTTATCTACGACAGGAACACATCCTTCTATACCTATTTTTGAAGGGTCTCTTTTATATTCTTCTGCTTTCTTCCACATTAACTCTATGCATTCTCGCCCATAATCATCAGGAGCAAAATTAGGAAGCCAACCATCTCCTAATTGAGCAGTTCTTCGGATTGCAGCCTTTGAAATTCCTCCAATCCAAATTGGTATAGAACGGTTTATTGGCAAAGGATTTAATCCACCTCTATCTAATTTATGATATTTCCCATCGTAAGAGATTATTTCATCTTTCCATAGTTTCCTCATATAATCGATTTGTTCATCAAATCTCTTTCCCCGATTTCTATATTCGTTATCATCAAAACCACAAGCTTCAAACTCTTCTGGTCTGATACCCGCTCCTACTCCAAGTCTAAATCTACCATTGCTTAACACATCAATTTCAGTTGCTTGTTTAGCCATTAAAGCGGTGCCTCGCATTGGAGCAACCACTATTCCAGTAGCAAATTCTATCTTTTCTGTTACACCGGCTAAGAATCCAAATAAAACCATTAACTCATGGAACAAATCATCTGCTGTGTGAACGTATGACCAGTCTGGTCGACTGTGCTGATCTAATCCAACCGGTTGATCAAAACTGGTAAGATGTTTATACCCTAATTTTTCAGCTAAGCGAGCATAGTTTTTTACACCTTCTGGACCAGCTCCAATATCAAATTGGGGGAAAATTAATCCAAACCTCATTTAAAATCTCCTTTCCTAATTATTTTTCATTTTATCTTTACTCGGCTAAATTACAAATTTTAGAAAGTTTTCTATTTTAATTGAACTCTATAAGTTGGCAATATTCAATTCAAACCAATAAGCTTCAAGCACATAAATGGATTAACCAGTATAAGAAGATTATAAAAAAAACCATATTATATTCTTCATCTGGTAAATTTTAAAAACCTCACTTAATTTTATTTTCTTAAATTTAAAACTCTAATCTAATAAATTAAATAATGTAAAATGGAATTTGGATAAATCAAAATTAATTTTGATCTGGGTTGGACCACCTATTATGTTTTTTTAGTATCTCGACAACCTCTGAGACAGGCAAAGCATAACGTTTGTTATTATCCCGTCCTGACATATTTTCATTCGCGAACAAAGAGTTTAAAATAGCTTCATCAACTGCTTGAATGGTAGCCTCAAAAAGAGGCGAAATAACAAATTCGCCTAAGTATTCTAATTTTTCAATCCCATATAGATTTCTAAAAGGTTCCGTATTTGCTGTTGAAAAAGTAATAAAAAAATCTCCAGATCCATTTGAAGCTATTCCACCAGATCGTGAAATACCCATACCAGCTCTTCTGGAAATTCTTTTTAATTGGTGAGGAAGCAAGGGTGCATCAGTAGCTATTATTACTACTATTGAACCTTGGTCTTCATCAAAATTTGGTATAACTTTGTGAAGTTGGCCATCATTATATGGGAAATGTTGGCCAATAGGCACACCAGCAATTGTTAATGATTTTCTTATGCCAAAATTTGATTGCACCAAAACACCGACCGTAAAATCTCTATCACAGATTTTTACTATACGTGATGAGGTTCCTGTACCACCTTTAAATTGATAGCAAGACATTCCTGTACCACCGCCTATGCTTCCTTCCTCAATTTGACCTCCAGATGCATTTTCTATTGATTCAAAAATATGCTCTTCTTCTACATGAAAACCGTTCATATCATTTAGCCAATTATCACAAGTTTCGCCTGCTACTGGCATCCAAAAAGTATTGCCATCTTCTTTCTCGCTATCTATTTTTGAATTCATCCATTTTATTGTGGCATCTCTTGCTATTCCAGCAGAATGAGTATTGGTTATTGTAATTGGACCCTCTAGTCGTCCAGTTTCCTCTATCCAAGGTAATCCAGTCATTTCACCATTGCCATTTAATATAAAAGAGCCTGCAAAAACACCATCCGTTCCATTTTCCAATCCTAGAGGCAAGACAGCAGTAACTCCTGTTCTCACTGGCCCTTTTCCAACAATCAATGGACCTTCTCCAAAATTTAATGTTTTGTAACCAATTTGTGTTCCATTTACATCGGTTATTGAATTTAATTCTCCTGGCATTCCTTCAAAAGGAACACCCGCTCCTCGAGCACGAAGTTTTCCGGATGGAGTAAATTTATGAGGGTTGGTCAGCATCTATCTCTCTGCCTCTTTAATATAAAATTTAAAAATAATAAGAATAAAATTTCAGTACTTACCTATTTTCTTTGCGCCCTTATATAGTATTTTTTGAAGCTCAATGTTTGCTTCATCTCGAGATTCTAAATCAATTTCATCCATAAACGAAATAGGGCGATTAGTATGAACATGATAATTTAGTTCATCATTCCCTCTAGCAAGTTGAACAAAAGTTTTGCCATTTAACTGTTTTATATATGGAGGAATATAGCTTTGAATCGCAAAACCAATTCTTCTTTTTTTACTTTTATTAGTTCCAGAGCTATGAACAGTCAAAGGATGATGAATAGATAATTGTCCAGGTTTGAGTATTATTGGAACTGTCTCATCAATTGGCACGTTAGAAATTGTTTGACCTCTAGTTAATAAGTTATTTTCATTTACTGAATCTTTATGTTCTTTGAAATTTTCTTTATGAGATTTGGGCCACATCCACATACATCCATTCTCTTCGGTAACTTCAGTAATGGCCAACCAAGCAGTTACATAATTATAAGGCTCCCATCCTTGGTAATATCCATCTTGATGCCAACTAATAAACCCTTTATTATCGGGCTCTTTCATAAATAATGTACTTCCAGCAACTAAAATATTTTTCCCAATAAGACTCTCAACGCTATCTAATAATTTTGAGTTATGGGCAATATTATCAAATATTGGAGAATAATAATGCATATTATTTCTATTAGCCGCATCTATCTGATCAGGCCAACTCTTCTCTATCTTATCAATTTCGTTTTTAACATCTTCAATTTCAAGTTTAGATAAAATATCTATTGGATAAATAAAACCATTCTCATTATATTCATCAACTTGTTTGTCTGTTAAATACATTTTTTTCCTTTATTTTTAAGCTGTAGAATAATTAGTTTCTGCATGAGGTTTCATAGAATTATCATGCGCTCTAATTTCGTTTTTACCAAAACTATTTTTTGGGATTGGGTCATATTTGAAATGACCGAAGTCATCGCGGCCTCGAACTAATATTGCAGACATAGGTGGACCGTCACTCTGCTTAACATGACATGGGATATAGCGCACTGCCATACCTATTCGATAGTCTTCAGTATAATTAGGCGCAGATGCATGTGCGGTTAAACAATGATGGAGAGCAATTTGGCCTGCTTTGAGTAAAACCGGTACACTTTTTTCTTCATCAATTTCTATAGAAATTTCCTGGCCTCGTGTCAGAGCACTATCTTCAGCATAAGTTTCAATATGTTTGATTTTATTTTGCTTATGAGTTCCGGGCATATAACGCATACAACCATTCTCTAGAGTTGTGTCAGTAAGAGCAATCCAACCGGTTACCAATTCAAATGGATCAAGTCCCCAGTAATTAGCATCTTGATGCCAGTTAATTTTCTTTTTCCCTTGGGGGGGTTTTACGAAAATATCAGCAGCTTGTATTAAAATGTTTGGTCCTATTATTTTTTCTATATGGTCTAGAACGGACGGATCAGCTGCAAGTCCATAAATCCAGTCTGCCAATAGATGTGCCTTAAGATTCCAAGGATGTTTTATATTTAATGGTGGGTTAGTTTCTATCTCAATAATTCTTTGAGCAGCCTGTTTTGCAGTGTCAGAAGGTAATGCATTTAGTGGAGTATAATAACCATGTTTTGAGTAAAATATTGAAATATAATCTTTATCAGTTGAAAGTTGCATTAGAAGTTTTCCTTTAAATTGTTCTCTAGTACGTTTTCCAAAACATTAAGGAGGTTAATTATCAAAAAAAAAAATTACTTCATTAACTTATATTACCTTACCCTTAAAATCACATAAAATTATTATTACAATCTTACTAATCATTTTTGAATGAAAAACTATTAAATACCAATATGAAATTAATAATATGCATTAAATTTCATAAATACTTTAATTTTTTGAAATTAATACTCAAATTAACAATCCTAATTTAGCTAGTGCAAAAAGGTGAGTTTCTATTAAATGTAATTTTGAAAACTACTTTAAGATAGGTTGATTATAAAAAGGTATCCTTTCAACCCTTGGCTTCCATTTTTTAGTTTTAATTAAACCGTTTACATGATCAGCAACCTCTTGATGTGTGGCAAACCAGACTTTTTCTTTTTTTATCATATAATCTAAAAGTTTTCTTATTGCAACTGACTGTGCGGGTCTTCCACTAACTGCAGGATGCCATACACAAATCCACAAGCCACCAAACTCCCACATTGCATCAAACTCAGCTTTATAAACTTCCAATGCAGTTTGGGGTGAAGAAACTTTCATCAAATAATCAAAAGATTTACTTGAAACGTATTGATTATAATCATCTATTGTTGCTGGGACAGGTAGTTCAATAATTGAACCTGAGCCATTGTGAATAATTATTGGTATATCATCTGCAAAAAGAGAGGAGTCATACTCCATTCCTGCTTCAATTAATAAATTATAAGTACTTTCAGAAACTCCATAATATGGCGCTCTATAACCAACAGGATTAGACCCTTTAAAAGAGTGTATTTTTTCAATTCCAGAATAAAGAGCTTCCCTTTCTTGCTCGATATTCTGTTCGTTAGGCAATTCATGGTAATAACCATGATGGGCAATTTCATTCTTAAATTTAAGCAATGCTTCTAATTGTTTAGCATACTTTTCTATTACCCAACCAGGAACAAACCACGTAACAGGAATTTCGTTAGATCCAAAGAGATTTGCCAATCTAGGCAAGGCAACAAAAGGATCATAACGCATTTGGGCAATTTCATGCTGATGATTTAAGATCATCTTTCTTTTTGTGTTATGAACAACACTATCTGCATCAACATCAAAACTAAAAGCTACTGCACATTTTGCTCCCTTAGGCCAAGGCGGTGGATTAACAATCATTGTAAAAATCCTAAAATAAAATTAATAAATTTATATTGAATACAACGCATCATTATTAAATAGCATCTTAAAAACCATTAGCATACAGGTTTCAAGAAGAGCTAACAAAATTTAAGTATTTGTTAAGAAGTTTATCATTAACTTAGAGCCTTCATGGTCATTTGAATAATTACTTATATACCCTTTTTCATGTAAACCATAGTAAATGTCCCATGATTCTTTGCTGGCTTCAGGATGAAATTGAGTACTAAACCAATTTCCTCCATGATCTATTGAAATTGCAGGACTATGATCTTGAGTAGCTAATATACCATTATTCTGCTGGGATGATGGCAATACATGCAGGTAATTAGCAAAATGGAATTTAGGAAATTCAGACATATCTAGAAACAGTGGATGTTCTCTCCCCTTCCTAGTTAATTGTACTTTATACGTTCCAGCTAAAGTACCACCTGTTCGACCTTTTAGCTCCCCTTTGCCAAATTGCGTTGAAAGCATTTGGTGCCCACCACAAATTGCTAGTAATGGACGTTTAGTTTGACGATAGTCACTTAACCAAGAACGCAAATTATGGAGCCAAGTCCTATTTTCAGTAACAACATGTAAAGTGCCCCCAAGAATGACTGTATATATACTATTTATGTCTGGCAACTCCTCTCCACCACATATATCAACACCAAATATTGTGTAACCAGCATCATTTGCTATGTCACTATGCCATTCTGTTACCCAATCTTTTTCTTTTCCAGACTTACATAAGCTTACAAAGTCTTTTGGGTCAATATGTTCTCTCTCACCTAACATGGAAATAAAAAGTGCTTTTTTCATAATGTTTAACTTATCTAACCATCAAAGACACTGGAGTTTCACTAGTTAAAACTTCACAACCGTTTTGAGTAAGCAAAGCTGTATTTGAAATAAAATAGTCGACACAGTCAGTGTCAGTAAACCAAGAATGCGTATGAAAGGTCATCCCTATTTTAAGTTCTAACTCAGAATTTGGCGCCAAGGAAGTAACCATACTACCTCCCGTCCAACTAGGAGGAAAACCTATAGATACTAAATATCCACAATGGTGTCGTTCATAACCTTCTAAACCTCCCTTTCTTGCTACCTCTCTCCAAGCAGAATAAGCATCTCCAGCTTTTGCTCCTGGTTTCAATGCTTTATGGATAGCGTTCATTCCATCTATTGCCAGTTGAACAGAAATATTAACATCCTTTGGAGCTCTTCCAACGTAAACAAGGCGCCCCATTGGGGCCTGATATTTACGATATGCTGCAGCAATTTCAAGAAAAACTGCATCACCATTTCTAAAAGTCTCTCCACGCCAAGTAGTATGCTCCTCACCAAGTCTGGAGCTTGGACGTATAAATGGTCCAAAACCTGGATATTCACTCCCGGCGAGTATCATAGCCCTTGTACATTCTGCACTAATTTCATAATCACTGGCTCCTTCACGAATTACCTCAATAGCAGCAAGCATCCCTGCATCAGCTGCTATCGCTGCTTTTCGTACATATTCCATTTCCAAAGGGGATTTTACTAACCTTAATGCACTTACTAAATTTGAGGAATCATGCCATTCAACATCTGGAGATTTTTTTTGAAGAGACTCTGAAATATTAGCAGTTAAAAAAAGGCTATTTTTTTCCATACCAAGTCGAGAGTTGAGAAGTCCAAGCTCAGAAAGCGCTGATATAACATAGTCAGCAGGTTCTTCATTATCAGCATGGCCAAAGAAACGAGCATTCTTAACTTGATTTTCTACAGTAATACGTTCCATCTTACGGCAAACTAAAATCATATCACCTTCAATGGGTACAATGAGCAAATGACAAGCAAAAAATCCCCAATGGTCAAGCTCAGTTAAATAGTAAATATTTTCTGGCATAGTGATCACTAAACCATCAAGATTCTCCTTATTCATTTTTGATCTCACATTTAAAAGTCGCTGATTTAATTCAGCCGCAGGGAAAACAGTATGTTTACTCATTATCACACTCTCTCTCTATATATTTTATGACATGTTTTCTTTTAAAATTAATAAAAGTAGCTAAAGCGTAAGAGCTCGTCTCAGTTTGGCTCGACAAAGCCTTTAAAAGTAATAGAAAATTCCATTTTTTTCTCCTTCTATTGATAATTAGTCATTAGGTGACCAAATCTTTATTCCTGCATTAGTAAAAGGAACAAACAAAATTAACAATATATTTTTCATTATCAAACAACGTGTTTTCTTAATAAACTCTATCATAGCTTCATCGTATAAAATTGAGCCCTTGATATCGGATGATGTAATTAAACCTGAAAGAATTAGTTCTTTAGCCTTAAAGCCATCTATTTCTTTTTCTTCACTCATAAATTAGTATAGTAATTAATAATGTTTCAGCGACGTACTTTTATCCAATCTTTCATTGCATAATAATATTGAACAAAAGGTAAAAACCATGGGTTACCATCGTAAAATGGTATTTTTAGAGGGGGTGGGCCATAAAATATACTATTCTTATTACTTATTCCCATGGCTGTTTCTGCAGCTTTTTTTCCCAACCAGCGTGCCCAAACAGTTCCTGAACCTGCATAGCCAGCCGCATAGAAAATATCTTTATGTTCAAAAATTACTGGTAGATGAGCACGAGTAAAACCAACATTTCCTTGCCAGCAGTAATCTACTTTACTATCGATTAAATCAGGAAAAATTTGAGTAAGTTTACGCTTTAGATGTTTTTCTGTTCTTCTTGTAACCTCTAGTTTGTCAAAGCTACGAGATCCAAGAAGAATTCTATCTTGATCTGGTGTAGGTCGGAAATAGCTGTGAAGATTAAAACTATCTCCATACATACGAAGTTTTGGCATCATTGCTTTAACTTTTTTTACTCCAAGTTTTTCAGTAACAATGATTGCACTTTTTGCTGGAACAAGTCTTTTTCTTAAAAATTTTCCTACACCATATTGAGTGCCTGTGTAAGCGTTTGTTGCTATTATTACTTTGCCAGATGTAATAACACCTTTACTTGTTACTACAGATTTCTTGCCTTCTGAAATATCCTTAATCTCTAAAACAGGTGTTTCAGATAGTATAACAACACCTGCTTTTTCAGCACAACTCAGTAGACCTGCAAAGAACTTAGCAGGATGAAATCCACCAATTTCATCACGTATCATCCCACCAAAGAATAAATCTGTAGAAATCTCTTTGTGTTGATCCTCTCTTTTAACCATATGAACTTTGTGACCATCAACTTTATTAAGACGCTCAACTTCTCTAGATTGTATTTCATAGTCACCGCTGCTCATTGCTCCAGTAAACCTACCTGTCATCTGAAATTTGCAATCAATTTTTTCTTCCTTACAAAATTTTTCTAGATCCAGTCGTGCTTCAACACCCTCTGCATAAGCTTCGTTTGCAAACTCTTCTCCAAATCTTTTACTCAAAGCTCCATGAGAGATTCGGATTTGACCACTGCACATCCCTCCATTTCGTGTTGAAGCACCTAGTCCAGGTTTGCCACTGTCCAAAACAACAACAGACTTGCCTTGCCTTGCAATAGTAATCCCTGCTGATAGACCAGTATAACCTCCACCTACAATTACAAAATCTAATATTTTAGGGAATTTATGCGTTTGTAATGTAACGAGGCTCTCATTAATGTCCCACCAGAATACTCTATCTTTATTCACGAAATTTTCACCTAATATCTTCCTCTTTTTGTTATAGATTAAGGTATATTTAGCTTAAAGATACAACTTTAATCTAAAAAATAAATACGAGTAGTAAGAACTCTATTTTTTAAAGCTTTTTTGCTAATAAATAAACTTTAAATTCAGCAAAAATACAAATGTTGCCT
Source organism: uncultured SAR116 cluster alpha proteobacterium (assembly GCA_902532475.1). Classification (GTDB taxonomy): domain Bacteria; phylum Pseudomonadota; class Alphaproteobacteria; order Puniceispirillales. The sequence goes on from CACAIE010000017.1 coordinate 34,281, forward strand.
TTTGAATTTTTTAATTGTTTAATAATTTAATTATTCAAAATTTATAAATTTAAAAGACAGTATGAGTAAAATATCAATATTAAAACCTCTTGTTTTAAAGGAAATTACAATACCAAATAGAATTGTTCTTTCTCCAATGCAAATGTACATGTCTGATAAAGACGGCAATACAACAGATTGGCACTTGGCACATCTAGGTAAGTTTGCAATTGCAAAATTTGGAGTTGTATTTACTGAAGTACTTTGCATAGAAAAAAGAGGTCGAAGTACATATTCTGATGCGGGAATTTGGAATGACAAACATGTCAAAAACTTAAAACGAATTGCATCTTTTATTTCAGAACAAGGGTCAGTACCAGCTGCTCAAATTGGACATTGTGGACCAAAATCATCTCGGCAAAGACCCTATGATGGTTTACAACCATTAAGTAAATCGAAGGATAAAAAAAATGAATTGCCATGGGAGATTGTTTCTTGCAGTGCAATACCAGCTGCCCCAGGGTATGACGTTCCTCATTCATTAAAAATAACTGAAATTGAGAAATTAATTAAAAAGTTTGGTCAATCTGCTAAACGTTGCTTCAACGCGGGGTTTAAAATATTAGATGTCCATGCTGCACATGGCTATTTGATTCACTCTTTCTTATCCCCAATAAGTAACAAACGAAATGACAAATATGGAGGATCTCGAGAAAATAGGATTAGATTTGCTATAGAAATTGCTAAAGAAATAAGAAAGTATTGGCCAAATGAATATCCTTTGTTTTTTAGATTATCATGTATTGATAGATTTGCAGGGGGTATTGAAATAGATGACACTATTGAATTGTCAAAAAAATTAAAAAATGTTGGTGTAGATCTTATTGATTGTTCTTCCGGTGGCATTAAGGGACCTAATTCACTGTTTAGTTTGGCTTCTAAGGAAGCACCAAAACCTGGATTTCAAGTACCTTTTGCTGAAAAAATTAAGAAAAAATGTGACATTCATACAATGTCAGTTGGAATGATATTAGAACCAGATCAAGCAAATGATATAATTAAATCAGGAAAATCAGATCTAATAGCTTTGGGAAGGGAAGCTTTATATAATCCAAATTGGGCTCTTCAAGCTTACAGAAAGTATGCTGAAGAAAATAATTTTGATGAATGGCCGCCTAACGTTGGTTGGTGGTTAGAAGTAAGACAAAGGATGTTAAAATCAAGTGATCCAAAAGATTGGAAGGTTGGAAAAGCAGCAAATAATACTTTTAGAGAATAAATTAAAAAATTTTTATGGATTTGAAGTGAATATAGTTAAATGAATGTATCCTCTATTGATCATGTTGTTCTCACTGTAAAAGTTTCTTGGGCGGTAGCGACTTATTTGAGGTTGAGGTAACTCTTCGGATAAGACCTCGTGTTGATAAGACCACCTTCGTGCCTCTTCGATTGTCTTGAATGTTTTAGAGCGGTGAGAGCCGCCTGCCCTTATTTGGACTTGAAAGCTGTTTTTTCGTTTTCGTATCGATGCCATTTTCTATTCTCCGTGTGACAATTTGTGACAAACGGAAAATCAAAGAACAACCAAAACCAGCTAAGTCATTGATTTTAATGGTGGGCGCGGGCAGGATTGAACTGCCGACCCCTACGATGTCAACGTAGTGCTCTCCCACAGGAACGCCAACACCCCCAGGCTTTCTGCCAGTTAGGGGAAAGGCTAACACAGCAGATGAACAAAATAAAGGGTCAAAATGCCCCTCTGTGTGACTGGATTGTGACTGAAGTGTGACTGGGAAATCCCGAAGGACAAACCGGACATTTGAAAATAAAACTATTAAAACAGCTCTACCGGGTGGGGATGGACCACCGGGGGTGATGGGTATCTTTAATACATTGACAAGCAATTTTTTATGTATTGAGGTAATAAGCATAATGAATTTAATCATTTTGAGAAATGTTTGATTTCGATGATAATATTTAGCTTCTCTATAATTGTTTTTCTTTATACCTATTTATTTTTAATCATATTTGGAATTTTATGTCTGTTTAAACCTAATCCTGATTTAATTGATAAAACAGGAATATATATTTATTCACCTGCTACAGCTATTATATGCTTTATACTTTTTTACCCTACTATGCAGGGTGTCAATATTTTACTTGATGATTTGAAAGTGATAGGCGTTTTAATTTCTTTATTTCTTGGAATTACTTTAACCGCTTCATTTGTATATTATGCCTATTCAGAGTATCCGTTTGTGTGCAGAATAATGTTTTTAAATTATTTAATACTAACCTTTTCAAGTTTAAAACCTTATGAGGCAATAAAGGATAAAATAATTTTTCAACCATTTATAGAAAAATTAATGTACCTCGACACAAGTTTGATTTTAGATTTCATTTTAGTTGAAATTTTATCTGTATTTGTTTTTATATTTTGGATTACATTTCTTTTCTCACCTAAAAAATTTAAGTATTTTTATACCGTTGTTGTAAAGGGAGAACCTGTAAAAATAGATCCGTGGATATAATATTGACAACAATTAATTAATTAAAGTATTTTCTGAAGTCACTATGCAATCCAGTAATTTCTCTAAGTATTATTGATTATCATAATTTACAAAACTTATAAATATAAACTTTTTCAACAATTATTATACCACAGTTCACCAGTGTTTTGATTCCATTGTTTTCGGCAAACATATTCACCGTTGTAAAAGTGTTCTTCTTTCCAAATTCTCCCATTGGCAGAGGAAAGATAATGGTACCAAATACCATGGGGTTTTCCATTTTTATATTCTGCATCTAATGTTAATGTATATTCCATATACTCTTTAAAAGGTCCATGGAGTTTTCCTGATTTAAAACTCACTGATTTGGTTAATTCACAATTTCTGTATGTTTTAATAATTCCTTCCTCTTTTCCGTTAATGAACTCTCCTACAGCACTTTCGCATCCGTTTCTATCAAATTGTATAACTTTTCCATGAAGTTTTTTGTTTTTCATTGGTTGAATAATTTTTACACTTAGATCATCATAGTAGATTACAATAATACCACTAATAAATTCCCCATTTTTATGTTTTCCTTTTCCAAGGAACTCACCGTCTTTTGTAAAAAAAGATATATCTTCTCCCATTTTACCTTTTTTAAATTTAGCTTTCATTATTCCTTTGCTATTTCCAGAAAAAGGTACATCAGAAAACTTTTCATAATAAATACCGTTATTTTCTGTTAAATCGATATAATTTACGACCTTTGGACAACCAATACCTGTACTTTCACAAATTTTTTCTTGAATAAAACTCATTCCGGATAAGGTTTTCAGGTTTTCTAAGTTTATCTCTTCAGAAAAATCCTTAATATCTAGGAATTCAGAAAAATCCTCAATATCTCGGAAAAAAGAAACAAAAGAAATAAATAATACTCCAAAAAACAATAGTTTTAGAAATCCTTTTTGACGGTCCTTTTTCATTTAAAACACCTTACTACTTATGTTTGCTAATACAGAAACTCTTGCCATCCGTTTTACAACAAATATAACTCATCGGCATAGATTTTCTGTTGGCTTCATGGCCAGCCATCCTCTGGCAGTTCGATACAGAGTCAGTCCTACCTAAATAGATCTCCTCCCCCGATGGTGTATAGAAAAGAACATTATAGGAATAGGAACTTCCAAAAAGATTGCTAAGCCAGCCGGCATTAACAGCCGATGGAAACAGTAAAACAACAAACAGAATTAACAATATATTTTTCATTATCAATCAGCGTATTTTGTTAATAAACTCTATCATAGCTTTATAATTATAAACTTAAAACTTTAAAGTCCCATTTGTCCTTTAGAGTGATGGTTTTGGTGGTTGTAATTCATGATGATGGTAGAGCGTGTAATAACTATAGAACCCTTTGAATTACAATCATAAAAACTGGTACTCTACGTACCGCAAAGAAATCCCTTATCAATTAAATAACACTCATCACAATTTTTCT
>CACAIE010000018.1 GCA_902532475.1 uncultured SAR116 cluster alpha proteobacterium
AAGTTATTTCTTGACAAGTATTGCCTATAAAATAAAGTTATTTTTACAGATTAATACTTACAAATTTAAGTTTAATTTCACAACGTTTAATATTTACTTTTAGATTAAATTTAAAATTATATGTACTAAAAGAATTATAACAAATGTAACGCTCAAAAGTTTGAGCATCACAGGAGGATATTAATGATAAATAAAATTAAAAAACTGTCTTTGGGAGCTTTGTTTGCATCTTCAGTGGCATTTTCTCCGGCAACTTACGCAGACACCGCTGACGGAGCGAGTTTAATGAGTAAGTCTTGGGATGAAATTGTCGATACTGCTAAAGGCGGAGAAGTGAATTGGTTCCTTTGGGGTGGATCTGATACAATTAACCAATATGTTTCAGAGTATGTTGGTGGCATCTTAAAAGATCAATATGATATTACTCTTAATCGCGTTCCATTAACTGATACAGCAGCAGCAGTAAACATAGTGCTCAGTGAGAAAGAATCTGGAGTTACTGACAAGGGTACTGTTGATATGATCTGGATTAATGGAGAAAACTTCAAGACAATGAAGCAAGGTGACATGGCTTGGTGTGGATATGTCGATAAACTTCCAAATAATAAACTAGTCAATTGGAACAACCAGGCTATTGCAAATGATTTTGGCGTTCCTGTTGATGGTTGTGAGTCTCCTTGGAATACTGCTCATTCTGTATTTGCTTATGACCCAGCTACGATGAAAAAACCTCCAATGTCAATTGCAGAGTTAATTGATTGGATTAAAGCAAATCCAGGGATGTTTACTTATCCTGCACCTCCTGACTTCACAGGATCAGCATTTGTGAGACATGTATTTTATCATGCCGCTGGTGGTGTTGAAAACTTATTAGGCCCATTTGATCAGGCTAGATATGATGAAGCTGCAAAAAATGCATGGAAAATACTTAATGACTTAGAACCACACTTATGGCGCGAAGGCAAAACTTACCCTCCAAATTTAAGTCAACTTACACAATTATTTGCAAATACTGAAATATCATTATATTTCAACTATAATCCTGCAAATGTTGCTACAGAAATTAGTAATGGTGTTTTCCCTGATAGCGTTAGAACTTACAGGATGGATGACGGTAATTTAGGTAATACAAACTACACTATTATCCCATTTAACTCTCCAAATAAAGCTGCAGCACTTGTATTACAAAATGTTCTACTCTCCGGTGAAGCTCAATTAGAAAAAGCAAAGCCCGCAGTTTGGGGAACCAATCCAGGAATTGAAATGGACAGAACTGACCCAGCAATTCTGGCAGCATTTAACGCTATAGAAAAACATCCAGCTGCCATACCAATGGATAATACAGATGGAGCTCTTCCAGAACTTCAAGGTGGATGGGTTACAGCCATTGAAAAAGGCTGGATCGAAAACGTTGGAAGCAACTAAAAAATAATTTATTATTCTCACAGCAGTTATATTACTGCTGTGAGACATTTCTCTAAATTGAATGTTTTAGAAGATAAATGTCAGATCGAACGAAAATCCTATTGTTGCTTGCTCCTGCATTATCAATAATAATAATTTTATTTTTTGGAGGTTTATTTGCAGGACTTTTGCGCAGTTTTAACTACATGCCCATCATAGGCTTAACAGAACCAAATTTTGAAGCATATATTTCTGTATTTAAATCTAAAGAGTTCTACCTTTCATTTATATTAACATTTCACATTGCCTTCACATCAACTGTTATATCAGCAATTTTAGCAATAGGCTCTGCCCTTCTACTGCGGCGTAATTTTTTAGGAAAATCAGTAATAAATTTTTTATTTCAAATAAACCTTACAGTGCCTCACCTAGTTGGTGCGATTGGAATACTTTATTTATTTTCTCAATCAGGGAGCTTTGCAAGACTTGCAGCTGAATGGGGAATGATTGCCAGGCCCGCTGAATTTCCTGAACTTGTTTTTGATCCTTACGCAATCGGAATTATCTTGCAATACGTTTGGAAAGAAATCCCATTTATAGGAGTTATAGTTCTTGCTAATATGCAGTCACTAGGTGAAGACTATGAGAGTGTAGCAAGATCTCTTGGAGCTAACAGATGGCAAGCATTTAGATACGTATTATTGCCACTCATTTTTCCTGGTGTCCTCTCAGCCTCTGTCATTGTTTTTGCCTTTACATTTGGCGCTTATGAAATACCTGCCATTTTGGGAGCAAACTATCCTGCGGCCCTTCCAGTTTTGGCCTATAGAAAGTATACAGATGTAGATCTGGCAGCTCGTCCTGAAGCAATGGCAATGGCAATTGTAATTGCCATATTGAGTGCAGTGATGATCTTTTATTATTTAAGATACACCAGAAAGAAGATAAGGGGATAAAATGATCGAAAAACCAACACTCTTATCGAATAGCTTCAGATTTATAACTATAGCTATGTTGATAACTTGGCTTGTACTTCCGCTTATACCGTTGGCAATTTGGTCTTTCGCTAAAGGGTGGTTTTTCCCTCACATTCTTCCAAAGTACTGGTCCCTCAAGGCTTGGGAATATGCCTTATCTGATACTGCCGGTGTTCTTGATAGTTTATGGCTAACAATTTTTATCTCCGCAGTAGCAACTTTTTTATCAATTTTAATAGGTGTTCCTGCGGGCAGAGCTTTAGGAATGTATAAATTCAAAGGAAAAGAAATAGTGGAGCTGTTAATATTAGCTCCTACAATCGTCCCAGGAATTGCAGTTGTTTTAGGTATTCATAGTGTATTTATATCAATAGGCCTCACTAATACTGTAACGGGTGTTATACTCGTGCACTTGATACCGACTTTACCTTATATGGTTTTAGTTATGTCTGGAATTTTTGCTAATTTCGATGCTGAATTTGAGGATCAAGCAAGAAGTTTAGGTGCGTCACCAATAAAAACTTTTTGGTATATAACTTTACCAGCAATTCTTCCTGGAATTATTGTTGGAGGCTTATTCGCCTTTTTAGTCTCTTGGAGCCAATACATTTTAACATTGTTAATTGGTGGTGGTAGGGTTTTAACGCTTCCCTTGCTTTTATTCAATTTCGCTACATCTGGAAGAAATGATATCACTGGAGCGATTGGAATGATCTATATTCTTCCTGGAATTATAATTTTATTACTCACCGCAAAACATCTTTCTGGGAGGAGTGCCGTTGGAGGGTTTGGCCAAATATGACGCATGTATCAATTAAAAAATTAACGAAAATTTATCCTGGCTCCACAGAACCTTCCTTAGATAATCTCTCAATAGAAATTGAAAGTGGCAGCCTTACAGCGTTGCTTGGGCCTTCTGGTTGTGGGAAAACCACCACAATGAAAATGATTGCTGGGCTTCTTTCTCAAACATCCGGGGATGTTACTTTTGATAATATTTCCATCTTGAATGAAAAACCTGAAAACAGAGGCGTAGTAATGGTATTTCAGAACCATCTACTTTTTCCTTATATGAACGTACTAGACAATATTGGTTTTGGATTGAAGATGCGTAATGTTGACAAGGAAGAAATACATCAAAGAGTAATTGAAATGCTAGAATTAGTTAAATTACCAAAACTAGAAAAAAGAATGCCTAAAGAATTGTCAGGAGGTCAACAGCAAAGAGTTGCCTTGGCAAGAGCGTTAATTGTACAACCAAAAGTTTTACTTTTAGATGAGCCTTTATCTAACCTAGATGCACATTTAAGATTTGAAATGCGTGATCTTATACGTAATCTTCAACAAAGTATGGGCATAACAACAATATTTGTAACTCATGATCAGGAAGAAGCAGTAGTCCTAGCTGATAAAGTTGCCTTAATACTCGATGGCAAACTTAAACAATATGATGAACCTGATGTTTTTTACAAGAGACCAATAGATGAGGCAACCGCAAGATTTTTTGGGGGGCAGAATTTTATTAATGGAGCATCCAAAAATGGGCTATTTGAAAGTTCTGTAGGAAAATTCAAAATCCCAGAAATTTGCATGAAAGGCAAAGGCATACTTACATTCAGGCCAGAAAATATTCAAATATCAAACTCAAAAAGCACGCTAAACTCTGTTAAAGCAAAGATAATTGAAAAAATTTTTCTTGGCACGCAAACTAGACTTAAATTGTCCATAGATAGTGAAATCATTCAAGTAATAGCCAACCCAAATGAAGTGGAAAACACTGAAACAGGAGTGGAAATTTTTATCAATTTTCCTCCTTCTTCACTCTGGGTAATGCCTAAATGATTTCAGTTGAATTAATGGCAACTTTTATTGAGGATAAAATATGAAATTCGGTATTCACGCAGGCTTATGGATGGCAAAATGGACTGATGAAATATCACCTATTTTAAAAATAGTTGCGGACATCGGCTTTGATGGAGTAGAAATTTCTTTACTTGGAATGGACACTCACAAAGCGAAAGAACTCAATAAAATAATAAAAGACCATGGACTAGAAGTAACTTGTTCAGATGGACTTTCTGTGTCAGCAGACATAACATCTTCAGACCCAGCTCTTCAAGAAAAAGGTGAAGAGCATCTCAAATGGGCTGTAAAGACAACTGCAATTTTAGGGGCTAATAATTTAGCAGGTGTTATCTATGCTCCATGGGGTGTTTTTGATCCAAAAAATAAGAAGAAGAGATCTGAAAATTCAGTCAAAGTTTTATCTAGGCTAGACAACTACCTAAAATCACATGATGTAAATTTAGGAATAGAAGCTATTAATCGATTTGAAACTGATTTGGTCAATACTTCTAACGAAGCAGTGTCAATGGCTAAAGCTTCAAACTCATCAAACATTGGTGTTTTACTTGACACATTTCACCTGAACATTGAAGAGAAAGATATAAAATCAGCAATAGTAAATGCAGGCGAACATCTTAAACACTTTCATGTTTCAGACAATGACAGGGGCGTTCCAGGGTCAGGGCATATTCCTTGGAGTGAAATTAAATCGGGATTAAGTGATATCAATTATAATGGTTGGATAGTGGCAGAAATTTTTGTCATTTCTGGGAACCCTGCTAGCTCAGATTTGAACATTTGGAGAGACATCGAGACTGACCCAACAAAGGCTGCAAAATTATCACTCGAATTTATGAGGAAGAATTTTTAATGAAAAAACTATTTTTTAATTCATTAAAAACTCACTTTGAAACTCTAGAGGTTAAACTGAACCAGATGGATTCAGTAATTGGAGATGGAGACCATGGGACGACTCTTCTTAAAGGATTGAATGCCATACTAAGTAGTGACCTTCCTCCAGCAAAAGCTTTTCGCGTTGAGGCAGGTGGAGCGTCAGGTTCTCTGTTTTCTATTTTAATTGGAGCGATAGATGAAGCATTAGATAATTATAGTAGTTTTGGAAAATTATTAACAAATGCAGCAAATAAAATATCTATGATCGGCAATGCAAGAGAGGGAGATAAAACTATGCTAGATGCAATTATCCCTGCCGCAAAAGCTGCGCTTGAAAGCCCAAATAACTCAATTAAGAATGCTTCTCTTGCCTCTAAAAAGGGAATGAATAACACGCTCAATATGCCAGCACGAAAAGGCAGGGCAAAATACGTTGAAAATGCTGGCGTTGGGCATATAGATCCTGGGGCCTTTTCATCATCTGAAATTTTAACTTTTTTTTATAATGACTATAGGTTGAAGAATGAAAAAACTGTTTAATAAAAAAGAAAGTATGCCAGATGACATGATAGACGGGTTTGTTAGCGCCTATCCAAAAATAGTAAAAAAAGGGAGCCACCCTAGAGTTGTACGCAGAGTTTCAAAAAAACATAAAAGTAAAGTATCTTTAATAATTGGCAATGGTTCAGGGCATGAGCCAATTGCAATGGGTTTTGTAGGTGAAGGCATTCTTGATGCCAACATAGTTGGAGACGTATTTACTGCTCCATCAGCAGACTTGATTTTTGAAGGCATAAAAGAGGCTTACAATGAAGCTGGTTCAATATTGTTAATTTCTAGGCACGAAGGCGATGTGATAAATGGAAATGCTGCATGTCTTCTAGCAGAGGAAGAAGGAATGGTCGTTAAACCTCTTCTAATGTACGATGACATTTCTTCAGCGCCTAAAGGACAAGAGGACGATAGACGCGGTGCTGCGGGAACCATTTTCATCTACAAGATCTTAGGAGCGGCATCTGAAGAAGGTTTGTCTATCGAAGACGTTTTTTCATTAGGTGAAAAAGTTCGCTCAAATACAAGAACTTTAGGTGTGGCTATTAAATCTGGTGTATCTCCCATAACAAATAAACCTATGTTTTCTTTGCCTGAAGATGAAGTTTTCATTGGAATGGGAGTTCACGGTGAGCCTGGTGTCGCAAGAAAAAAACTAAGCTCTGTTAAAGACTTAGTCACATTCATGATGGATAAAATCCTTGAAGACAGAAATATCGGATCTCAATCTAAAGTAATTACTTTAATTAACGGCATGGGAGGAACGACACTAATGGAATTATATATGGTTTACAATGAAGTGAACCATTACTTAAGTTATAAAAATATTAAAGCAATATCCCCAATGATTGGTTCGTATTCAACCACCCAAGAAACAGCAGGGTTTTCAATTTCTATATTAGTTCCTGACGAACTAATGTTAAAATATTGGGGCGAGACCCATAAAACTCCTGATTTTCCATTAATTATTTAATGTCATGGAGCGCCAAATTACTAAACATTTAGATAAAAAGATATTTGGAATAGCTATTGACGCTGGAAGCGGCCTCAAAAAAGCATTAAAGCAGGCTCGTGCCAGGGACGCTAAAGAAGATGACTTACTTACCTTTAAAAGATCTGTAATATCAATTTTAGGTCAATCTGCCTCAACAGTTCTAATAGATTCAACCTTCGGCCCAGATCTTATAAAACACTTTCCTACTAACTGTTCTCCTATGATGGCTTATGAGGCTGACGTGTACCATATTTCAGACAAGGACAGGATAACTCAATTACCTGAAAATATAAATATTTCAGACTTTTCAAAACTTGGGTACAAAGTTTTGAAATTTTTTATGTATTACGCTCCTAATGACGATAAAAAAATCAACAAAAAAAAGGAAAGTATAATTGAGAAAATTGGAAAGGATTGTGTTGACAATAATATTTCTTTTTTAATGGAGCCTTTGGTTTACGATCCTTTCAAAAAACCTGGTAGCCTAGATTACGCCTTTCTGAAACCAAAGTTAGTTGAAAGAGCTACTAAAGTTTTTTCAAATCCAAAGTTTAACGTTGATATTTTAAAAGTAGAAGTGCCCGTGGACTTATCTTTTGTTGAGGGTTTTGGCGATCCAATTATGAAACAAAGTAAAGCAGTAAAATGTTTTAAAGATGCCTCAGATGCTGCCGGCGATATACCACTAGTATATCTTAGTGCGGGTGTTTCATTTAATTGGTTTAAATCTTCCATCAAAATGGCTATTGAAGCTAAAGTGGATTGCTCTGGGTTCATGTGTGGAAGGGCTGTCTGGTCAGAAGCAATTAAAGTTTTTGGTGATAGCGGAGAAGATGCACTAATTGAATGGTTAAATAAAGTTGGTCTTAATAGATTAAATCAGCTAATTTCATTATTTGAAAAATAATAATAGGGCAAAATATGAATACAAGATTAAATATTTGTTTAGTAAAGACTTCCTTGCCCAGCTACTTCCCAGAAAAGCATAATGTTTGGAATAAGTGCTCAAATGGAGTTAAAAAAATTTGTGACGAAGTTGGGGTAAATTTTATAGAAATTTCTGAAATACCTATGAATTCGAATGAAGCGCATAAAGTATTAAAAAAGTGCAAGGATAACAATGCTGATTTCATTCTTGTTTTACATGGTGGATTTACTATGGGCGACGTTGCCCTCACCTTTGCAGCATCAAATTTCAGGCTAGGGTTTTGGTCTGTACCTGAACCAAAAAGAATAGGTGACATACAATTAAATAATTTCGTTTCTTTAAATATGTCAATGTCAATTGCTCAAAAAGTGAGAGATGTCAAAAAATTTCCAATAAAATGGTTTCATTGCAGCCCTGAGAGTAAAGACTTTCAGAAAAGACTTAAATTAACTTTAAAGTCACTTATAGCTCTTAAAACTTTATCAATAAGTAGAATTGGATTGATTGGTGGTTTGGCGATGACTTTTTACAACATGGAAGTTTCCATAACGGAGCTTAAGTCAAAATTAGGTATAGAAGTCTTCAATCACGACATACATGAGCTAACGGATAGAATGTCACGACAACCAAAAGAAAAAGTTGGCATTGAAGTTTCCAAAATGCTTAAAGTAGCTCCATGTGACAATGTATCAAATGAGCAAATGGAACTTTCCTCACGAGCTGCTCTATCACTTCGCGATATTGCAAACGAGAATAACTATAACGCTCTTGCAGTGAGTGACTGGCCTGCCCTTCAAGAGATTTCAAACATGCATCCAGGAGCAGCGTTTTCATGGCTGGAAGAAATAGATGAAATTCCTGTGGCTTCAGAAGGAGATGTTTTAGGAGCGGTAACTCAAATTATAGCAAAGTCGTTGACTGGGAAAGTGGGATATCTATTAGACATGACTGAACCTGATTTTGAAACTGGAAAACTGCTAATGTGGCATGGAGGGGGAGGTCCCCTGTACCTTGCTAATTCAGATGGTGTGAAATGGGTCAATCATCCCATGATTGGAAGAGGAACAAACGAAGGACCAATTTACGGAACAATTTCTGACCTCGTTTTCAAAGATGGACCCGTAACAGTTTTCAGGGTTTCCCAAAACGGAAATTCAATTTTTCAAATGACATCTGAAGTGAAAGGAAGAAACCCAAACGGTTTTATAGGTTGCAGAGGCTGGTTAGAAAAATTTCAAATGGAAGATGAGAGCATTACTCTAAAGGATTTAGTGTCAACAGTTATGTATCACGGAATTGAGCATCACTTTATACTAATACCTGGCAATCTTAGGGATGAATTGCATGAGTTAAGTGCCTGGTCTGGCATGCATAAGCTAGAACAGAAACATATGAAAAATTATGTTTTATAAGTAAAAAATCATAATTTATTTAGTTTTTCATAGAAATCTATGAAGATCTCATCTCGTCTTACGTCAAATGCTTCTCTCATCAGGTGCCTGTGATCAGATTTTTCCCAAAGTAATTTATCATTTAAAACCGGTGAAGTCGTTAAAAAAGTTGGAACCCAATCAGGATTGATTAACCAAGCTATATTAATTATATCCCAAATAACCCAAGTTCTTCTGTATGTGTCATCAATAGCAAATTTCTTATGAAGAGGATTTTTTTCTGTATATAAATAATATAAATAATCTCCTATAGCACCTTTTCCTTTAACAAATTTTTCCATTTCAGGCTCGGAGATCTTTAATTGTGCGCCCACATGGTATCCAGGCAAATATACATGTGGCACTCCACTATCATATATTAGCTTTGAAGAAATCGGATCCTGAACTAAATTCAATGAAGCACCATTGAAATGAGGGGAAAGTGAAGGATAGGCTGAAGTCCATATTACTACAACATCATTAATTATTTCAGGCGCCATTATTAGTGCAGAAGCAATATTTGTAGGGCACCCAATAGCAACGAGATAAAGCGGATCACTGCCGCTTTTTGCAAGATCAATAATTAATTCAGAAGCGTCTGATTTAATTGGTCGATCTAATGACTTTAAGTAAGATGTTGAACCCCTGAATACTTTACCTTTAGACGGAATTGATAACTTATCATAAACAGTTAAAATCTCCTGGTAACTTAGTTCCATCCCTTCATCTGTATTAACAAATTTTACTTCTTTGGCTTTAGCCCCCCTTTTGTGAAGTCTTTTAACCCACTCCAATGCGAAATTTGAAGGTGTCTCAGATATATTTTTCTCTATATTATTATTTTCTATATTTTCAAGATATTGTTCAGCTTCAACAATTTCACGTTGATGATGAGCAAAAGAAAATGGTTCGGCTGTTACTGCCTCAATCTTTAACTTTTCTGGAGATAAAGCCGCCCAAGCAATTGCAAATTGATCATCTATTTCATTGGCAGTATCTGTATCAATAATTACTCTAGTTAAGCCACTAGGATGCTCTAATTTTTCGATCATTTTATCCTTTGACAGCTTTGGAAATTTTAGTTCTTTCATAATTTAATTTCTTGATCTAAAGACCTCTGCACTTTTGTTTGTTTAGATAAATTAAAACTCACTGTGTCATTGCGGTACACTTCTTCATGGAATACCGGCTTTCCTAGCTCATTAAATGCTGTGCAACCTAGTTTTAAAATCGGTTCTCCTGCCTTCATATTGAGAAGAGCAGCTACATCTTTATCAACTGACACTGGGCTGATATCCTCACAAGCAGCAGACCAATTCAATTTAAAGCGTTTACTTAATATTCTAAGAATTGACTGTCCAGGACCCTCCTCAGGGAAATCTTCTGGAGTTGCGTTTTGGATTAGATTAGAAGGTGCGTAAGTTATAACTAACATCCTAGGCTTTCCATTTACTATTCTAACTCTGGTTACTCTAGTAACATGGCTTGCTTCCAAAACCTCAGGTATTAAATCTTTAGTACTAGTATTGGGATCTAAATTGGTTATTGATATTAGCTTTGAACTTGGTTCGTGGCCAGCTCTTAACATTGCATCTGTAAATGATATCAAACAAGTATCCGATGCCGGTGATAATGTTAAAACTGTGTAACCGCTTCCCCTCCTACTTTCTACATAACCATCTTTAACTAGCATGTCCAATGCATGACGAATTGTCACTCTACTCATATCGAACTGCTTAGCTAAATCTCCCTCTGTAGGCATCCTTGAACCAACAGGGTACCTGTCAGATTTAAGTCTATTAATTAAGGTGAAGTAAGCTTGTTCATATTTTGGCATATCATCAGTTATTTGCATAAAAACTCCTTTTATATATTACGTTTGGTAAATTCGACTTAACTTTTTGCTTTTCTTTCTTCTCTTTCTCTAAGAACCCTCCTGTTAATTTTTCCTGAAGAGGTCATTCTAAAATTCTCTACAAATTCAATTTCTCTCGGTGCTTTGTAAGCCGCCAAATTTTCTTTCACAAATGCTGTGATCTTTTTTGAAATAACGTTGTCTGCTTTATAATTTTTACGTAATTTAATAAAGGCCTTAACTATTGACCCTCTATCGGGGTCAGGTTTACCAATGACAGCAGCTTCAGCTACAGCATAGTGAGAAAGTAAAGAATCTTCTATTTCTGTTGGCCCAATTCTAAATCCAGATGACTTTATCAAATCATCGGACCTACCCTTATACCAGAAGTAACCCTTTCTATCTCTAGACGCTAGATCATGCGTTCTTAAATACGGTCCTAATTTCATTTCCTCTTCTTTGTCTTTATTGTTAAAATACCCTAAAAACCTCGTCGGGGAATCCGCAGTGGTTACAATTTCACCTGTGCTACCGCAATCTACTGGATTAAGCTTTTCATCAACTAAAAACACTTTATGGCCGGGGTAAACTTTTCCCATAGAACCAGGTTTTCTTGGGAACAATGCTTTGCAATTACCCACAAGATGATTTACTTCAGTCATGCCATAAAATTCATTGCAAATAACACCCAAACTATTTTCTGCCCATTCCAACGTTTCACTAGCCAATGCCTCTCCGCCAGTACAGATTACCTTTAAGGATAAATTAAAATTCTCATGGGGATTTTCTATTTGTGCTAAACGCTTTATAGCTGTCGGCGCTAGAAAAGTGTGCGTTACCTTATGCCTCTCAATAAACTTATACGCCCATTCTGCATTGAACCTATCTTCCGAAGTGGCAATAGTTTTTCCGGCCATCCATGCAGGAAACATCATATCCAACAACCCACCGACCCACGACCAATCTGAAGGAGACCAAAAAACTGAACCCTCTTCTTGCATGGAGAGATTAAAAAATAAATTAATTGATGGTTTATAAGATGCTAAAACTCTGTGTCCGTGAAGGATGCCCTTTGGCTTTCCTGTCGATCCCGATGTATACATCAATAAGGCTGGGTCATTTGCTTTAGAGTAAAATGGTTTAAAATTATCATCTCTACTTAAGTACGCGCCCTCCAATGATATTTCATTATTTTTAGGTTCCCTTAAAATAATGTGCTTCAAATATGGAAATGCATTGCTTTTAATGTTTCTTAAGTTGCCCCAAACTTTGTTACTTGTTAAAATTACTTCCACTCTGCAATCGTTCATTGCGTGTTTGAGTGTTTCTGGACCATACAACTGAGAGAGAGTTACAGCGATGCCTCCGATTTTACATATAGCCATATGTGCAATAGTAGTATCGGGGTGCTGACCCGTATGCACAGCAATATTGTCTCCAAATCCATAACCTAAATGAGTCAATCTTATAGCTAAACCAGTAGCTAGTTTTTCTATTTCCCCAAAACTGAAAGTTTCAATTTCACCGTTATCCTTTTCATATATAATGGCTTTTTTATTTATATCTTCAGTATTCAAGTATCTGCCTAAGGTCATTTTATAAATATTTGCTTCGTAAGGAATTTTAATCTTGACCTCATTATTTTCTCTTTCAAGACCAATGGCATCAAGTTCTATATCAGAAAGTTTTGAGAGATAATCCATTACTCATTTCCAGATTTAATTGGTATTAAATTGAGACTTGGTTTCGAGGGATCACAACTGGAGATTTTCCCATTCATTTCATCTATCTTGAAGCCTTTAAGTCTAACAACTGCAGAATTATCAGAACCTTCAAATTTAGCAATTGCAAAGTCACCGTCAACTCCAGATGTTTTAACTAAAATGTTGGCTTTTCCACTCAATTCAAACCATTCATTTTTTGAAGAGCTGCAATCGCAAATTCTTTGTGGTGGGAAAGAAGATTTTTCACATTGACTACATTTTAAAGCAATTGCCTTGCCCTCTAATAACCCACTAACCCACCTCGTCATTTTACCAAATGATAAAGTATAATTAAGATCTAATTTTTGTTTAATTATCAATTTATATTACTTTCAAGAATTGAGGTTGCAGAGGTTGTCCCTATACCACCATGCGTGTCTGCCAAGGCATATTTAGGTATATTATTGATTTGTAATTCATCATGGTATTCTCCCTCCAAGAGCATAGAGCATGTAGCTGTTTGGCCTACTCCTGTCGCTCCAACCGGTGCCCCTTGCCCCATTAAACCTCCAGATAGATTAATAGGCATTTCACCCTCTTTGTGAAATCTTCTATTTCTAAAATCCTTTAGAAAATTTGAAGACAATCCTAGGGCTTTGATAGCTTGAAACTCTGCTCCAGCATAAGCATCATAAAGCTCTGCTAATCCGATTTCACTTGGCTTGATGTCAGCCATTTTACAAGCATTTTTCATGGAAATTGTTTTTGAGTTAAATTCACCCATTTCCAATCTTGCACCCAAATTTACTCGATCATTCGCAGAACCAATTCCAATCACTTCTGGAGCAGTCTTTCGTTTACTAGGAATATAATTTTTATGAGATAAAATAATTGATGCAGCACCATCACTAAGAGGAGAACAATGAAGTCGGCGGTAAGGTGAAGAAATTATAGTAGAATTGAGTATCTCATCTTGAGAATGATTAATTTTTAGATGCGCTCCTGGATTTAAACAGGCGTTCTCCCTATTATTTATAGTTAAGTTTGCCAAATCATATTCATTTAAACCAGTTTCTGACATAAAAATTTGAATAGATAAAGCGTATAAAGCGGTTGCAGACACTCCATTCATACCGTCAGTCCATGCGTCAAAAGAGTAACTGTAGAGTTTCTTTATAGTTTCACTTGGCAACTGTGACGCAGAAGGATCAAACCCTATAATTGCGACATGCTTGGAGGCTCCAGATAAAATTGATTTTACGCCTGCATGGACAGCTAATTGACCGGATGCCCCTCCTCCTTCAACCCTTAATGCTTCAATGTTAAATAGTCCTAAGTCGTCTGCGATCACTGACGCTGGATTTAGTTGTAAAGTAAAAAAATCACTTTCAGAGGAAACTATCAAGGTATCAATATCTCTTCTGTCTAAACTTGAAGTCTCTAGAGAAGATTCAAATGTCTCACTTACCCAATCACGAAAAGATGACCCATCTTTTCTACGATTAAATTGTGTTAAATTATATCCTGTAACAAATGTCATATTGCTAAAAAAAGATTAAAATTTAAGTAAAAAATTATGACTTAACATATTTGTCATTACAAGTTAATACTATAATTGTATATTTTATTTTCTTTTGAGATTTTAATGAATATTATTTTAGTTTTAGTTGATAGCTTAAATAAAAATTGCTTGAAAATTTACAATCCAGATACAATTTGCAGAACACCAGAATTAGAAAAATTTGCTCAAAAATCATTAGTATTTGAAAATCATTATATTTCTAGTTTGCCTTGCATGCCTGCTCGAAGAGAGATTTTTGCAGGAAGAAAAGAATTTATGTGGCGCCCATGGGGGCCACTAGAAATATTTGACCCCAGGATGCCACGAATTATTCAATCCGCGGGATACAATACAGGTATCGTAACGGACCATTACCATTATTGGGAGGAAACCTCAAACGGTTACATTCAAGGCTTTGCTTCAAGTAAATTTATCAGAGGTCATGAAACAGACTTCTGGAAAATGCACGACAACAGCGTAGTTCCTAAATGGGTGGAAAAAATGTCCGAGTTCAGGGCGTCTGAGCATATGAACCAATATTATGCTAACGTAAAAGATTTCAAAGGTGAAGAAGACTTTTTCCCAGCCAAGACTTTCTCTGCCGCCACAGAATGGCTTGATGAAAATGCAAGAAATGGTAACTTTTTTCTCCATGTTGAATCTTTTGATGTACACGAACCCTTTCATGTTCCAGAGCCTTACGCTTCAATGTATACTGACGGAAGTAGCGACAACTTCAATATCTGGCCACCATACCAAATATATGATGATTTAGAAAAATTTATGAAACAAACAACTCCTGAGGAACTGGAATTCCTTGAATCCCAGTATATGGGGAAAACTACAATGGCTGACAAATGGTTTGGCGTTTTATGCGAAAAGCTCGATGAATTGTCTTTGTGGGAGAATACTGCCGTCATATTTACTACTGACCATGGTCACGATTTAGGAATAAGAAAATCTTTTGGGAAACAATACCCTCACTATGACAGTCACTCTAATATACCCTTGCTTGTTTGGCACCCTGAATATCCGGGAAATGGAAATAGAGTTAGTGCGCTTACTCAAAATGTTGATTTATTTGCTACACTAATTGAAACTGCAGGCGCAAATATCCCAAAAGAAAATAGACACAGTGAAAGTTTTTTGCCAATCATTAAAGATCCAAACCATAGCAAACGTGACGCCATACTCTATGGAACCTACGGGCAAGGAGTTTGTCTATCCGATGGAGAATGGACACTATTTTGCTCTCCTGTTAAAGGAAAGCCATTATTTAACTACTCAACAATGATTTTAAGGCCTTTGATCGTTGACAACCCAGTTGACGGAAGAGTTGGGGATATGCCTAACCAACCTGTTGACCAGGGTTTTTTTGATAATTCCGTACCCTACCCTCTTTGGAAAATGCCTATAAAAATTGACCCCAGAACTTATGAGAATTTTTTATTTAATAGAATTGATGACCCCGATCAAAAGGAAAATCTTTGGAATGTTGAGATTAATAAAAGGAATGAATTATTATTATTAATGAGGACCTTATTAGACGAAGAAGGCTACCCCCCAGAACAATTGGAAAGACTAAATCTAACTGACGAAGCACTAAAAAAATTAAATTCTTAATTAACCATTATTAAAGGAGAAAATCGTGAACCTGAATGGAAAGGTAGCTCTGGTTACAGGAGCTTCAAGAGGTATTGGTGAAGCCCTTGCTATAGGATTGGCAGAGCATGGAGCAGATATAGCTATATATGATCTTGAATCTGAAGAAAAAGGCTTACTGAATACGAAAAAACTGGTGGAGAATACGGGTCAAAGATGCTGGTCATATTTTCTTGATGTAGCAAGCAAACCTCAAATTACTGAGACAATCAATAAAACGCTCAGTGATACAGATTCAATCGACATCCTTGTTAATAACGCAGGAATACTAACGCCTTCCTCTCTTGAAGGATTGGACGAAAAGACTTGGGACGCTCATTTTGATGTTAATACTAAGGGGGTTTTTTTGATGTGTCAGTCTGTCCTACCGCATATGAGATCAAAAAAATCAGGCAGAATCATCAATATAGCCTCAATTGCAGGTAGACAGGGTTCACCCACTCAAGGACACTACGCTTCTACAAAGGCAGCAGTTATAACTCTTACAAGAGTTTTTGCCCAGGAGGTTGGAGAGGCTGGAATTACGGTTAATGCAATATGCCCTGGAATAATATTAACTGAAATGGGGAAGAATAACTTAGGGAGCGAAAAAGAAATAAAACACTGGTCAAATGTTGCAGCATTAAAAAGATTAGGATATCCAAAAGACATTATAGGCCCAACTGTATTTTTCGCTTCAGATCTTTCAGACTTTGTAACAGGGCAGTCTATAAACGTTTGCGGAGGTATATATTTTCACTAAAAACTCTCTACCCAAGGCCTGAGGTCTACTTCCCATGCCCACGCGCTCCTGTGCTGTTTGTGAAAATCTAAGTAAGTTTTTGCAATTTCATCAGGGTTCAAAAGACTGTCATTGGAGTCTTCATTCCCTCCAAAATCTTTAGATTTCGCAATTCCTCCATCGATCACAAAATGGCCAATGTGAATGTTTTGAGGATGCAACTCTCTTGCTAGAGCTTGAGCCAACCCCCTCAATCCAAACTTTCCCATTGCAAAAACAGACGAGTTAGCGAATCCTTTTACTCCTGCTGAAGCACCTGTAAAAAATAAACTTCCACTGCCTCTTTTTAGCATTCTCTTGGCTGATTGCTGTGCAACTAAAAAAGCGCCGTAACTAGTAATATCAACTGCTTTTTTTACAGCGACTGGGTCTAAATCAGTTATTGCGCCTCTCACTCTATTTGAGGGGTTGTAAACTACTAAGTTGGGTGTTCCTACATCAGTATCTAATTGCTCAAATAAATTTTTAACTTCTTCAATTTTACTGACGTCGCATTGATATAAACTGGCATTAATTTCTGAGGAAGCATCTTTTAATTTATTAATATTTCTTGAAGCTAAAGATACTTTCATTCCTTCACTAGAGCAAGCTCTTGCAATAGAAAAGCTTAACCCAAAACCAGCTCCAACAATTAAAACGCTTTCAGACATTTAAGTTCCTCAACTTTTCTCTAAAGTAAGATAAAGTAACAATACAAATATTTATTTTATATTATTTACATAGTTATATAGTCATAATAAACAAAAAGAGAGAAAATAATCATTAACATTGGGATTTGATCTAAAACATATTGAAAAACTTTAATATTTATAAATTAAGGTTACTAGTTGATATTTTTTAAAAAGATAAATACCTTGTTCAATAAAGATTTAACAATTCTATGGAGGAATTATGAAGATAATATTTAAAATATTTTTAGCAGCAATTTTTAGTTTAGGACTATCTATTCAATCTTTTGCAGCTGAGTGTATTGCCCCAGCAAACCCTGGTGGTGGTTGGGACTTTACCTGTAGAGCAATTACTAAAATTATGCATGACATAGGAGCAGTAGACTCTCCTATCCAAGTCACAAATATGGCTGGTGGAGGTGGAGGCCTTGCATACACCCATGTGGTTAATGAAAGAAATTCTGATGATAACCTAATTGTAGCGGCATCTTCAGCAACTGCTACTCGTTTAGCGCAAAATAAATATTCTGGAATGACATCAGATCAAGTAAGGTTCTTAGGAGCTATTGGCGCTGATCCAGGCGTTATAGTAGTTGGTAAAGATTCACCTTATCAAAATTTAAATGAACTTCTTGACGCTGTCATTGCTGACCCTTCAAAGGTTGCTTTTGCTGGAGGTTCTGCTGCGGGTGGATTTGATCATCTAAAAGTTCTTATGGCTTTAGGTCGAAAAGGATTTAAAGACATCAGAAAAGTGAAGTATATTGGTGTTGACGGTGATGCTGATGCCATCGCACAGACTGTGGGTGGATTTACTGCTGCCATGACTGGTGATATCTCAGGAGTAGTAGGCTTTATTAAATCTGGAGACGTAAGAGTGCTTGCCTCATTTACTGACGAAAGAATTCCTGGTTTTGAAAGTATACCAACTGCTAAAGAACAAGGCATAGATGTGGTCGCTGTTAACTGGCGTGGACTTTACACTCCTAAGGGTGCATCTGAAGCTTCTTATAAGAAGTGGACAGAAGCACTTAGAAAGGTTGGAGATTCACCAGAATGGGATAAGACTATGAAAGAAAGAGGCTTAGCTCCATTCAACAAAGTTGGTGGCAACTTCCAGTCTTATGTTGATCAAGTAATTGGTGAAGTTAGAGCTTTATCAAAAGAGATAGGCGTAATTCAGTAAAGCTAAACTATTTACGGTTTTATTGAATGTCAGACCGATTAATTGGAATAATAATAGCTTTGATGGCACTTGCATTTTTTGCAAGTGCCACTCAGTTAGAGGCACCATTTTTCTCTGACCCTGTTGGGCCAAAGTTATTCCCTTATTTTATCTCAATAATAGCTTTTTTGGCTTCATTTAGAATGATAATCATGCCAGATGAAAAACCAACCTGGCCAGTTTTATCAACCTTTGCTAGTTTGGGAATAGCTATAATTGTATTAGTCTTTTACGCTTATAGTTTGCGTCCACTCGGATTTTTAGTTCCAACAGCTTTATGCGCTAGTATTTTATCTTACCAGATAAGGCCAAAGTACATTACTTCGTTAATTACAGGCATCTCTTTGTCTATTGGATTATTTATTATCTTTAAGTTTTTATTAGGATTGGGTTTATTCGCATTTCCTAGATGGATTTGGGGTTAATAATGGAATTGTTTGCAAATTTATCATTAGGATTTTCAATAGCGTTAACCACAACAACACTAATGCTTGCTGTTATTGGTTGTATTTTAGGAACCATGATAGGAGCTCTTCCTGGGCTTGGACCAACAAATGGAGTGGCAATATTAATACCTATTTCATTTACCTTAGGCCTGGACGCTACCCAGGCGCTAGTCTTAATGACGAGTGTCTATTACGGCGCCATGTATGGCGGTCGTATTTCTTCCATTCTATTAAATATTCCTGGGGATGAGCCTGCAGTAATGACAACTCTTGATGGTTACCCAATGGCTAAAAATGGAAGGGCGGGTGACGCTTTAGTGTTATCTGGTTTTGCTTCTTTTGTAGGAGCGTTTTTAGCTACAATTGGTTTAATGTTACTTGCACCCATGTTGGCTCAGGTTGCATTTATGTTTGGTCCAGCTGAATATTTTGCACTATACCTTCTTGCCTTCTGTACTCTGGGTGGATTGGGATCAAACAATCAAGCCAAGGCTGCAATCTCTGTTTGTCTCGGCTTAGGAATTGCCATGATTGGAGTTGATAGCTCAACTGGAATGACTAGATTTACAGGTGGAAATCTCCATCTTTTCGATGGCATTGATTTCCTTGTAGCAATCGTTGGTTTATTTGCTATTACTGAAATATTTGTCTTTATAGAAAGTCACGGCAAAGAAACAGCTATCGGTGTTAAATTAGAAAAAATATCAATCCCAATAAAAGAAATTGTTTATACTCGTTGGACAGTATTACGTGGATCATGCATTGGATTTGTGGCAGGCTTGTTACCTGGTGCGGGAGCTTCAATCGG
This sequence comes from uncultured SAR116 cluster alpha proteobacterium, assembly GCA_902532475.1. Taxonomy (GTDB): domain Bacteria; phylum Pseudomonadota; class Alphaproteobacteria; order Puniceispirillales. Next base: position 19,734 of record CACAIE010000018.1, read on the forward strand.
AAGTTTTTTGGCGTACATGTCTGAAAAAGCAATCGTAAAAGACAACTCATCTTTTGGGAAGGGAGACCCAAGAGGAGTAGCAGCTCCTGAAGCAGGAAATAACGCTGCGGCTGGCGGCGCATTAATTCCAATGCTGACATTAGGAATTCCAGGCTCAGGAACCACTGCGGTACTTCTTGCTTTGCTTATGACTCTAAATATTACCCCCGGACCTCTTTTATTTACTGAACGCCCGGAAGTTGTTTGGGGATTGATAGCCACTTTGTTGATTGCAAATGTTATGCTTTTAATACTTAATGTGCCATTGGTTAAGTTTTTTACAAAAATCCTTCAAGTTCCAGCTTCTATTTTATTGCCTGGCGTAACAATGATTTCCTTTGTAGGCATTTACTCATTAACTGGCAGTCACTTTGACCTGTTGCTGATGATTGGATTTGGTGTCTTAGGATATTTTCTTAGAAAATTTAGCATCCCCTCTGTTCCTGTAATTCTAGGTATTTTACTTGGAGGTCACATGGAAGTAAGTCTGAGACGGGCAATGGTATTATCAGATGGAGACTGGACTTACTTGCTGTCATCTCCAATATCAATTGGTCTTTGGGTGGCTGCAATTTTAGGCTTTGTTGCTCCCATTTTTCTTAAATCTATATTAAAAAAACCAACTCCCAATCAATAATTTACTTATTTACTATCCGCTTTCATTTTCCAGGCTATTTGAGACATGATTTCAAATGCTATAGAACCTGCCACCATTGAAGTTATGTTATTTGGATTATCTTTAGTCGGCATTAAGCAAACTATATCCCCTCCTATAACATTCAAACCTTTAACTGATTGGATTAGTGAAATTGCCTCATCAACAGAAAAGCCATTACAACCAGGCTCTAAATTTGATACCGCTGGAGCTATAGTTGGATCCAGGCAATCTAAATCAAAAGTGATGTAGACAGGGTTTTCGCCTAGGGTTGATTTTATTTTCTTTATTACTTGTTGAAGACCTTGTTCCTTATATTCATCCATAGTCACAACTTGGTATCCAAGATCGTAACTCGGGTTCAACCAATCCAATGTCCTAGTATTCCCCCTCAATCCCACCTGAATAGAAGTTTTCGCATTAATCAACCCTTCCCTGACGCAGAAACTTGCCCAGTGAGCCGCGCTATCCTTAGCACCTAAAAAGTGGTCAAGATTATCGAATGTATCTGTATGAGCGTCAATGTGCAGCAATGAAACTGGCTTGCCATTTGTTAACTTTGATCCCGCACCAGATATGCCCCTCAGTATTCCTCCAGTAATAGAATGATCCCCTCCTATAGAAACTGGCTTTATTAAATTTTCTGATATATTTTTATAAAAATTAGAAATATCTCTAATGCATGCTTCATTGTTATTTGCTTCTGGTAAGGGCACATCGCCTAAATCATTAACTTTTGCTTCTTCCCATGGAGAAAACTCATACTTCATGTGAACCCTTCTTAGACTTCCCGAAACATTTCTGACTGCCCTTGGACCGAGATGCTGGTCTCTTTCTGTTGTGCCGTTGCCTGTTGAGTGAGGAACACCAATAAATCCAATGTCAGTATTCTCTAAACTTTCTTGAAAGTTGCACTTAAAAAATGATGGGATGCCCCACCAATACATTGTGTCCATCATCAATTTATCTTGATCAAATTTTTTGTTAGTCATATTTTCGGCTCCCAACCTTTTTTAGCCATTTCAAAACCATCAAATGAGAAAGCAGGGGAAACAATGCAACTTACTAATGACCATTTCCCAATAGACTTAGCTGACTGCCAAATCGACTTTGGAATAACTACTTGTAATTTTTCATTCAGTTTTAAATTTGGGCCAAGTTTTATTTCTTTATTTATAGCTTCATTATCTGAGTAAGAAAGTATTAACGGGTCACCCAAGTGCCAAAGCCAGATTTCATCTGCGTCATTCACTCTATGCCAGTAAGACACCTCTCCTTCTTGAAGCAAGTAGTAAATCATGGATACAATTGACCTTTTGTGAGAGATAATATTTGATTGAAAAGTTTCCTTGTACCACCCGCCTTCCGGGTGAGGAGTTAAATCTAAATCTTCAATTATTTTTTTTGCATTCATTTATAACTTCACCAAACTAAAATGTATACAATTGACCAAAGTCAGGCATTTTTTCCTGGATACCTGCGAGCCTCATGCAATGCCAAGCCATGGCATGATTTGAAGTAGTAACTGGGATGCCTATTGATCTTTCTAATTCTGGTATGAATTCCATAAATCTAATGCTTGTGCAGGAAATAAAAACCATGTCCACCGTTTTATTAGCAATGATCTTCTTCACTCCAGAGATTATGCTTTGACTATCTATAGAAGCCACCACCGGGTCACTTATTTCATTAAATGAACCAAAAGAAGAGATGTTGTATCCTTTTCCTTCTATGTAGTTAGTAATATGTGAATTTACTTCTTTAACGTATGGCGTAAGTACCGCTATATTTTTTGCTCGGAAAGAATCAAACGCTTCAAATGCTGCTGTTATAGGCGTAGTGCAATACGCTTCAGGGTGAACAGCTCTAATAGATTTAGTAATTGCTTGTTCGCCCAATACAACTGTAGCAGAAGTACAAGCATAAGCCACGACATCTAATCTATCTCCTGGCAGAATAAGTTTCAATGTTGTTGAAATTTTTGATCCCATATCACTTAGAGATTCAGGAGTAATAATAGGGGAATTTTCTATTCTTGCGTGAAAATAATCGGTTCCATTTACAGGGAATATAGCTCTAAACTCATGATCAATTGTATAATCTGAAGCCAAAACGATTAAGCCAATTTTTTTTCTTGTTTCAATAAATTTATCAGTTGTAAATTTTAAATTTTCTATCATCTGTAATCTCTATTTTTTTTTATTTTAATCTATATTAGTTTACTCTCAAATGATTTTTCTGATATTGATGATTAAAATTATTAATTTAGGAGTATGTATGAGTAATTTTACCGGAAGTTGTTTATGCGGATCAGTTAATTATAAATCAAACTCTGATCCTCTTGTCACTCAAAATTGCCACTGCGATGACTGCAGAAAAGCATGCGGAAGTGTTTACCTTACAAATGTTTTTATAAAGGAAGAAAATTTCGAATCATCTGGAAAACCAAACAGTTTCTCACATCAATCTGATGCAGGGAATAATATGACTAAATTTTTCTGCCCTAATTGCGGTTCTCAAGTTTTTGGAAAAAACTCTGGGAGACCAGGAATAATTACCATTAGAGCAGGATCAATTAATGAAACAGAGTTGATCAAACCAATTAGAAATCTTTTTTTAAAGAAAAAAGTTGCCTCCACTCCTCTAGATGACAACTTAGAAGCGTGTGACGGCATGCCATTATAAAGATGCTGTTAAATTAATTATATAAGGTAAAAAATGAAAAAAATTTGTGTTTTTGCTGGATCATCAACAGGAAAAAATGAAAACTATAAAAATATTTCTAGAAAACTTGGCCACCTCATTGCTCAAAGTAGTTCTAAACTTTTTTATGGTGGAGCAAAAGTAGGTCTGATGGGAGAAGTAGCAGATGGCTGCCTTGAAGAAGGAGGTGAAGTCATAGGTGTAATTCCCAAGTTTCTTTGTGCAATTGAAGTAAACCATGAGAACTTAACTGAAATGATTATTACGGAGACTATGCATGAAAGAAAAACACTCATGTATAATAATGCTTCCATGTTTATTGCATTGCCTGGAGGAATAGGAACACTTGAAGAGTTAATGGAAGTTCTTACATGGAAGCAACTTGGACTGATTAAAGAGAAAGTTTTAATAGTAAATATTGACGGTTACTGGGATAATCTATTCAAACTTTTTAAAGATATAGTCAGCAACAATTTCATGAGCAGCATGAACCTTGATAATTTTACTGAAGTAAAAAGTGAAATTGATCTTAAGAGAGAAATTAATAGTATTAATTAAAGATAAATAATAAGGAAAAATTTTAAATGTCTAAACTAGTAAATCCTCATGGGCAAACATCATTGAGACCTCTCCTGCTCAAAAACAAAGAAAGAGATGAAGAAATAAAGAAAGCTGTAAAACTCAAAAAAATACCCATGTCTTCAAGAGAGTTATCTGACTTACTAATGATGGGTATGGGAGCTTACACCCCATTAAATGGATTTATGTGCGAAGAGGACTGGAAAAGTTGTTGTTTAGATTTAAAAACTGCAGAGGGATTATTCTGGCCTATACCAATCACTTTATCAGTCAAGAAAAGTCTTGGGGATAGTATTCAAATTAATGAAGAGTTGTCCCTGGTAAATGAGAAAGGTAAAATTTTTGGGACTATAGAAGTAAAAGAAAAATATTCTATCGACAAGGATTTTGAATGCAGAAATGTATTTAATACAATCGACACAAGTCATCCTGGCGTGGAAAAGGTTTTCAATCAGGGCGCTATAAATATAGGGGGACCAGTAAAAGTCATTGATGAAGATCACTACCCAAGTTCATACAAAGGCCTCTACTTTACTCCTGCAGAAACGAGATCTATATTTAAACAAAATGGGTGGTCAACAGTCGCTGCATTTCAAACTCGAAACCCAATGCACCGTAGTCATGAATACTTAGCTAAAATAGCTATAGAAATCTGTGACGGCCTTCTGATCCATCAAGTGTTAGGTGCTCTTAAAAAGGGGGACATACCTGCTGAAATTCGCGTTAAATGCATTGACAATATGGTAAAGAACTATTTCGTTAAAGGAAGTGCAATTCAAGCTGGTTATCCAATAGAAATGAGATACGGTGGGCCCAAAGAAGCGCTTCTGCATGCATTATTCCGTCAAAATTTTGGTTGCTCTCATCTTATTGTTGGTCGAGATCACGCAGGCATTGGAAGTTTTTACGGGCCGTTTGACGCTCATCATATTTTTGACGAAATACCTTCTGGAAGCATGGAAACCAAGGCCCTTAAAATTGATATTACGTTTTACTGTTACAAATGCAATGGAATGGCTACTGGAAAAACGTGCCCTCATGAAGAAAGTCAAAGACTTCATGTTTCCGGAACTCGATTTAGAGAAATGTTAGTCAATAATGAAGAAGTTCCAAAAGAGTTTAGCAGGCCTGAAGTTTTAGAAATTTTGAGAGGCTTTTATCAACAAGAAAATATGTAATTTCACATTGACTTTTGAATCAAATCAACTATTTAAATACTATAATTTTTAAAAGGTTTCTCAATGTTTTCCCAAAATCCATTTGTAGAATTATTGAATTTAATTCCGGCTGAAGCAATGCAAGGTTTTGTAATTTTAATGTTTCTTCTTGTTTTTGGTGGAACAATTTACGACATGATTGAAAAGCAAAATGCTACTTACTTTTTCAGAAATTGGAGAAAGTCAAAACTGAGCAAAGTCAGGGAAATCTCATTTAGTGAAATGCTGGTGATAATTTTTAAAACAGTAACTGTAGATGTTTTTTCTGCCGCTGAATTTTGTAGCTTCAACAGAAGGCTAGCACATTTGCTTACTTTTTATGGTTTTATTGGTTATGTAATTACCACAGTTATAATGGTTTTTGGGTACCTGCCTGAAAAATCAGCTACACCTGAAATTATTCCAACATTATGGTATTTAAGCGCGCTTTTAATTAGTATTGGTTGCTACTGGTTTTGGTTTTTTATACGAGTTGATGTCGCAGCAGAAGGCAACCCTAGACTTAGACTGGTTCAAGCTGATATTTTTGTTCTTTCTCTGGCAATTAGCTCTACTGTTGCAATAGTTTGGGGATTAACCCAATCATCTAATCCACTTCTTTCAAATATATTTTTGTTATTATATATAGTATCGAATTTAGTTTTATTTGGATCAATACCATGGTCAAAATTTGCGCATATGTTTTATAAGCCTGGCGCAGCATTGCAAAAAAGGGTGGCTGATGCTGATGGGTCAAGAAGAAACCTTCCTGAACCTGCAGATAAACCTGCAATACTAGGAACTGCTAAAAGAATTCCAAGAAATTACTGACTGAACAGGAGAAAATTAAAATATGTCAACTTTTGTATATATGACTAGTTGTGATGGTTGTGGGCACTGTGTAGATATCTGCCCTTCCGATATTATGCACATTGATCCAACCACTAGGAGAGCCTATAATATCGAGCCAAATTTTTGTTGGGAGTGTTACTCTTGCGTCAAAGCGTGTCCCCAAAATGCTATAGACGTTAGAGGTTACGCTGACTTTGCTCCGATGGGTCACAGCGTAAGAGTTCTCAGAGAGGAAGAAAAAGGAACTGTTTCTTGGAAGATAAAGTTTCGCGACGGCAGAGAAAAAAATTTCGTTTCACCTATAAGAACAACCCCATGGGGCTCAATCAAAGGTCCAGCAGAATATGAGGATCCAAATACTCAAGATTTTGCTACTCAGCAACTAGCGCACGAACCAGATGCCTTAAAGATTGACTCATTGCCAACTATATCTAGAAGTCAGTTTGTAGAAGGCCCACTGTAATGGCATCACGAAAAACTATATATGTAGATTCTGATGTTCTGGTAATTGGTGGAGGCTTTGGTGGTTGCGGCGCTGCATACGAATCACGTTACTGGGGTAGAGATAAGAAAATAGTTGTGGTTGAAAAAGCAAACATTGAAAGAAGTGGTGCGGTTGCACAAGGTTTATACGCAATCAATTGCTACATGGGTATGCAGTGGAATGAAAATAAGCCTGAAGACCATGTTAGATACGCCAGAAACGACTTAATGGGATTAGTGAGAGAGGATCTTGGCTATGATATAGCTCGTCACGTAGATTCTACAGTCCATAAGTTTGAGGAATGGGGTCTGCCAATCATGAGAGACCCTGAAAATGGTCGTTACCAACGTGAAGGCAAGTGGCAGATAATGATCCACGGTGAAAGTTACAAGCCTATTATCGCAGAGGCTGCAAGAAAGGCAGCTACAGAAGTGTATAACAGGATTATGGTCACTCACCTATTGATGGACAAAAATAAGCCTAATCGTGTTGCGGGAGCGGTTGGTTTCAATGTCAGGACAGGTGACTTTTATATTTTTAGATCTAAAGCTGTCGTAGTATCTGCGGGTGGAGCTTCACATATTTTTAAACCACACTCAGTTGGAGAAGGAATGGGTCGCACCTGGTATGCGCCTTGGAGTAGTGCTTCAGCTTACGCTCTCCCAATAAGAGTTGGCGCAAAAATGACACAAATGGAAAATAGGATTGTTCTGACAAGATTTAAAGACGGCTACGGTCCTGTGGGAGCATATTTTTTACATCTAAAGACTACAACAGAAAATGGCTATGGCAAAAGTTATGAGAATACATGGTATGACTCAATAAAAGCTATGGTTGGGGATTACGTTGATCAACAACCAGTCCCAACATGCCTTAGAAACCATGCGTTTTTAAAAGAGGTCCAAGCAGGAAGAGGCCCAATTAGAATGGTAACCAAGGAAGCATTCAAAGACCCTCACAAAGAAACGATTGGATGGGAAAACTTCTTGGGCATGACTATTGGCCAAGCCGTTGTCTGGGCTTCACAAAATATTGACCCTAAAGAAACTAATCCAGAATTAGTGATGTCTGAGCCTTATGTAATGGGATCTCACGCTACTTGTTCTGGGGCTTGGGCAAGTGGACCAAGTGACTATGCACCTGATGACTATCAATGGGGTTACAATAGAATGATGACTGTTGAAGGTCTATTTGGTTCTGGAGACACAATAGGCGGGACAGCACATAAATTTTCATCTGGTTCGTTTACGGAAGGTAGAATAGCTGGGAAGTCTGCCATCAACTACGTCAACGACCTTGGCAATGACCAACCCGAAGTAAGTGAAGAAGAATATTCAAATCTAAAAGAATTAGTTTATAAGCCATTAGAAAATTATACAGTTGGAAGAAATGAAATCACTAGTGGCACTGTCTCTCCTAGTTACATTCTGCCGATCCAAGGCCTTCAAAGGCTTGAAAAAATAATGGATGAATACGTTGGAGGAACAAGTACTGACTACCTTACTAATGAACCCATGCTTTTAAGGGGAATCGAGCTTCTAACAATGCTGAAAGAAGACTTAAGTAATATTGGTGCCGATAGTCTTCACCAACTCCAAAGAGCATGGGAACTCAATCATAGAGTTATAGCTTCTGAATGCGTGACACAGCATACTTTGTTTAGGAAAGAAACTAGGTGGCCAGGATACTATTATAGGGGAGATCATCCAAAATTAGATGATAAAGATTGGCATTGCTTCACATTATCTCAATTTGATGAAAAGGCTGATACTTGGTCAATGGAAAAAGCTCCTGTTCATCACATTATTGATAAATAATTTATAATTCAAACAATCTATGATTATTGCTCAGATTTCTGACACACATATTTTTTTACCATCAGATAATAATGAGCAAAGAATATCTGAAAAACGAATACAAAATTTAAAAGAATGTGTTAAAGGCATCAAGTCTCTGAAGACAACACCCGATCTAATTTTACATACTGGTGACGTTACGCATAATGGCACAATAGAGGAGTATAAAATTGTGCACAATATCTTAGGCGACTTAAAAATTCCCATCTTTTATACACCTGGAAATAGAGACAACAGAAAAAATCTTTATAAAATTTTTAACCAAAAGTGCAATCTTGATTTAAAGAGTAATTTTCATATTTATTTAGTAGAGTTATCTAATTTGAACTTAATATCTATGGATACACATTGCAGAGACAGCAATAAAGGTGAATTATCTTACGAAAGGCTTACAATTTTTTCGAACCTCTTAAAAAAAAGTAAAAACATTCCAACAGCAGTTTTTATGCATCACCCACCTTTTAACGTTTCAAAGTCATCTTCAGTAAATATTGAATTTGAGACTGAAGATCGAGTATTTGAATTTATTGACATCTTAAAGAATCACAAACCATTGATTGGCTTATTTTGTGGCCATATACACAGGAACTTTGAAATAGAAATTGGAAATTTTAATGCCTATACAATGCCTCCCATTGCCCTTGATTTAAGCTGGGAAAAACATAATAGACAAAACTCTAATCGACCTCAATATCTAATACATACTTATTCAAAAAATTCTGGGTTTAAAACTGAACGAAAATTGGTGTAATATAAGTTAATTTTTATTTTAATTAATATATTGGGTATTCGTTAATGGCATTTAAAGAGAGCATAAAATTTAAAAAAATAATTAACCATAACGGTGTACCAATAACTAATTGTTTTTTCGAAGAAGCCCCAGAAAACATTTTGGCTACAATGGTTGAAGATGAACCTGAAGGATTTGAAGGACCTCTATTCCTTCAAAAAAGTGTTAAAGTTTCTATTCCCAACGATGATACAGAAACAAGAATAGAAATTTCAATTTGGTTTTCTCCTAATGAAGATAATGATAAAATGTCAGATATAATACAATCCTTTTTCGATTGGAGATTTAAAGATTTAAAATCAAAGGAAACTGCAATGTCTTTTGATGAAAGTGGAAAACTCATTTTAAACTTTAATAAAGTTTAAAGACAACTTAACTTATAAAAGTTAGACAAAATTAAAATCTTAAAAATATTTTAATTTAAGGAAAAATATGGAAACTAAAAAATTTACAACAAACGATAAGATAAAGAACAAAGTTTTCCACCATGAAATGAAAATCAACAAAGAGCATCGCTCTAAAATTAAGAAGCAAACTCCTTGCATAATATGGTTTACCGGGTTATCTGGAGCAGGAAAATCAACACTTGCCGATACTTTAGAACAAAAATTAAATAAGTTAGGGAAACACACATTTTCGTTAGATGGTGATAATCTTAGACATACACTCAATGAAGATTTAGGTTTTTCTGATCGTGATAGAAATGAAAACATAAGAAGAATTGGACATGTGGGCAAACTTATGGTTGACGCTGGCTTAATAGTTATATCGTCGTTCATATCTCCCTTCAAAGAACAAAGGAATAATACTAGAAAACTATTCAATGAAAAAGAATTCATACAAGTGTTTTTAAATACATCAATTGATATTTGTGAAAAAAGAGATCCAAAAGGGTTATATAAGAAAGCTCGAGCAGGCTTGTTAAAAGATTTTACAGGCATAGATTCCGCTTATGAAATTCCAGAAAATTCAGAGATAGTTTTGGATGGATCTCATGGTAGTCCAGATGAGAATTCTGAAATAATCATTAAATATTTAATTGAAAATGATATAATCAAACATGAATAAAATTATCAATAATACCTTTGGTAGATTTAAAGATAGCGATGTCATTCTCACTTCATTATTCGGTGGAAATAACACATGCATTTCAATAATGAATTGGGGTGCTTCAATACAAAATTGGACAATAAATAACTCAGAAAATAGGTCAAATTCTGTTGTATTAGGTTTTGAAAATTTTGACTACTACCCAAAATATAGTCCTTACTTTGGTTCTATTATTGGAAGAACAATTAATCGCATTAATAGAGGACGGTTTTCACTGAGTGAAAAAAAATATCAATTAGATATTAACCGGCCTCCTAATCACCTTCATGGAGGGGAAACTGGATTTGGAAAATTAATTTGGGATTTTGAAATTAATCAACAAGACAATTCTGTCTCTTATTTTATCCAGAGTAAAGATGGTGAAGGAGGATACCCTGGAAATGTCGAGGCAAATGTCAAATATCAATTAGACGATCAAAAACTTAAAATTGAAATTAGAGCTACTACCGATTGTGAAACCCCAATTAATATGGGGCAACACAATTATTTTAATTTATCCTCTGTAAAAGAGAGGCCTTACAATATTTGCAATCATTATCTTTATTTAAATTCTTCAAAATTTACAGAAACTAATCAACATTTAATCCCAACTGGAACAATTTTACCAACCTTAGGAACTGAAATGGATTTTTCTATTAGTAAAGAAATTGGCGAAATTGAATTAGATGACAATTTTATCTTAAATAAGGCTGTGGTTAACAGTGAGCTTTCTGCTAAATTGTATAATCCTGATAATAAATTAACTTTAAAACTTTGGACTGACCAACCAGGCATTCAAGTTTATAATTCTCCTAAACTTGATATTAAGGTGCCAGGCTTAAATAATATTACCTATAAAAATTTTGCTGGAATATGTCTTGAAGCCCAGAAGTTTCCAGACAGTGTAAATCATAATCATTTTCCACCAATAATTGTATCACCCAATAACCCATACTTTCACAAAACAGAGATCGAAATACTATGAAAAATTTAATCGTAATTTTTATATTATTATCTATACCAGCAATTGGCGCTGGCATCGTTGATAAGAGAAAAGAAAACTTTCAGACAAATAAAGAAAGCATGAAAAACATCTACCAAGCGATCAAGGTAAATGACTTGCAACAAATTATTGAAAGTTCAAATAAAATTGAATTGTTTGCTAGTGAAATGGTCGATTATTTTCCTGTAGATAGCTCATCCAGGGGTGCAAGCGATGACATCTGGACTAATTTTGATGGTTTTAAGGAAAAAGCGCAAAAAAACGAAACTGCTGCGAAGTTATTAAAGAATGCCGCTCAACAAAACAAAATTGATGAATTAAATGAATTATTTAATCAATTGAGCATGACATGCAAATCATGCCACCGGTCCTTCAAAAACTAATTTGTGTTATGGGAAAAATGACTCACCAAGATGCAATAAGTAATCTCGCTGAAAAAGATAACGGTATAAAAGAGGCTATTAAAAAATATGGTATGCCAAAAGATAGGATGACTGATGGTGGCTTTGAGACCTTGTTTAGGATGATTATCGGTCAACAAATATCTGTAAAAGCAGCAAATTCTGTTTGGGGAAAGTTAAGAAATATTGATGCAAATAATGTTAACACTCTACTAAATTTATCAGACTTAAAGCTTAGGGAGGCAGGACTTTCAAGACAAAAGATTACCTATAGTAGAGATTTGGCCAAAAAAATAAAAAATGGGTCTTTAGTTTTAGAAAACCTTACTAAATTATCTAGTGAAGATGCACATAAAAAATTAACACAAGTTAAAGGAATAGGTGATTGGACAGCTGATATTTATCAATTATTTGTACTAGGAGATATGGATGCATTTCCTCAAGCTGACCTTGCAATCCAAGAAGGTGCAAGAAGATACTTTCAGCTTGAAAAAAGACCTTCAGCAAATAATCTTGTTAAACTTGCTGAAAAATGGAGGCCCTTTAGGGGTGCGGGAGCATTAGTCATGTGGCAAATTTACAGAGTTGAAGTTCATGAAGGTTCAACTGTCAATTAAAATGATTGAACAAAGGAAGATCGCTGTTTTCTTTATAATCATACTTTTCAACTAGGGAGCTATTATCATTATTAACTTTTCCTAAAGCTGGGGATACCGGATGAAAATCAAAATTATTGCCGTTAATTGGTTTTAGTAAAGTTAAAGCCTCTTCATAACTAGTACCCGTCCATTTATAGTAATTTTTTTTATCAATCACTAACGGAGTTCTTGAATGAAGAGACTTCAAATGCTGATTTGATTCAGAGGTAATTATTATAAATTGAGGATCTCCATTATTGCTTAATCTTTTAAGTCCTGCAAAGGCAATTAAATTACTATTTCTACTTTTAATAAGATATGGCTTTTTAGAAGATTTCCATTCAAACCAACTGTTAGCAGGGATAAGGCATCTCTGAAATCTAAGCAATTTACTAAATGTTACTTTTTGGTGCACTGTTTCAGATCTAGCATTAATAAGTAATTTACTTGTATTTAAAGAGTTAAAACCCCAATTCAAAATTTGCAAATTGAACTTTTTATCATACAAAGAAACCACCACTGAATCCTGCCCAGGTGCAATATTATATCTGGCAGGAAAATTTCCTGACAAATCATCAGAAAATTCATTTTTCAATTCATTCAAATTAGATGAAAGTGAAAATCTTCCGCACATAAACTTTCCATGTTTTTATTTTTTAAATGTATTATTATACAATAATAAATAATTACTTAATAAAAACTTTATATGTCAAAAATTATAACTAATAGTAATATAAAATCTTATTCTGAAGATATTTTATCGACAGCAGTAAAACTTCTATCAAAAAACGATTTAGTCGCTTTTCCTACAGAAACTGTTTACGGTTTGGGAGCTGACGCAACATCAGACACTGCAGTTTCTCAAATTTATAAGTTAAAAAATAGGCCTTTTATCAACCCTTTAATCACACATGTATCAAATGAAGAGATGGCTTATAGCTTTTGCAAAGAAACTCAATTATCAAATATTTTAGCCAAAGCTTTTTGGCCTGGCCCTTTAACCATAATAATGGAACAAAAAAAAAATACCAGTATTTCTAAATTAGCTGCAGCTAATTTAGGTAGTATCGCTGTAAGGGTTCCTAAAAGTAAAATTTTACAAGATATTATCTCAAAATTAAATAAACCAATTGCAGCTCCTAGTGCGAATAAGTCTGGTATGGTTAGCCCAACTTTAGCAGAACATGTATTCGAAGAGTTTGGTGAAAAAATAAAATTAATAATTGATAATGGCCAAACAGAAAAAGGTATAGAATCTACTGTAGTAGATGCAAGAAGTGATTGCCCCGTAATACTAAGACCAGGTCCCATCACGTTGGAGATGATTCAAGAAACAACCAATAGTCAAGCAAAACTAAATACTAGTTCAGAATTAATTGAAAGCCCTGGTCAACTTCTTAAACACTATTCAACCCAGAAACATTTAATTATAAATTCAACTAATTGTTCTAATGATTGCGCTTATTTAGGATTCAAAAATTTGATGCCTGATAATAAATTTAATGGCGTTTCTCTTAATTTAAGTAAGAAAGGAAATCTAAATGAAGCTGCAGCAAACCTATTTAACATGCTACGCACCCTTGATAAGAGTAATGCAAAGAATATAATGGTAGCACCAATTCCAAATAAGGGTATTGGTGTGGCTATAAACGATAGACTTAAAAGGGCAGCATTGTAGTATCATGACCTTCGGTAAAAATAAAATTGATGAGTTTCAATCACTAGTAAAAAATCAAATTCTTGTTAGTGAAGATGATAAGTACCTTTCAGATTGGAGAGGTGTCTTTAAAGGTAAAACTAACTTTGTAATATTTCCTGCATCCACCAAAGAAGTATCCAATGTAGTTAAACTAGCTTCTAATAATGAAATTCCAATCGTCCCTCAAGGGGGAAACACTGGATTATGCGGTGGAGCTACTCCAGATCAATCTGGTAATTCTATTCTAATGAATTTAACAAAATTAAATACAATTAGATCAATTGATTTAATAGGAAACACTATTACTGTTGAAGCAGGGTGCATACTTGAAAGCATCCATAATGAAGTGGATAAAAAGAATAAAGTATTTCCAATTAATTTAGCTGCCAAGGGTAGTTGCACAATTGGTGGGAATTTAGCTACAAATGCTGGGGGAAATAATGTACTCAAATATGGATCTACAAGTGATCTAGTTTTAGGTATAGAGGCTGTACTTCCTGATGGTAAAATTATAAATACCCTAACAGCTCTTCATAAAGATAATACAGGTTATGCTCTCCATAAATTATTAATAGGCTCAGAAGGAACCCTTGCTATTATAACTGCTGCCACCATTAAGTTATTTCAAAAACCTAAGTTAAAATTATCTTCATTTATGCAAGTAAAAGATATATTTAAATCGATTCAATTACTGCAATATTTACAGTCAGTTACTGGAAACGGTATAGAAGCATTTGAGATTATGACAAAACCAATTTTGGAAATTATTCATAAACAATTCCCACAATATAATAAACCATTTACTAGTATTCCTGAAATGGCAGTACTGGTAGAGTTTGCAACAACATCTGATTTAGACTTAAAAAAAAATGAAGCAGGTGAAACCATTTTCAAAAATAAAGTTATAGAGATAATGACAAATACAATTGAAAAAGAACTTATTGAGGATGCTGTTATTTCACAATCGAATCAACAGAATAAAGATTTATGGGAAATAAGAGAAAGTGCAAATATTGCTCAAATGCAAGAAGGTTTTCAACTAAAGTTAGACATTTCTATTCCAATTAGCAAAATGGCAGAATTTTGGAACAATACATCTAAAGATTTAAACAAATTTCACAGCAAAGTAAAAATTTGTGTCTTCGGACATTTAGGGGATGGAAATTTACATTACAATCTTATGGATATTAGTAAAGATCACCCATACGTTCATCGGAATCAAAATTTACTTAAAGATTTTGTTTATGAAAGGGTTAAAAAAGTTGGTGGATCCTTTAGTGCAGAACATGGAATTGGGCAGTTAAAAATTAAAGAACTCAATAAATATAAAGATAAAACATCATTGGAATTGATGAAAACAATTAAATTATCACTTGACCCTAAAAATATTTTAAACCCAGGTAAGTTGTTTACTATAATTTAGCAATTTTTGAATGTTTTTGAAAAACAATCCAAAGACAATTTTTGACCTGTTGCTATCTCCAGATCCGTCAAAGTTTTCACTAATTTATCTCTTTCTTCAATACCTTTTTTATATCCTTGTGAAGCGGCAATATTCATCCACATAAAGGACTTTATTTTGTTTTTATCAACCCCCCATCCTTTCAAATACATTTTCGAAAGTTTGTACTGAGACATACTAAAGCCATTTAATGATGATTTATGATAAAATTCAAATGCTTTAGAAAAGTTTTGAACAACACCAACACCCTCAAAGTATATTGTTGCTAAGTTATATTGTGCTTCTGGAACCCCTTGTTCCGCAGCCAAAGAAAACCACTTCAAAGAAGTTAATGTATGTTCATAAATCGACTTTTCATTTAAAAAAATTATACCAAGATTATATTGAGCACTTTTATGCTTCTGCTCTGCGGCCAATTCGTACCAATTAATAGCTTGATTTAAGTTTTTTTCAACACCAATACCATTGTCATACATCCAGCCTAAACCATTCTGGCAATCTGAAATACCTTTATCAGCACCCAAGTTAAATAATTTTAATGCTTCATTATAATTTTGAGGAACCCCCATACCTTCTAAATAGAATAAAGCAAGATTACAATATGCTTCAGGAATATTGTTATCAGAAGCCATTTTAAAATAATTGAAAGAAGAATTAACATCTTTTTCAACTTGGAGGCCATTTAAATATATAAGGCCCAAGTAATAGTTAGCCCCAGGTACATTTTCTTTGTTAGATAAAAGAAATAATTCTCTAGCAGATTTATAATCTTTTGTTACTCCTAAACCATTATAATAAAAAAGTGCAAGATTATAATGAGCTTCGGGCACTCCATTTGAAGATGCACTCTTTAATAAATCAAATGCTTTTGAATAGCTTTGTTCAACCCCAAATCCATGTTTGTATAAAAGTGCAAGATTCAATTGGGAGAATACATCACCATTTTTAGAGCTTTCAGACCAAAAATTAAAGGCTAAATTATATTTTTTTTCATTAAAGGCTTCTAGGCCTTTTAAAAAATCCGCTTTTACTGTAAATGAGACCACCATGAGATAAAAACAGATTATAATTATATTAAATTTAGTTTTCATTTAACTTAACTTTTAAATTAATAATTTTTATATGATAAACTAAATTATAATATATAATTTTAAAATTTTTTAGCTAATATAATAAATTATTTTATATAAGAATTCTTTTATGCGCTTTGCTTTTATTTTTTTACTATTTGCCTCATCAGCTTTTGCAGAATCTAATTTAGATCACAATCGCCAAACTACTAAAATATTCAATACTTTTGAAAT
>CACAIE010000019.1 GCA_902532475.1 uncultured SAR116 cluster alpha proteobacterium
ATTGTTAATTTTTTTAACCGACGCTTTGAATGAATTGCGTCAATTAATAAAAGGGGAGGATATAATGTCTGACCAAGTAAATGATAATCTTAAAAATCCAGATTATAATCCGCCTATGGGCGAAAGCATAGCTCTAGGGTTGCAGCATGTATTAGCCATGTTTGTAAGTAACTTTACTCCAGCTGTTATTATTGGGGGAGCTGCAGGATTTGCCTTTGGTGGGGCGGATGCTGTGTTTTTAATACAAATGTCAATGTTATTTGCGGGTATCGCAACATTATTTCAAACCATTGGGTTTGGTCCAGTAGGTGCAAGGTTACCTGTTATGCAGGGCACTAGTTTTGCTTTTATACCAATAATGGTTCCTATAATTAAAACTGCAGGGATGGGTGCTCTTTATGGGGGCATAATAGTTGGCGGTTTATTTCACGCTGCATTAGGCATGTTTATAGGTCGTTTTCGTCATTGGTTTCCACCTTTAGTCTCTGGCTTAGTTATATTAGCTATAGGATTAGCACTGATCCCAACAGGAATAAAATATGCTGCTGGTGGTGCTGCTGCTTTTCAAATGAATGCGCCTGAATGGGGCTCTATGTCTAAATGGGGTTTAGCACTTGTAGTTATAATTGTAGCCTTAGGTTTTAAATTTTATGCTAGAGGTGTCCTTTCAAGTGCTGCAATTTTAATAGGTTTGATTGCTGGATATATTGTTGGTATTTTCATGGGTGTAGTAAATTTTTCAGGCGTTGAAAAAGCAAGTTGGTTTGCCTTACCGGTTCCCTTTAAATACGGTTTTGAATTACATGCAGCAGCCATTATTGGCATGTGTTTAATGGCTATTGTTAGTGCAATTGAAACTATAGGCGACATTTCAGGAATAACTAAAGGAGGAGCTAATAGAGAGGCAACTGATGATGAAATTCAGGGCGGGACTTTTGCTGACGGATTAGGAACGGCAGTTGCTGGAGTTTTTGGAGGCCTTCCTAACACATCTTTCAGTCAAAACGTTGGACTGGTTTCTATGACGGGCGTTATGAGTCGCTGGGTAGTAACAATTGGCGCTATTTTTCTAGTTCTTTGTGGTTTAATTCCTAAAATTGGAGCTATAGTCGCCTCAATGCCAATGTCTGTATTAGGTGGTGGAGTAATTTTAATGTTTGGTATGGTTGCCTCAGCTGGGATAAATATGCTTTCTGCTGTTTCTTGGAATAGAAGAAACATGCTTATTTTGGCTTTATCATTATCAGTGGGACTTGGATTGCAAGCTGTTCCAAATGCAATGCAACACTTACCCGATACCATGAAATTATTAATGACTTCAGGATTATTACCTTCAGCATTTTTAGCTGTATTATTAAATATAATATTACCTGAAGAAATTGAATAAACTAAATAAAATACAATTTAAATGCAGCCATTATTGGCTGCATTTTTTTATATCTTATGAAAAATTTATTAATCAAAAACGCTAAAATAATCGCAACAATGGATGGAAAGGGCTACTCTTCTACTGGAAGAGAATTGCACAATTCATCCATTTATTGTGAAGATGGAATTATAACTAAGATATTTAATGATGAAACACTTAGCATTGATCCAGATTTAATTATAGACGCATCAAATCATGTTATTATCCCTGGATTAATTAATACTCACCATCATTTATTTCAGACTTTAACAAAAGCAGTTTCTTTAGCTCAAAATGCTTCCTTATTTGATTGGTTGAAAACTTTGTATCCAATATGGTCTAATATAACACCTGAAGATTTAAAATCTGCAGTGAAAATAGGATTATCTGAATTAATTTTATCTGGATGCACAACATCTACAGATCATCTGTACATATATCCTAACGGCGTACAGATAGAAGACGAAATAGAAGTTGCTAATGAAATTGGAATTAGATTTCATCCCACAAGGGGTTCAATGAGTATAGGAGAATCTAATGGAGGTTTGCCACCTGATAATTTAGTTGAAAATGAAAATAAAATATTAAAAGATTCAATGAGAATAATTGAACGCTGGCATGATCCCGAACACAATTCAATGATTAATGTTTCATTGGCCCCTTGTTCACCTTTTTCTGTTTCAAAAAACCTCATGATAGAAACTGCTAAGTTAGCAAGAAATTATAATGTAGGCCTCCATACTCATTTAGCAGAAAATATTGATGATTTGAAATACTCACAAGAAATGTTTGGGTTGACCCCAGGGCAATATGTTGAAGAACTAGGATGGCTTGGTAAAGACGTTTGGCATGCACACTGTGTAAAACTTTCCGATAATGAAATTGACCTGTTTTCAAAATCGAAAACCGGTATATCTCATTGCCCTTGTTCAAATATGAGGCTTGGTTCCGGAATAATTCCTTTGTCTAAAATGTTAGATAAAAATATTTCAATTGGATTAGGAGTTGATGGTTCAGCTTCTAATGATAGTGGTAATCTTTTAAATGAGGCTAGAATGTCTCTTTATCTTCAAAGAGTTCAAAATGGTGGAAATACATTAAACGCTCGAAATGCTTTATGGTTGGCTACTGCTGGTGGTGCTAAAACTCTTAATAGAAATGACATTGGAAGTATCAAAATTGGTAAAAGTGCTGATTTTGCAATCTATGATTTATCTAGTTTATCATTATCAGGGGCAGTTGATGATCCAATTGCATCACTTGTTTTTTGTGGACCACTAAACACAAAATGGACTATTTGTAATGGAAGAATTATTTCTGAAAGTAACAACATAACCAATTTAGAATTAAGTAAAACAATCGAAATTCATAATATTTTATCTAAAAACTTATTAAATAAATAAAACTTTCTTATATTCGCCCTTGAAAATTATATAATTTATTCTTAAATCTAACTCTAGTTATCTAACTAAAAATCAGGAAAAGTGATGAGCGCAGAAGAGCATAATTTTGAAGCAGAAACAGGCAAAGTATTAAACATTGTAATTAATTCCCTTTACAGTAATAAAGACATATTTCTTAGAGAATTAATATCGAACGCATCTGATGCATGTGATAAAAGACGATACAAAAGTTTAACTGACAAGTCATTTTCTTCATCAATAGATTTTAATATTAACTTAGTTGTCGACCCCAAAGCTAAAACATTAAAAATTTCAGACAATGGAATAGGAATGTCTAAAGATGAATTGATATCAAGTCTTGGAACAATTGCAAAATCTGGAACGAAAGCTTTTTTAGAGGGAATTACAAAGCAAAAAAATAAAAAGGATAATTTATCTTTAATCGGTCAATTTGGTGTTGGATTTTATTCAGCTTTCATGGTTTCTGATAAAGTTGAAGTAGTATCAAAAGGCATTGGATCAAAACAATCCTTTCATTGGGAGTCTGATGGTCAATCCTCTTTTAAAGTTTCTGAGACCAATAGAGAAATAGAAGGAACAGAAATTACCCTTCACATTAAAAAAACTGAAAAAGATTACTTGGAGACATTTCGCATAGAGAATATCGTTAAAAAATATTCTGATCATATCCCTTATCCCGTAAAACTAATAGAAGAGGGGAAAGAAAATGATCTAAAATCACTAAACTCTGCTTCTGCTTTGTGGATGAGAAATAAAAAGGATATTAAACAAGAGCAGTACGAAGAGTTTTACAATCATTTGGGTGGCATAGGCAAGCCATGGAAAATTATTCACAATACTACCGAAGGATTAATTAGCTTTACCAATTTATTATTCATACCTGAAATGAAACCTTTTGATTTATTTAATCCTGACCGAAAGACTTCAGTTAAGCTTTATACAAACAGGGTCTTCATTACTGATGAATGTGAAAATTTACTTCCATCTTATTTACGCTTTATTAAAGGCGTTGTTGACAGCGAGGACATAGACTTAAATGTTAGCAGGGAAATGATGCAAAGCAATACCGCTTTAAATAAAATCAGTAAAGCTTTAGTCAACAAAATTTTAAGTGAACTTAGAAAAGAGTGTGAAAAGAATAGGGAAGGGTATGAAAAATTCTTTAATGAATTTGGTGCAGCATTTAAAGAGGGAATATATGAAGATTTTGATAGAAGGAAATCCTTACTAGACATTTCTTTATTTAAATCAACGAACGATGAAAAATATACCTCACTGAATGAATACATTTCGAGAATGAAAGAAGATCAAAATGATATTTATTATATTTCCGGAGAAAGTATTGAACAAGTCATTAAAAGCCCTCAAATAGAGGGATTTAAATCGAGGGGTCTGGAAGTTTTATTTATGGTTGACCCTGTTGATGAGTTTTGGCTTCCATCATTTAATGAGTATGAAGGTAAGGGATTTAAATCTGTAACAAAGGGTAATGCTGACTTATCAAAATTTGAACCAAAAGAAGATAAAGAAAATAAGAAGAAAAAACCTGCTAATAAAAAAGAAATTGAGACTTTAATTTCCGAAATGAAAAGTCATTTGGGTGAAAAGGTAAAGGACATTAAGTCATCCCAAATGTTAACCGACAGCCCCGTATGCTTAACTGCTGATGAGGCTGAGATGGATATTCATCTTGAACGTTTGATGAGACAACACAAAAGGCTCGACAAAGAAAGTAAAAAAATACTGGAGATCAATGATTCTCATGACTTAATTAAGTCACTGGCAAAGATAGTTTCGAAGTCAAGTGACAAGTCAATTGTTAATGACGTCAGCCACTTATTATTAGACCAAGCAAGAATTGTTGAAGGCGAACTTCCTTTAGATACCAAAGGGTTCACCGAAAAACTTTCTTCTATCATTACTAGAAGTCTTTCATCGTAGTCTTTAATTAATAACCTAATGCAATTCCGTCTTTTCTTGGATCGGAAGCACCAATAAGTTTCCCTTCTTTCCAATCAATTGAAACGATTTGACCGCCTCCATGAGGGTATTGAGAAGTCTTTACATCATGACCTTTAGATTTTAACTTATTTACAATTTTACTTGAAAGACTTCTCTCCACTTCGATCGTGTCGTTTATTGGTAAAAATCTTGGCTTATCTAATGATTTTTGAAAATTTAAATTATGATCTATTACACAACTCAATACGTCGGAGTGTCCTATTGGTTGATAATCTCCTCCCATTACACCATATGACATGAATAATTTATCATCTCTGAAAACCATTCCAGGTATTATTGTATGCATTGGCCTTTTTGATGGTTGTAGGCAATTGGGATGGCCTTTTATTAAATTGAAACTTTTACCCCTGTTTTGTAACAAAATTCCAGTTTCCGGTGGCACCAAACCAGATCCAAATGATTCATAAATTGAGTTTATAAAACTAACCGCATTTAAATCTTTATCAACAACAGTCAAATATACAGTATTTGATCCTATACTTGGAATTGGAGGAATTAAATTGTTAGCTTTATTGACATCAATTGATTGAGATAATTTATTAATCAACAAATCATCACTTATGATTTCCATAATTAGCTTACTAGAATTCAGGTCGCCTAATAATTTATTTCTATAATTGTACGCAATTTTAGCAGCCTCTATCAGCAAATGAATTCTGTCGGGATGATTAAAATCATATTTTGAAATTTTAAAGCTCTCTAGAATTCGGAGTATTATTAAGGCAATTACACCTTGAGTATTTGGTGGTAATTGAAAAATTTTATTGTCTCTATAATAAGAATATATCGGTTCAACAAATTCCCCATGAGCATTGCAAAAATCTTCGGTCGTGTGAAGACCACCTAATTCATTAAGAAACTTTACAATTTTACTTGGCACTTCACCTTCGTAAAACCCTTTTCTTCCTTGTTTAGATATTGTTTTTAAAACTTCTGCTAAATACAAATTCTTCATTTTTTGACCGGGAAGGGGAGGTTTTTTATTCCTAAGGAATATATCTTTAGCTTCAACGTTGACTAATCTTTTAAAGTTATTTGACCAGGTATAAGACAGTCTTTCATGAACAAAAAAACCTTCCTCAGCAAATTTGATCGCTGGATTTATTATTTCATCAAAATCTAGATTGCAAAATCTTTCATGCAACTTAAACCATGCATCAACCGCCCCTGGTATCGTAACAGAGTGAGGGCTTCGTCCATCAATATAATCTAGTTTTAGTTCCCTTGCGCTGTCAATTGTTAGTCTAGATGGCGATTTACCAGAGCCGTTAAACGCAATTGGAATAGAATTTCCATTCTTAGAAAATAGCGCAAAGCAATCACCCCCTATGCCGGTGTCTGTAGGTTCAATAACTGCAAGAACGGCCGCCGCTGCTATGGCTGCGTCCATAGCGTTACCACCTTTTTTAAGAATTTCAATGGCTGATTCAGAAGCCAAAGGCTGTGAAGATGCTACCATTGCATTGCTCGAAAAAACTTCAGAACGACCCGGATAGTTGAAATCTCTCATCTTTACCTTAATTAATTGTTATGTTGATTATAAATTATAATTATATAATTTACATTTAATAAATTTAATTGCTTTGAGTTAGTCTTGTCACCATTTATATTACATGACCACTTCCATGAAGTTAACTTGTTCATTTTTTTTATTATTTTCGTTGTAGGAGTTTCTTTTGGTTCATTTTTACATTCATTATCTATCCGAATATTAAATAATAAGAGCTTACTGCATGGAAGATCACAGTGTGATGAATGTCATAAGGAATTATTTTGGTGGCATTTAATCCCTATACTCAGTTACTTTTACTTAAAGGGCCGCTGTTACTTTTGCCAAAAACCTATTAATATTCAACTCCCTATTTCAGAATTATTGTTAGGTGTTTTGTTTATATTGTATTTTATCCAATTTGATACTGAGAACTTCATCTTTTACTCTATTTTTTCAAGTTTATTATTGATATGTTTTATAACTGACTGGTCTTCAATGCAGTTACATTTTCCTGTTATGTTTTTAATGATGGTTATAGGTATTTTATTTAATATATTGCTTAATATTAATTCTATTTCATTTGGATTAAAGTTTTCTGTTATTGGCATTCTTGCTGGTTGGCTTCTAATATTCTCAATTAATCAAATATACTTTTTTTTGCGTAAAACCAATGGATTTGGAGAAGGAGATAAATGGCTTTTAGCATCCATTGGGTCTTTTTTTGGTTTAGAACAAATGATACATATTTTTATTTACGCATCAATTACAAGTGCACTTTGGGGCCTGTTTATATTAACCATTAAAATGGCAACTATAAAAACTAAACTTCCCTTTGGTTCGTTTCTTTGTTTTGTTTCTTTTTTTATGCCCTTAATAACAGTTTACACATAAAAAAAATGCCCGGAATAATCCGGGCATTTTAAATTAAATATGAATTAATTTAATTATTCTTGTTCTGCGCCATGATTAACAGAAATTGTTGTAACCGTTGGCCTGTTTGTCCAGACCCTGGTAGACGAACTTCTATCTGTTGTCACAGGGATGTCTGTAAAGTCAAATCCTGTAGGAATTGTCAATGCAGCACAATCGCCAGCACCTCCAGCTGAATCTGCAAACATCTTACCTGTACCAAGAGCCTTGACTACATATCCTTTAGAAGAATTATCAGCATCTGTCATCATCGTTCCACTCTTAGGGTTGACCATTCTTAACCATCCATTGTCTGATCTCCTTTCAGGTAAACCCCAAAGCTGCCCAGAACCCTCATATTCAAGAAAGAAAGTCTTCCCATTGTATTTTGCTGGGTAGTCAGTTCTTGCAACATAGTCATAGCATGCAGCGCCACAAGACGTGCTATATACACCTCCAGACTTTTTTCTCTCTTTAGAAGTAAAACTAAACTGTGATCCTGAAGTAAAGCTAGCACTGTTCTGGTCATCTGCGGTAGCAAATGTGTATGAGACTTTGATAGGAGGATCGATATTATAGACTGTATTATTATCGTATGTTGGATAATAATATTTATCCCATCTATTGATCCCTGAGCGCCATTGATAAACTCCACTTGCACAGTTCCATATATTATTTGCTGCTGATGGATCTTCTGTTGCAGCGCAAGTGCCACCTATATCGGAGTTTAAAATGAACCTGCCTCCACCAATATGATAGCGTTGACCCTCTGTAGCATCTGCTTGTGTCATTGGAGCTGACAGGTCATCTTTATAAGGAATTACAGGTTCAGCTCCCTTAAACATAGTTAAAGGAGCGGTTCCATCACTGAGGCCTTTAAAGGAATAGTTATTACAGGTTGTATTGTCAGGACCATTAATACTATTGGTATTAAATGGTGTTCTGCAAAACCCATCATGTCTATTAATTTCCATCTCAGACTTTTTTGGCCTTCCAGTTGGACACCAACCTACACATGTCATAGCGGCTATACCAGCAGCTTCTGATGAAGAAGCACCGATATCGGTCTCCTTAAACATTAACGCTGTTGTTGCACCAGTATTTATAACAACTTGAGCTCTCGCCATTTCGTTATAAAGCCAGTCACCAGCTCCGATTGCTGAACCACTTTTCCAATGACCTGCAGGAAATGCGAATGCACTGCAACCTCCAGATTGCTGTGTATTGAAGAGACCAGCCCCACAGCCAGCATCATAAAAAACATCCGTATCACCAGATCCAGTCCAGACTTTAAATCTTTCACCTGAGACAAGAGTGACAGAAGACTTCTCAACTTTCGTTAGACGACCAGCTGCCGCTAAAAGTTTCATACTCTCATCTGTGTCTCTGTTGGTTATTGAAATAGGACTTCCAGGTTGAGGGAAATGAGCATCATTTCCTTCTAGCCATGCCCCCCAGTGGCCTACGTCACCACGATATGTTGTACTAGAATTGACATATGTAAATCCAAATCCGCCGGTAATGGCAACCTCTGCTCCAGTGACATTGTCATAAAGACCATACTCGTAAGTGTTTGCCCATTTTTTAGTTTTGTCATAGCAAGCGTCTTTAATTTGAACCTGCGATGAGTTGAATGTAATCCGTCTATATAAATTTGACGTTGTCACGCCTTTATAAAAAGTTTTACCACCTTGCTCCTGATCCATGGCAGAAGAAATAAAAGCCTGAGTTGTATGGGCAGGAGCAAAAGATACAGCCTTTGTTCCACTAGCAAATGCATTTGATGGTGAGTTTTCAGCATTTCTAATAATAGTATCGTCATTGCCATCTCCGTCAACATCTGAAACCGCAACATCCGCCCAACCACTATCCATAGTGGCCTGATTAACAGGCGTACTATTGCCAGGAGACTCATACCATCTAAAATCAAGAACTAACCCGAATTTACTTTCAGCAGATTCATTAAGAGATGTCGATACAACATAGGTATTACCGCTTGCTGAAGAAAAGTACGCATCAATAAGCTGATGTGCTGTTGATGAGGAACGAGTTGAAACCATTGTAGTATCAGCAAGAGACTTAGCTCCCGCTTCCTCTGAAGGCATTAAATCACATTTGACCTCATCGATCAACGCTCTCCAAGTTTCATTGGGTCTAGTGTCACCGTTTGAATTTTTGATGATACAAACAAATGCATTGACCATCTTTAAACCTTGACTAGCTCTATCCTGGACCCAGGTCCCTGATTTAGCTGTTGAATAGGCTGTCCCAGCATCATTATAAGCAGCATTCGCTATCATTCCATACGAAAGGAAAACCACTAAAACTAAAAATAATCTAAAATTCATAATTTATTCTCCGTGTTATTCTAAATATGCATAATTTCAATTATAATAAAAAAAATTGTTTTGTTTTTTACTATCCATCATCACCTACAGGAGCAAATTCTCCAGCTTCCCCTAAATCAACACCCGAACTAGCAGCTCCGCCTGTTCCAGTGCAACCGCCAAGTGCAAATAAACCTAATGTAAACATTACTAATATTAATTTCTTCATGAGATATCCCCAGTACTTATTTAATTATATATTTATATCACAATTAATTATATTTCCCAAGAGTGAAAATGATAAAATTATTTTTAAAATCTGAAGAAATCAATTGAATTTCTTGATCTGGGATGTAGAGAGTTTTTTGTAATAGCGATGAAAAGTTAAAATTTTCATCCATAGCCTTTTTAATGATTAATTTATTTTCTTTAAATTTTATTAAAGTTTTACTATTAGAATTGCCATTTAACCAATTGATTATTTGATTTTTTTCATTTTGATTGTAAGCATTTTCATTCCAGGACTTAGTCGATAAGAGAACAAGACCCTCAGGAAATTTTTTTAATAAGTTTAGACTTTCCCTTGCTTTAAACTGATCTGGAGTGAAGCTTAAATGATAAGAATATGTTAAATGAACCAACACAGAAATAAAACCAACACAAAATAATAAAATTAGAAGTGAGGTTTTTTTTTGTGATTTAAAAACTTTAAAAAATTTCGTTAGCATCATAATTCCTTAAGGAAATAGATCAATTGCAAATATTCTTCATTATTAACAATTTGAGCAGATTGATTATTGATAGCTTGCAAATACCTGAGAACCTCTTCTACCAAAGGATTTTCAAATGTTAAGATTAATTGTCCTTCTGAATAATTGAATTTTGTCAAATGAGATATAACATTTTCAGGCAAATCTTCCAAAAATGAATTAATTTCATTTATATTTTGGGGTACAGGAGAAGAAATTTGGTTAGTTAGTTTGTTTTCTAAACTGATAATTTTTTCAGGATTTTCAATTTTTGAAATTCCTAAATTATTAAATAAATAATTTAATTTTAATTTAAGTAATGGATTAGAAGTTGTATAAAAAATAAAAATATTTAAAATAACAAAAATCAATAATATAATAGAAAATCCTCTCCAAAAATACTCTTTTTCAATAGAAAATAAAGATGGGATTTTTTCTTTATAAAAGTGAATTAATGATGCCCCTAAAAGTTCATCTTTTTTGTTGATTTTGTTATCATCATCAACATCCTGAAAATAAAAATTTTTATTATTATTAATTTCAAAACTAGATTTTTCAGATATCACACATTCTATTTTATTATTATACCTTTCGATTAGTGGGGACACTCTTTCTTCATAATCATTCTTACCCAACCAAAGCTGTTTCAATTGATCATTACTAATTGCAGGTTCACTATATATCAAATCTGATTGATCGGAGATGATGTTGTGGCTAAAAAAAAATTGTTTTTTTTGTGAGGTAGACAATTTTTTTGATAAATTCATTGCCCTTGAGCCTTCCACAGAAAGAATTGACGATAAAACAACTCTAATTTCTGATAAAGTTCTAGGTAGCTTTGAAATTTCATTGAATGAGTTTACAAAAGAAGAAACTTTATTGTTTTCAACATGATATAATTCGTAATAAGGTTTGTACTTTTTTACTCTTATTAGATTTTTAATATTACTAGTCATAAGGTTTATCTTTTAATTTAGAGAAGGACCAAATCTATATATAAGCTTAACCTTATTATTTAAGCCAATTTCAAATTTTGCAATTGAATTCCATTGTTTTTTTTCTTTAGTTTGAAGTTTTATTTCTGCATTAATGGATTTGCTAACTAAGGCGACGTTATTTAAATACTCAGAATCTTTTATTGATATCATTTTTCCAGTAACTTGCTCAATTTCATTTCTCAAGTCACCCAAACTTAAATTTTTTGTTATGACTAAAGAATTTTGATTTTCTTGTGAGTTTTTCCATAAATCGCTATTGATGTTTTGTAAAATTAATTTACTTTCATCAAGGCTTAAAAAAGGTAAAAACAAGGATAATTGTTTTTCATTTAACATTCTTATGTTAAACTTTCGATTAAGATAATTAACACAAAAATATTTTTGTATCTCTTTTTGGATATTATTAATTCCGGGTATCATTAACAATTCCTCATCAGAAACCATAAAATTATTTCTGGGTCTCCAAGGTAAATTAGATGATATATATAATTTTTCTTCGGTTTGGCCATTTTTATTTGTTTGATTTTTGTCTATCCAGTCAATGTAATTTTCAATAATTTGAGGATTGAAACCTAATTGCTTAATTATATTGATGACTCTATTATATTCAATATGATTAACATCTAAATCTCCTGAATAGGTTTTATAAATCAAAGAATTAACATTATAACAATTATCAGATATTTTGAGATTAATAGATATTTTCCCTTCTTCTGGAGTAATAAATGTAAATTTTTTATCATTTAATTTATCAAGTGAACTGTGAAGGTTTATTTGTTTTTGAAGTATTTCCATTAATACCAATTCTGAGGCTAAAAATTGCTGCGTTATTTTGTCCTTTTCTTTAAAACTTTGAATAATATCTATTCTGTCTTTTTGATTTGCAATCATTATTGTTAAAGTAATAATAATTAAAGTTGTAAAGATGCTAACGATAGAAATAACAAAACCTTGTTTTAAATTTTTCAATTTCATGGTTGAGCAACTCTAGATGTGAAAAGCTGAATTTTCTTTTCTCCAGCAACTAAATTTATTCCTTCTGGCAAATTTAAAGTAACATCACTAGAAAAGTTTGGCTGATTTTTATCATTTGTTATTACTGAAAAGCTCACATTTAAGCCATTTGTCTCAAACTCCGTTTTTTCTAGATTGTTATTATTTTTTCCCAAATCATTAGCTTGACGAATAAGTTTAACGCCGGATATCTCCCAAGTAACTTTTGTTATTTTTTTAGTTTGTTCATCCCCCGTTATATTCCAACTTAAACGATGAAATATTAGTTTTTTTCCATCAATTAACTGAAATCCTGATGAGTTAGCAATTCTTCCTGGTATAATATGAAGAACATCATCACGTAATTGATTGATAGTGTAAGAAAATTCTATTGATTTTTTGTCTCTAGTTTTAATAAATTCAGTTAAATAATTAACGTTATTAAATAAATAAAAAACAAAACTTAAAATAATTGATGAGACCCCAATTACTACTAAAAGCTCAATTAGTGAAAAACCACTAGTTTTTATTTTATTTGACACGTAAGTAAGCCTTTAAATTTGGAAGTGCTTTATTTGATGGTTTTAGTGAAATAAGATAAATCTTATTATTTGGAGTTTTTTGTATCTTTACTAAAACTTTTTGATTTCGATTAAAGAGTTGAATGTTATCATAATTTTCAGATTCAGTTGGGTTTTTAATGGTTAATACCTGTCTTTCTAAATAAGAACGATAAATGAGCTCATCCAAATAATTATTTGAAATTGAATTAGACGACGCTATTAAATATGAAATCATAAGATAGATGGATGGAGCTAGTATAGTAAATAAAGTTATTGAAACAGCCACTTCTATGATTGAAAAGCCTTGTGTATTATTTTTCATCATCAATTGCAACCTTACCAGAACTATTCATGTAAAAATTCCAATTTTCATTAGCTATGATACAATCAAATTGAAATGAAGAGGTTTCACCAGAGGGAGTAACATGCACTTTTCTTTTTTCATTTTCTAAAATTTTGCAGTTTTTAAATGCATCTACCTGGAACAACTCTTCTTCAATTAAATATGTTATAACTTTTCCTTTAGCTAAGGATCTTTTTTTAAATGAATCTATTGCTTGATCCATAGAGGTAATTTTATCTTCTTTAGATAATTGTTTTTCATTATTTAATACATTGAAAGATAGAGTTATAAAATAGCCAAGAATAGAAATGAGGCTTATTACAACAATAATTTCTATTAATGAATATCCAAGGCTTAGGTTATTTTTCTGCACTCGTTAAAGTCCAATTACCAAAATCTGAGTCCTGACCTTTTCCACCTTCTTCATTGTCAGCCCCTAAAGAAAAAACGTCAACATCACCATATTTTCCAGGGTTCCTATATTTGTATGGATTTTTCCATGGATCTACTGGCACTCCGGAAATATATTTTTTTTCACTTAAAATTATTAGGCTCTCATTTTCGCTTGGGTAATTTCCGTGGTCAAGTTTGTATAGCCCTAATGCAGCTTCTAGAACATTAATATCATTTAATAGTTTTGCTTTTCTTGCTTCATCAGGACGATTGATAACATTTGGAACGATAAAGCTTAAAATAATTCCAATTATAGCAAGTACAACAAGCAGCTCTAATAATGAAAACCCATTTAAATTATTTTTGCATTTTGATTTTATTATCTGTCTCATCTAATTATTTAATAATTTACCATGTTTGCTGAATTCATAACCGGTAAAATAATCCCTAGAGCTAATATCAAGACCATTAATCCAAAAGTAATAATTATTAAAGGTTCTATAATTTTTATAACTGTTTTTAATGTTATTGATAGTGATTTTTCAAATTGATCGCAAATTAAATTAAAGTTTTTTGGTAATGTATCCGTTTCATCTCCAATTTTAATAGATGCTATTTCAGCTTGTGATAAAATATGAATATTTTCTATTGCATTGCTAAAACTGACACCTTCT
Source organism: uncultured SAR116 cluster alpha proteobacterium (assembly GCA_902532475.1). Lineage (GTDB taxonomy): Bacteria > Pseudomonadota > Alphaproteobacteria > Puniceispirillales. The sequence goes on from CACAIE010000019.1 coordinate 14,296, forward strand.
TCAATGGACTTAATCATTAATAATATTCTTTCTTTCAAAAATTGATTTGGCATACTCAAAGCAACTATCGTTGACGTATCTAAAATGGATAAACCACCATTCAAACCATGAGAGAATACCTGCAAGATTCTCCTCCTCGAAATGAAAGTTATTATATTTTTAATTACAGGTGTTATAATGAAAACTTTATCAATAATTTTAGATAGGTTTTTAAACCTATTCCTTAAAACAATACTAAATAAGAAGATGAAGATTAGATAAAAAATAACAGTTATTATTGTTGGGATTATATTTCCAGAAATGATCAAAATTTTTGTTGGAAAAGGTAAATTGTTGCCCAAATCAATTGTATTAATCATTCTTGGTAATGCGAACTCTAAAATAAAATAAATTAATGATAGCATCACCACTAATAAAATTGCTGGATAACTTAGAGAAGAAATAATTTCATATCTTTTTATTTTATCTTCATCAATCATTTTAGCAATTGAAGTAAAGGCTTCTTCTAATTTGCCAGATTTTTCTCCAGATTTAATTAAGGCCAAGTGAAAACTTGATATGTCTATGAATTGACTAGCTATAGCTTTATTTAATTCTGCTCCGTCTTTTAAATTATTCAAAATGTTAATGACTATTTCCTGATTGCGATTTCTAGTTTTATTTGATGCTAAAAATTCTAATGATTCTGTTATAGGTAGCCCTGAAGAAAGTAGCTTGGATAAGTCATTAATAATTTCTTCAAAACTTTTTTTACTGTTTCTAAAAACATTTAAAAAGCTACTTTTTTGTCGGATGGAATGAACGATAATTCCACGTTTATTAAGCTTGTTTTCAGCCTCTTTTTTATCTATTGCTAAAAGATTTCCACTGATAGAAATTCCGTCAACATCAATTCCATAATACAAAAATGTTTTCATTATTCGTTATCATTCATTGTCATTCTAACTGCTTCAAATTTAGGTATGACATTATTCTTAACTAAGGAATTTGCTTCTGTAGATAAGTTTGATTTTTCATGAATATTATCTTCTTTGGATAATAAATCACCATCAGAAATTTTATTTTTTAATTCTGAGTTTATATTCAAATAGTCAAAAATAGCTATGCGGCCTTGTAAACCGCTATAATCGCATTGCTCACAGCCCTTTAATTTAAACAATTGGTCTGATGAATTTCCCCCTAAATTAATTGATTCATCTCGACAATTTAGACAGTATTTTCTTAGCAGTCTTTGGGCAATGACACTGTTTAATGAAGAGCTAATCATGTAAGGATCAACCCCAAGATCTCTTAGGCGACTAATTGCACCATAAGTAGTGTTGGTATGCAATGTTGACAAAACAAGGTGGCCTGTAATACTAGCTCTTAAAGCTACTGAAGCAGTTTCAGGGTCTCTTATTTCTCCAACCATAATGACGTCAGGGTCTTGTCTTAAAATTGCTTTCAAACCCTCTGCAAAATCCAATCCCAGCTTTACATTAACTTGTGTTTGAGAAATCCCTGGGAAACTAATTTCTATTGGATCTTCAATAGTCATAATATTCAAACCTAAATTTGAAATACTATCAATCGCTGAATATAAGGTCGTTGTTTTACCTGAACCAGTTGGCCCTGTAACAAGAATTAGACCGTGAGGTTTCCTTACTTGAGATTGAAAATTCTTGTAAATTATTTCAGGCATTTGAAGTTTATCTAATTTTATGAGTTGATTTTGTTTGCCAAGAATTCTCATTACTACTCTTTCACCAGAACCAGTTGGCAATGTAGAAATTCTTACATCTATTATTTGTTTCCCCAATTTAAATGTTACTCTTCCATCCTGAGGCAACCTTCTTTCTGAAATATTAATTTGTCCTAAAATTTTTATTCTGGAAATCAATCTTGAAGCTATCTCAGATCTTAACGATAAAACATTGATTATATTTCCATCTAACCTCATTTTAATATCAAAGCTTTCTTCATTGGGTTCAAAATGGATATCGGATGCTCCCTTGGCTAATGATTGAGAAATTATAGAATTAAGCATTTGAATGATAGGGGCATCGTCACTATTATTTTCTATAGAGGTTTTGGACAGAAGGCTTTGAGTTGCATCCTCTAGAGAGATAGTATCTCCTAAACTAATCATTTCTTCATCATCAATAATTGATTTATTTTTGTATATCTTTTGGATGGATCTATCAAACTCATCTGCATTTAATGGTTCAGAAAAAACTACATTTCCATAATGCCTTCTTATGTCATCTATGGTTTCTTGGGAGCAATCATTGCGAATAAGAAATTTTTTTTGTTTATCAGAATTTTCTTTAAGATTAACATCTTCAGATGCTATTCCGAGTTTTGATGCTTTCTGAAAAGAAATCATTGTATCAGCTTATTGTAAATTTTCTATAAAGGGTAAAGGAGGGTATTTAAGTTTAAAACTATTATTTTCCCTTGCTATTTCAGATTGTTCTTTAAGTTTTAAAAATTTCTCAACTGTATACTCACTTACAGATGCTTCATTAACAATTGTCGGTTTTAAAAATATTACAAGATTACGTTTGGTAACACTCATGCGTCGTTGGTTAAATAATTCCTTTAGACCAGGTATATCACCCAATATAGGTATTTTAGATCCCAAGAATTGGGTAGTTTCGTTGATTAGACCACCTACGGCCAAGGTTTCTCCTGTTTTAACTACAGCGGAAGTTTTAATGGCTCTTTTAGTAGTAACTATATCAGAGGCTATTGCCGAAGAAGTGTCTAATTCTGAAACTTCCTGAACAATTTCTATGGTTATCATCCCATCTGCGCCAATAATTGGAGTAACTTTTAAAATTACACCTACATCCTCTCTACTGATTGTTTGAAATGGTGTAGCACTGGAACTTTCAGATGATGAGGTATATTTTCCTGTAACAATCGGAATATTGCTTCCTACCAAAATTTCTGCCTGCTTGTTATTCATAGCTAAGAGGGTTGGGGTTGCTAAGATTTCTGAATTACCATCATTCTCAATAATATTTACTAAAGCTCCTAAATTAGAAATTTGTTTTGCAGCTGGGCCCAAAGTAACTCCTATACCATCAGAGACAAAACCAGTAACTTGGCTTCCTATGTTTGCGGCTAAGCTATTGCTATTTAATATAGTTAATCCTGCTTTTCCTAAACTTCCAGAGAACTGAAGTCCAAGTTCTCTCGCAGCAGAATTTGAAACTTCGGCAACTATAGCTTCTACATAAACCTGCTTTATTGGGACATCTAACGTTTTAATTAATTTTATAAGTTCTGTTCGATAAGTCTCCGAGCCAGAAATAATTATTTGGTTTCCTGACATATAAGCTTTGATAGAAATTTTACCTGAAGAATTATCATCTGATGAACTAAAGTTTGAGTTTAATAAAACTTCATTTATGGTTGTTTCAATTTCATTAGCAGACGCGTTATTTAAAACTAATACGTCAAAACCGTAACTATTCTGAACTTTTTGTTCAGGTTGTTTATCTGAAGATTTAATTTCTTGAATATCTTGAGTTAATTCATCTTTTACCTGTTTTTTTGGTTCAGCTATATCTAAGTCAAATATTAATGATTTGATCTGATTTAAAGAATTTTTTGGTGCAGAAATAATTATAGAGTTTGACTTTTCAGTGTAGGTGATATTGACATCGTTTGTAGGACTTACCAACCAGTTACCGCTTTCTAGCAGAGATTGAAGAATGTTTGATATTTCTTTTGCTTCTGTATTTTTTAATTTTATTCTGTCTATTATTTTTTTAGGTTTATAATCAAATTTTCTAATTAAGCTTTCAAAACGTTTAAATTCATCTTTGTTCCCTATAAATGATATACTTCTGTTGTTAGGTGAGGATCTAATTAAGTTTTTTTCAGGAAAATATTGTGAAATAAAAGGAACCATTATCTCTGGTTTAATATTTTTTAAGGGTAAAATGAATAACTGAACACCAACTCTTTCTTTTTTGGCAACCGGTACAGATTGTTCTAAGTTTGGGTTGCTTGTAATAACTAAATTTCCATTACTAAGTTCAACCAATGATAGTCCTTTTGAATTTAGGGCTGTCTGAAGAGCAGATATAATTTTTTTCTTGTTGACAGGGTGTTGAATAATTATAGATAAGCTCTCGTTAATGTTATCATCAATAATTATAGTTTCTCCAATTTCTGGAGAAAGGATATTTATAACTGAAACTAAATTAACCTCATCAAAACTAAAGGCCACTTCTGCTTTTGATTTGTAAATATTACTGCACAAAAGAAAAAAAATAAGAAATATTTTCAAAAATTTAATTAAATTGAAATTGATTGTCATTCTATCTATACCATTCTACTAGTATTAATTTTTCTTTCCTAAGTATTTCTAAATCAAATTGTTTTATATCATCGTCTTTATAGATATTATATATATCATTAATTTTGCCAACAGGAATATTGTTAATAGACATAATAACATCATCTTTTTTTAAACCAAATTGTTTTACCGATTGACCTATAATCATTTGAGGAACTGTAAAGCCCAATCTACCAGCACTTGTCCTGCCAGCAACTTTAGTGATTTCATTAACAATTTTTTTTTCAAAATTTGTAAAGTTTATCTTTGAAGCTTTTTCTTGAGCTTCATTTATAAAATTTTTAAATTCTTTGTTTATAGCTTCTTGGTGACTTGAAATAATTTTTATTGAATTTTTAGGAGATAAATTTGAAGTAAAAACTTTGTTTGTGACGGGGATTTTTATATACCCATCTCCTAAGGCAATTATATATTTTTGATTGTCTTTTAACAAATGAGCAGAAGTGCCTTCAACTTTTAATAGTTTGTAACCATGTTTTTCTTTTTCTTGAATAATTTCAAAGGGATTGCCGTTAATCTGCAGTACAATTAATGTATTTTTAAAATTTGTTATTCCTATTAATTTAATTTCGTCAAATTTTGATATAGTGTTTTCTTCAATTACATTTATTTTTTTTAGTTTTAAAAAAAGTTTATTAAAGCCTTTAAATTCTTCAGATAATGATGCTATTGAGTATAAGTTACTAATTGATAAGAACAATAAAAACAAAGCAACTGATTTATGATTTTTCATTTTAATAGGCTCATTTATAAAATGTTTACTTATAATAAACAAAATAGATTGTTTTTGACTAGCCTTATAATTTTACTAAGTACACCAATATTTAATTCATGTTCTAAATTAGAACAGAAAACTTATGAAGAGGGAGCCAGATTTATTGATGAAAATTCCAAGGTTTTTATTAAAAATAATAATAGTAAAAAAATGAATCTGACTACTTCATATTTTGAGAATAAAAAGAAAATATGCATTTACATAAATAATAACACTAAAAAAATTATTGAAACCTCTGAAAATAGTGTTTGCCCATCAGAAATCTAAACAAAACAAAGTAAATTGAATAATCTTTCTGGAAAATTATATTTATTAATAGCGTTTAAATTGGCTTTAAATAATAGGGAAACTTCCAATGAAAAAAATTAATTTATTTGAATACAAAAAATTGAAAAGTACAGAAATCAATGACCTATGCAGAAGAGCTGAAAGTGATTTATCAGATTATTACCCTAAAGTTGATACTATAATTCAAAATGTAAAAGAAAATGGTGATATGGCTCTTAAAAAATATTCCTTTGAATTAGATAAAGTATCTAAAGAATTAAATGATTTTAAAGTTTCAAAAAAAGAATTCTTAGCTGCATTTGATAAAATTGAAACAGATATGAAGGAAGTTTTAGAGTTTTGCAATAGTAATGTTAAGAAATTTCATGAGGCACAAATGCCTAAGAAAAAATGGATGATTGAAATGCATCCGGGTGTTTTTGCTGGGGAAAAAGTGGAGCCAATAGAAATAGTAGCTATGTATGTTCCTAGAGGAAAGGGATCTTTTCCAAGCGTAGCTATGATGACATCAATTCCAGCTATAGTGGCTGGAGTTAAAACTCCAATTATTTTTACACCACCCGAAGTAGATGGATCTATTGATTGTGCTACACTTGTTGCCGCATCTATTGCTGGAGTTAAAGATGTTTATAAAATAGGAGGGGCTCAAGCAGTTGCAGCAGCTGCCTTTGGGACACAAACTATACCAAAATGTCTAAAAATTGTTGGCCCTGGTAGTCCATGGGTAGCGGCAGCAAAAAATAGATTGAATGAAATTATAGACACCGGCACTCCTGCGGGTCCAAGTGAAGCCATCGTTTTGGCAGATAAGACCGCGAAAGGGAAAGTAGTAGCATTAGATCTTCTCATTGAAGCAGAACATGGACCAGATAGTTCTGCTTATTTAATTACAAACTCTTCAAAAGTTGTAGAGGAAGCCCTGTCATTTATTCCTACTTGTTGGAAACAAATGAGTAAGGAGAGAGTCAAGTTTTCATCTGAAGTACTCAGTGGACCAAGGGGAGGCATTATTCTTGTTGAAGATTTCAATCAGGCTATTGATTTTACTAATAAATATGCACCTGAGCATTTACAAATACATTCTATTAATGCTGAAAATTATGTTGAAAAGATTAAAAATGCTGGCGAGATTTTGTTAGGAGATTTTTCGCCTTTAAGCATTGCTAATTTTTCTCTTGGTCCAAATAATGTAATACCAACAAATGCTGCATCAAAAACAAAATCCCCTTTAGGCGTTCATGACTTTCTAAAATCTACTTCGATAGGAAAAATTAATGAAGAAGGTTATAATAAATTAGCACCATTTGTATATAAATTTGCTAAATACGAAGGGTTTGATGCTCATGCAAATGCTGTTTCTGAATTAAGAATTAAGGCCATGAAAACTTAAAATATAAGAGATAAGGTTATCTAATATAGTTTCGTTATTTCAAACTTATTTAGCTGTTTTTTTTATCTTGAGGCTATATAAATTTAAACTCTGCTTCAATTTGATTAAATGTCATTCTATTATCATTTATTTTTTTTATTAATTGAAATGTTTATGAATGATTAAGGTAAGTAAAGATAAAGTTAATTAAGGTATTCTGCAATAATCAATATTTATACAATCAACAACTTCTTCTATTCTTCCTTCGGGAATTTTCCACCCTTCTGGAGCGTAATCCTCAATAATTTTTCAGAATCAATGGATCGCATCAAAATATTAAATTCATTATAAAATACCTCTTGATCAAGGCCTGTATGTTTTTCGACTGCACCACAGAAACCAAGTTCATAATAATCTGCAGGAATATCCCTCATTGCTACTTTCAAATAGAATTAAATCTCCTTCAAAATAAACGATTGATTAAAAGTATAACTTCAGGATGAGTATGAACACTTGGTCATGTATTTAATTATATTTGAATAAAAATTAATAATTTAGTAGTTTTAAATTATTAATTAAGAATTAGATTTAAATTCGCCCTAACCATTCTAATTAAGCTTTTAAGGAAATTTAAATGGCAATAAAAGACGCTATATCATTAGAAGGTGTTCGAAAAGATTTTGGTGACTTTACTGCTATTAGTAATGTAACTTTTGATATTGCTGATAATGAGTTTTTTACTCTTTTAGGCCCCTCTGGATGTGGAAAAACAACTCTTTTGAGAATGATAGCCGGCTTTGAAGAAACATCAGCAGGTAAAATAAAACTTTACGGTGATATAATTGAAAATCTACCTCCTAACAAAAGACCTATTAATACTGTTTTTCAAAATTATGCATTATTTCCTCATATGACTGTTAAGGAAAACATTGGTTTTAGCCTAAAGATGCTTGGATGGTCAAAGTCAGATATCAATGACAGAGTAGCCGAAATGGTTGCAATGGTTAAATTGGAAGAATTTACTGATCGTAAACCCAGTCAATTATCTGGAGGTCAACAACAGAGAGTTGCATTAGCTCGGGCTATGGCATCTAAACCTAAACTTTTATTGTTAGATGAACCCTTATCAGCGCTAGACCTCAAATTGAGAAAGGAAATGCGTTCTGAATTGAAGCGATTACAAAGAGATACGGGCATAACATTTATCTTTGTCACGCATGATCAAGAGGAAGCATTATCAATGTCAGATAGAATTGCTGTTATGTCTTCAGGTAAAGTTCAACAAATAGGAAATCCATCAGAAATTTATGACACCCCCGCCAATCGATTTGTTGCAGATTTTATTGGAGAAGCAAACTTGCTAAATGCAACGATTCAAAAAATTGATGGAGAAAAAATTATATGCAGATTACAAAGTGGACAAATCTTAACTTCTAAATCAAGTAGTAAAGTAAACGTTGGTCAATCTGGAACAATTTCTATTCGTCCAGAAAAATTAATTATTAAAAAACAAAATTTTAAAGGCCAATATTTAGAAGGAAAGTTAGGTCAATCTACATATATTGGTACAGACACTCAGTTTGAAATTTTATTAGATAAGGAACTTTCTCTTACGGTTCGAATGCAAAATAGCTCATTAACATCAGAAAACTATAAAAATGGAGATCAGGTTTTTTTAAGTATTGCTGACGATGCAGCCTGGTTTTTGTTAGACTAATGGCTGCTGGAGCAGGAAGCGGCCGAACAATGTCATCAACATTTTTACCCGTGAGATTTTGGCTTTTAATGCCTAGTTGGTTAATAATCGGTTTTTTCCTTGCTCTTCCAGTGTTGCTAATGCTTGTTTACTCTTTTCTTACCAAAGAGTTCCGTGGAGGAGTGATTTGGGAACCAACTTTGGCTGCATATGACCAATTTCTATTTGATCGGGGACTTTTTGGAGATGATCCTCCTCAGATTGAATGGAAATATATTTCTATATTCCTTCGTTCAATATTTCAGGCAACTGGAGCAACAATATTATGCTTAATAATTGGTTTCCCAACAGCTTTTTTTATTGCTACTCGAAATGAAAATACCAAAGTAATTTGGTTATTTTTAGTGACAGTACCATACTGGGTTAATCTTTTAATTAGAACTGTATCAATGAAATTTTTAATTCGAGATTCTGGACCTCTAAATGAATTATTAATTACTATAGGAGCAATAGAAACACCATTAAAGCTAATTAATACCAATTTTGCTGTCCAATTAGGATTATTCTATTCTTACTTACCGTTTATGGTTTTGCCTATTTATGCTGCTCTAGAAAGATACAACTTTACTTTTTCAGAAGCTGCCTCAGATCTTTATGCTCCAAAGTGGACAATTTTAAGACAAATATTAATTCCAATTATTAAACCTGGAATAATAGCTGGTTGCATTTTAGTTTTCGTCCCATCACTTGGTGCTTTTTTAGCTCCTGACTTATTAGGAGGAGCCAAGACATTTATGATTGGATCCTTAATTGAGGACCAATTTAAGGGTAATGCCGGAAATTGGCCATTTGGAGCAGCATCCTCAATGATACTTTTAAGTTTGGTAATGATAGTTTTAATTTATTATGCAAGAGCCCAATCTAAGGAACAAGTTTAATGGAAAAAGCATTTAACGTTAAACAATACAATGGCTTTTACTTCATTACTTGTTTATGCCTATTTATTCTCTATGCCCCACTATTGATAGTAATGATATATAGTTTTAACGATAGTCTTTCTATAACTAGATGGGGAGGGATGTCATTAAGGTGGTATTATGAAGTTTTTTATGGCCTTGAGTCTGAAAAGTTTAAACTTGCTGCTTGGAACTCTCTAATTATTGCTCTTATGGCAGCAACTATTGCGACAATAGTTGCAACTGCTGCTTCAATAGGTATGGTTAGGGGCGGTCATTTTAAAGGTAAATCAGCATCTTTTGGTTTGATTTCATTGCCTATAATGGTGCCTGAGATTGTAACTGCAGTGGCTACATTAATATTTTTCTCTGCAATTAGTTTTAAACTAGGTGTTTTATCAATTTTAGTTGCACATATTGTATTTTGTATTCCTTTCGCATATCTGCCCATATCCGCAAGGCTTCAAGGCATTGAAGCAAGCTATGAAGAGGCTGCTCAAGATTTATATGCAAATAGATGGAAAACATTTTGGCATGTTTTAATGCCTATTATGGGCCCAGGAATTATTTCAGGATTTTTACTAGGATTTATAATTTCTTTAGATGACTTTATAATAACTAATTTTGTTAAGGGAGCAGGAGTAGAAACTCTTCCTACCGCAATTTTTGGAGCTGTTAAGCAGGGTATTAAACCAAATATTATGGCTTTATCTACATTACTTCTACTTTTTTCAGTTTTTCTTGTTACTCTTTCTTACTTCATAGGAAGAAAAGGAAATAATCTAAAAACAAATAAATAAATTTTTTACCTAAATTAACTATTTACAAATTTTGTTATTGTACGAATATAATACTAAATTAATAGTTTTTATTTTAGGGAGTACTTATATTATGTTTTTAAGAACAATATTTACCAGTTTAATCATTTTGCTTACTGCAAATTTTGCTTACGCTGGAGGGAAACTTTCAGTCTATCATTGGTTTGAATATATGCCTCAAGAATTACTTGATAAGTTTGAGTCAGAAACAGGCATTGATGTAACCATGGACACATATGACAGTAATGAGTCTTTACTTGCCGCCTTAAAAGCAGGAAAATTAGGATCCTATGATGTAGCTGTCCCAGGTGATTATATGGTTGAAATTTTGGCTGGAGAAGGCATGCTTGATACCATTGGTGATAGCGAACTTAAAAATAAAGGTAATATAGAACCTCAATGGATTGAAGCTTCATTTGATCCAGGAAGGAAGCATTCAATTCCATATCAATGGGGATCAACAAGCTTTTCAGTGAATAGAGACGTTTATAAAGGCAATATAAATACTACTGATATTATTTTTAATCCTCCAGATGAACTAAAAGGAAAAATCAATGTTCTGGATAGTCAAGGAGAGGTTATGGCTTTAGGCTCTCTTCATTTAGGCATACCCCAATGTTCAACAGATCGTGATCAACTTAAGGCATTAGATTCATTATTACAAAGTGCAAAAACACATTGGGCATCATTCGGATCAGATATTGCTAAAGATGTGTTGGTTTCAGGAGACGTTGCAGTAGGAATGATTTGGAATGGATTTTCTTCAAAGGCACGTGAAGAGGGAGCAAACGTCGAGTATTCGTATCCTGATCAAGGGTATGTTGTTTGGATGGACAATGTAGTTCTTTTAAAAGATGCTCCAAATCGTCAAAATGCTTTGATATTTATGGATTTTCTTTTAGAACCTGAAAATGCTGCTGCTGTTACTAATTATGCTCAATATAATGCTGGAGTGAAAGGTGTGACAAAATTTTTAGAACCTGCATTAGCCACTATGCCAGAAAATAATCCACGAGAAGGCGCTGGTCCTGGTGCTTTTGTAGCTGTTTGCGATCAAGAAACTCAGGAAGTTTATGACCAAATGTGGACACGTTTAAGAAGTTAGTTTTTTTAAACTTTAAAAACAAAATACCTGCCGGGATAATTCCGGCAGGTATCGATAAACTCCAAATAAATTCTTCATCTCATTACGCATTAAAAAAGGTTTCCGTTAGAGATCCAACTAACTCAATCTTCTGATCTATTTTATCAATCTTTTCTTCTAAGAGTGAATGGTCTTCGTTTTTATTTCATTTCGTAAATTGGAATATTGTATATGTGATCGAATCCATCATTAATTGAAATTGATAGTTGATAGTTTAATGTTGGAGACGAAGGGACAATCCTTGTTTATTTCATTACCTCTTCAAATCGATCCATAATGATAGGAAGCCGCTGAGCAAGATTAGCTTTGATCTTCTCAATATCCATCGATAGCAACATCCGCTCTTTCATTACGATATTTCCATCGATGATAACCGAACTAACATTCTGGCCTGTAGTCATGTTGGCCGCAGTGAACAAGGGATCGTATATGGGAATCTGATCAGGTTCATTTGAACTTACATGCGTAGCGACATCAAGTAATGCCTGTTTCATCGTGTCCCCATGCCCCTTTTTTGCTTTAATGATTGCGGTTACCGTGAACATTGAACCTCCCAAAATCTATATAAATTATAACCTATTGTAACAAACTGCATAAATTTTTAAAGTCTGAAATGATTTTCTCATTTGCGACTGTTTACGAGTATTATTAAAAACACGAACTTTACACAATTAAAAATATCATGTAAATTTTTTACAAAGTTTACTTATAATATTAATTAATATTAATAATTTAATAGGAGGAAAGTATAATGCAGTCTTACCTGAAGAGATTTAAGAAAATAGTTTTCACAACTTTGTTTGCAATTGGAGCATTCAATACAAGCGTTAGTGCTGATACGTTGAGTATTGGGGTGTTATTACCATCTCCGATCGCAGATGTGGGGTGGTCGAATGAGCTCGTCAAAGGCTTTAACGGCATCAAAGAGAAATATGGAGATGATGTTACATTAAACATTGTTGAAAACATCCAAGAGGGTCCAGATGCTGACAGAATCATGAATAAAATGGTTGGTGACGGTAATAAATTTATACTGCTTGGTTCATTCGGCTATATGAATAGTGGCTTGAAATTGGCCCAACGTAACCCTGACGTATCGTTCATTCATGCTTCAGGCTACAAAGTAGCCGACAACTTTTCACCGTTCACAGCCAAGTATTATGAAGGGTCATTTTTAATGGGGATGGCTGCAGCTGATCTAACCAAGACAAAGAAACTTGGTGTTGTGGGAGCTTATGCAATTCCAGAGTTGATTTCTACCATTAATGGATTTGCTCTTGGTGCTCGCTCAGTGGATCCAGAAATAACGGTTGATATCATTTGGCTTAATTCTTGGTTTGATCCAGCCAAAGCTCAGGCTTCAGCAAAAGCGCTTATAGCCAATGGTGCAGATATCTTATTTTCTAACTCTCAAGATACACCTTCCGTGGTTACTGTAGGTGAAGAAGCAGGTGCATATGTTTTCAATTTGAATGGTTCGATGGGTGAATACGCGCCCACGAAATACCTTGGAGTGGTAAAAACCGATTGGGGACCTTTCTTTTCTGCTTCGGTTGACGCACACCTAAATGGTAGCTTTGTGGGTCGTAACGAATGGCTAGGAGTCGATGCAGATGTAGTTGTTACCGAAGAGTGGAACCCCGACATCAGTGCTGAGATGATGGCAAAAATAAAAGCTGTAGAAGCAGACATTACATCGGGTGCAAGGCATGTTTATGACGGGCCTCTTTTCAACCAAGATGGTGAACAGGTGGTAGCTGCAGGCGAGCGACTGGATGATGGCGGTATCCTGGGTATTGACTGGCATGTTCAAGGTATTAATACACCGTTGCCAAAATAATCTGATACTTTGCCCCAGCAAATCCTTGCTGGGGCAAAATTCCTATAAACTTCTAACAAAGTGAACACATGCAAAATGAACGACAGCCATTGCTCACATTAAGTAAGCTGACTAAAATCTACGGTTCATTAATTGCAAACGATTCCATTGATTTGGATGTCTACACAGGTTCGATCCACGCGGTTTTGGGAGAGAATGGCGCGGGCAAATCAACCCTAATGAAACTTGCTTATGGGGTAGTAAAGCCTGATGCCGGGGAAATTTTTTGGAAAGGCCAAAAGATTAATTATTGGAAGACCACCGTAGCTCGGGGCCTGGGCATTGGAATGGTTTTCCAGCACTTTTCACTTTTTGAAACTTTGTCAGTAGTTGAAAATATTGCCCTAACAATAAAAGGTTCTCAAAAAGATTTAATTGATCATATTCGAAAGATTGGAGCTGACTATCAGCTGGAAATAGATCCAACTGCAATGGTTAACTCATTGTCTGTCGGACAACGTCAACGCGTAGAAATCATTCGCTGTCTGATGCAGGATTTGAAGCTTTTAATTTTGGATGAACCAACTTCTGTCTTGCCTCCACAGCACGTCCGTGCCCTTTTTGATGCTCTAAGAAAACTACAAAATAATGGGGTTGCAATACTATACATCTCTCACAAACTTGAAGAAATTCGTGAGTTATGTGATACCGCAACAATTTTGCGAGATGGCAAGGTGACGGGTAAAGTTAATCCTAATGAAACTAGTACGCAAGAACTGGCAACACTTATGATTGGCCGAAGCATTCCAAAGGTTGAACGAAAAGTAAGTGACCATAAGTCAAAAAATGCAATCTTAAATGTAACTAATTTGAATATTAAAAATCCGGATCCATTTGGAACAGACCTAAAAAATTTAAACTTATCCGTATTTGGAGGCGAAATTGTTGGTATTGCTGGAGTATCTGGAAATGGCCAACAGGAACTGGGGCGTATCATTTCTGGAGAGGACTTAAATGGTGACTTGAACCTTTCTACTATAGAGATGTTTGGTCAACCAGTTACGCGAAAGGGTGTAATAGAGAGAAGAGATCTTGGCTTTTGCTTTGTTCCGGAAGAAAGACTGGGTCGCGGAGTTGTACCTTCGATGTCGTTATCGAAAAACTCGCTTCTTACAGCCTTTAAAAAAGGCATGCTCAAAAATGGATTTATCCAAGATGATGTTGTTGACAAATATACAGACACATGCATCACTGAGTTTTCTGTAAAGTCGTCTGGTAATGGTGCTACGGCCAACTCCTTATCAGGTGGAAACTTGCAAAAATTCCTTGTGGGACGAGAATTGCTATTGGAACCAAAACTATTATTTTTGTCACAACCTACTTGGGGTGTAGATGTAGGATCAGCTAACGAAATCAGACAAAAATTAATAAGTTTACGTGATAACGGAATTGGCATTTTAGTTATTTCGGAAGAACTAGAAGAATTGTTTGAAATCACAGATCGTATGTATGTTTTAAGGAGTGGACGTATATCGACCTCCATGCAAACAAACGAAGTTAGTCCCGATGAAATTGGAGAGTATATGATTGGTGAAGAACGAGAGGATGCTAGTAATGCTCTTGCAGTTTGAACGGCGGGATACACCCTCAAAGACTCTAGTATTCGCTACTCCATTCATTGCTATTGCTATAACGATAATTTTGAGCAGCATTATGCTTCTAATTCAAGGCAAATCTTTGCTAACAACCTTTTTTTCCTTTTTTATAGAACCATTCGAATCTACTTATGCCATATCAGAGGTTTTCCTCAAATTTGGTCCATTGCTCTTTATTGCACAGGCTTTGGCCATCGGTTTTAGAGCAAAAGTTTGGAACATAGGAGCCGAGGGTCAAATGATTATGGGCGCAATACTTGCCTCGTCGGTTCCCGTATATTTTACAGACAGTGATTCGGTGTTTCTTCTTCCAGCTATGATTTTATTAGGTGCATTTGGGGGATTAGTTTGGGCTGCAATTCCTGCGTTTTTGAGGACACGCTACAATGCAAACGAGATTTTGGTCACGTTAATGTTGACTTCGGTAGCGTTACAAATTCTTTACTATTTACTTTTGGGTCCATGGAAAGACCCTATGGGTTTTAATTTTCCACAAACTGTTATGTTTCAAGACGCTGCATTATTTCCACCCATTATTTTTGGGTTTCGTTTGAATTATTCTTTAATTATTCCAATAATTTTTACAATTTTTGTTTGGATTTATATGGAGAAACATTTTGGTGGCTTCAAGCTTACAGTGGGTGGGCTTGCGCCTCATGCAGCTACTTATGCTGGTTACAGCTCAAATGGTGCGGTTTGGAAAAGTTTATTAATCGCTGGAATGGCGGCTGGGATTGCTGGCATGAGTGAGGTCGCAGGACCAATTGGACAGTTACAACGTTCCGTGACATCAGGCTATGGTTATTCGGCTATCATTGTAGCTTATTTGGGGGCTTTGCATCCTATAGGTATCGTATTTGCTGCATTCTTTTTGTCAGTTATTCACATCGGTGGAGATTATGCCCTAGTTACGGCTGACCTGCCGATAAGCTCCGTGCACATTTTTCAGGGATTGCTATTAGTATCTTACTTAGCAAGTTTTACCTTGGTGAATTATCAGTTTAAGCCTCGTAAAGCTCGAATAGTAGAAATTGAAAGTTCTCTAACATGACACCTCTTGAGTTTTTTCTCGCGGGCACAATGAGCGCCGCTACTGTTTTTCTACTTGCTGCTTTAGGCGAATTAGTTGCTGAAAAGTCAGGGATGTTAAATTTGGGCGTTGAGGGTATGATGGCAATCTCTGCAGCGGTTGGGTTTGTGGTAACTTATCAAACTGGCAGTCATCTTATAGGATTTATTGTAGCTGGAGCAGCTGGTATAGGCATATCTATGATTTTTGCAATAGTTTCAATTACATTTTTGGCAAATCAAGTTGCTACTGGGTTGGCTGTTGGTATTTTGGGCTTGGGTCTTTCTGCACTAATTGGAAAGAATTATGAAAGCTTCACTGTAACTGCCCCAGCTTCTATTCAAATTCCAGTTTTAAGTGATATTCCATTAGTTGGGCCCGTTTTATTCCAGCAAAATATTGTTGTTTACCTTACGATCGTTATGGCTATTTTGATAAGTTTTTGCTTGAATAAAACCCGACTTGGCTTGGCCATACGAGCGTGTGGAGAAAATCCTAAAGCAGCCGAGTCACTGAGTTATTCAGTGTTCAAGATTAGGTACGGAGCTGTAGCTTTTGGGGGTTTGATGGCGGGATTTGCTGGGGCATATGCGTCTACTATATACACCCCACTTTGGGCTGATGGTATGATAGCTGGCCGTGGATGGATTGCGGTTGCATTGGTCGTATTTGGAACATGGAAAACTGGTCGTATTTTTTTAGGGGCTTATCTATTTGGAATGGTGTCGCTAGGAGAATTAGTAGTTCAGTCTTTTGGGTTAGCTGTCCCATCTCAGTTGTTAACAGCAATGCCGTTCATAGTTACTATAGTTGTTTTGGCGATAATATCTTCCGATAGAGCAAGGCTGCGTCTGCATGCACCATATTCACTAGGCGAAACATATGATGGATCGGAACCACAATAAAGGCTTTCAAATAAATAATAGGGTAACCAGATATTTATTTTTCATTAGATTGTATGCACAATTTTAAAAAGATTAATCGTTAATCGAGGGAGAAAATTTAGTCATGGTCTCTGCTTTTCAAGATCCAGTTATACTTAATCAGTGGCATCCAATATCCTCATTGGAAGAGATCAATCCATCTGAAAAAACTTTCCAAACATTACTTTTAGATGAAGAAATTTTGTATAAGATGGATAAGGAAAACAAGGTTTTGGTTTGGCGTAAAGGGTCGCGAGACGAGAATTTGCCTACTAAGCTAGCCTATGGATTTGTATGGGTATGCTTGGGTAACCCACCAGAAACTCTTTTTCTTTTTCCTGAATTTGACGAACCTAATCGTAAAAATAAAGCTACTGGAGTTATTGGCGTGAATACATCAGCTGGTAGAGCAATAGAAAATTTTTGTGACATGGGTCATTTCCCCTACGTACACAAGGGAATTTTAGGCGAAGAACCACATACGGAAGTTAAAAATTATGATGTGGAAATTTCTGATGAACCAGATGAAGTACTAGCTACAAATTGTAAATTTTTTCAGCCACGCGCGAATGTGACCTCAACTAAAGGTGTGGATGCCGATTATATCTATAGGGTGCCTCACATAAATTGCGCTTTATTATACAAATCAAGCATTGTGGCAGGAAAGCTTGATGTGATTGTATTGTTTGTGCAACCCATGAGAGAGGAACAAATTAGAGCGCACACTGCGATGTGCATATTTGATGATTCTAGTACCGAAAAAGACATCCGATTATTTCAGCAGTTAATATTTGGCCAGGACAAACCTATTTTAGAGAATCAACATCCAAAAAGGCTGCCTCTCAATCCAAGGATGGAGACACCAATTCGTGCAGATAAAACTGCTATTTCTTATCGGAGATGGCTTTTAAATAAAGGTTTAAAGTATGGTACGGTTGCAAATTAGAATTTGAAATTTGCCATCATTATAGAAGCAAAAATAGTTAGGAAAGAACTATTAGGAAATCTAAATTAATTACAAATTGTGACTAATGTAAGAGAAAATAACTTAAGAAAGATTATTTGTATGGAAAAAAATAAAATATACGCTTTGAGGAAAAAGTGGTTTCCAATCGCATCAAGTTCAGATTTAGTCAAAAGGCATGTTTTTCAAGCGCAACTTCTTGGCCGAGAATTTGCAGTTTGGCGAGCCGACGATGGAAATGTTAATGTTTGGGAAAATCGATGCCTTCATAGAGGAGTTCGTCTTTCAATCGGTATTAATCAGGGTAGTGAATTGAAATGCCAATACCATGGTTGGCGGTACGCAAATCGAACCGCTGGATGCACATATATTCCTGCTCATCCTGCTGATGCTCCTGCCCGAACGATTTGCAATAATACCTATCCTGTCAAAGAATTTATAGGAATGATATGGAGTGGAGAGGATGCCATCGAAAATGATTTTTCCTATAAAGAACTTTCAAAAAGAACAGTTTTACGGCCTGTTCCCATAAATGCCCCAAATGACCTGGTTCAAAAAAATTTGCTTAATTATTATTCAGAGTTAAATTTTGACGGTCTGTTATTAAACGATGGATCAATTGAAATAAACCTTGGTGGCAAGAAAAAAATTTTATTTTTTATTCAACCCCAAGATAGTAAGTTGTCAGTTGTTCGAGGAGTCCTGAATGCAACTTTGAGCGATGAGAAAAGATATCACTTTTTAAAAGAGCAGAATTTTATAATTGAAAGATTTAGAGAAAAAATGGAACAAATTTCGGAAAATTTAAATTTGGAACCAATGGTTGCTGAGATTGAGGAAATATCTAATGATCTTGGCGAGCCTCCTACTAAAGAGGATTGTGGTAGAAAAGCTGAATTAAGGCTTCATGTTTCTGAAAGAATTTTAACTTCTAGAGATGTAGTTTCTCTAAAATTAAAAGGAATTGAAGGCCAATTACCTACATTTCATCCTGGCGCCCATATTGATTTGCATCTTCAAAATGGCTTAATTCGACAATATTCTTTAGTTAATGGTCCTGGGGAAACTGATCATTATCGTATTGGCGTTAAGTTAGAAAAGGATGGCAGAGGTGGATCCCAATATATTCATAATAATGTCAAGGTAGGCGATCTATTGGCCACATCAGCGCCAAGAAACAATTTTCCTCTTAGGCGAGATTCACTCTATACAATTTTTATAGCCGGTGGAATTGGAATTACTCCTTTATTATCAATGTCAAAAGCGTTACATAGTATGGAACTCGACTATGAATTTCACTATTTTGTTCAAAGTGAGAAAGATATTTCATTTAAAGAAACCCTAAAAATACTTGGGGAAAGGGTTATAATTCATAAGGGTTTATCTCAAGAAAATACAATTAATAAAGTTCGAAAAATCTTACAGAAACCAGGTTATTATAAGAATTTATATGTATGTGGCCCTGGACCGATGTTGGAGGCAACTCTAAAAATTGCTTCTGATTTAAAATGGGCGGATGATACTATTCACTTTGAATATTTTAAAAATGATAGGAAAATAAATAATGATTCAAACTTTGAAATAGAATTAGCAAGATCGGCCCTGACTTTGACAGTTAGCGCTGGAAAAACAATATTAGAGATTTTAAGGGAGAATGGAGTTGATCTTCCGAGCTCTTGTGAGCAGGGCGCCTGTGGTACATGTAAGGTAAACGTAATTAGGGGTGATATTGATCATCAAGATGTTTACTTAAATGCAACAGAGAGGGCAAATAAGAATATTATGATGACCTGTGTCTCTCGATCTCTTTCAGATCGTTTGATACTAGATATATAGGCTTTAAATATGATTAAACTTTATGATTATTTATTATCGGGGAACTGTTTCAAAATTCGTTTAATCCTATCATTTCTAAACTTAAATTATGAAAAAATTCATATAGAATTTTATCCAAGTGAGGAACACAAGTCTGAAAATTTTTTACAAATCAACCCCTTGGGTCAACTCCCTGTCATCTCAGATGACGGCTTTATTTTAAGAGATGCACAGGCAATCTTAGTTTATCTCGCGTCAAAGTATGATAAAGGTGGAACATGGTACCCGGTAAAAAATACTGATAAAATTGGGATGATTTCTCAATGGTTAGCTTTTGGAGACTCTTTAACTGGAAGTGCCTCAGCTGCCCGCTTGCACGACACATTATTTTACCATCATTTTAATATTGAAAAATGTAGGGCAATGGCTCACTCACAGTTTAGAATATTAGATGAGCATTTATTTTTTCAAGAAGAGTTAGGCAATGATTGGATATGCGATGGGGTGACACCAACTATCGCTGATATAGCTTGCTTTCCGTATATAGCACTTTCAGAGGAAGGAGGAATCTCTCGAATATCCTATCCGGCAATTAGGCGCTGGCTAGACCGATTTAAACGAATTGAGAGATTTGTTGTTATGCCTGGGGTTTTTCCAGCAGGGCCAGGTCCTTGATCTAAATATTTAAATTGAAAATGAATTTTGTATCTGACCGTACTTTTTATTGATACCTTTGAAGTATAGAAAGCAGATCACCACTTCAATCTTTATCCTTTTTATCGACTGATAAGAATTTTAATTATATAATAATCAAGTGCTACATTTTGGATAAATCAAAATATTCCGTGAGAGCCAAACCTTATTTAATATTTTAAATAATTGGAGATTTCTAGAATGAAAAATGTTCGAGGTAAAGTAATTTTGGGTTCCATTATACATTCGACTAATCGAGGTAAGGTCGAGTTCCTAAAAAATGCTCTGTTGATGATTAATGCAGATGGTAAGGTGAGTGACCTTTTAGAAAGTAGCTCACCGAATTATTCAAAAATTTTAAACCAATCCAAGTCTTCAAATTCACTTTATGAAATTTTAGATCACCAATATATTCTACCCGGCTTTACTGATCTTCATATACATGCACCTCAGTGGCCGCAACTAGGGAATGCTCTTGACGTACCTTTAGAAGTATGGCTTCAAAAATATACATTTCCCTTAGAGGCAAAATATCAAGATGAAAATTTTGCAAGAATAGTTTACTCGGATTTGGTTTCTTCACTATTAAGTGCAGGCACGACTACTGCTGTTTATTATGGAACTATTCATCAAAAGGCTAACCAAATTTTGGCCGATATATGCTTGAATATGGGTCAGCGAGCAATAATAGGAAAGGTCGTAATGGATAATCCGGAGGAATGTCCTGGATATTATAGAGATTCTTCGACTAACGAAGCGCTAGATGGAACTTCTGAATTTGTAAATTACGTAAGAAACAACCCAAAAAATTCTGATAATAGAGTTGATGTTGCTATAACGCCTAGATTTATCCCAAGCTGTACGGATGAAGCATTGTATGAATTGGGTAAGCTTGCGCAAAGACATTCCACCTATGTTCAAACACATTGTTCTGAGAGCGACTGGGAGCATAATTATGTAATAAACCGGTGTGGAAAATCTGATACAGAGGCTTTAATGGATTACGGCCTATTGAATCGATCGACTATTTTGGCACATGCAAACTTTATTTCGGAAAACGATATGGAATTAATAAAAGACAAAGGAGCAGGAATAGCTCATTGCCCCTTGTCTAATTTCTTTTTTTCTGATGCAGTTTTTCCATTAAGAAGAGCACTTGAAAAAGGTCTTCGAGTAGGCCTTGGGACAGACATTGCCGGAGGTCCAAGCATGTCAATTTTAGATATTGGTAGAAGTGCGATCATTTCTTCCAATGCTCTGGAAAGCGGTGTAAACACAATTGTATCAAGAGATCTCCGAGGTTGTGTCGATAGTAGAATAGATTTCAATGACGCATTTCATTTAGCTACAAAAGGTGGTGCTGAAGTTTTAAATATTCCAACGGGAAGCTTCGAAAAGGATAATTTTTTTGATGCTATATTAATTGATACGGAAATAGATAATGCTAGAATTGCAATCCAAAGTAATGCCGATAGCGATGAAGACTTAATACAGAAAATAATAATGCTGGCAACTAGATCTAATATTTTGAAGACTTGGGTTGACGGTTTAATTGTGTAGCTTAAAAATACTATTCTAGTTACTATTCACCTGTGACAAAATTAATTCAAAAGTTTTAAGCCTATTGCTTTTAAGGTACAATGTCTTCAGAGGACATGGTTGAT
>CACAIE010000020.1 GCA_902532475.1 uncultured SAR116 cluster alpha proteobacterium
ATTGCAACAAACAGATGAACCGATTAACAAGCTTTTATATTGCCATTTAATGTTAATTCTTAGAAAGTTGTCTTGTATACTACTAGAAGACTTTATTTTAGTAACAGTACCTATATGAGTTATTAAACCGTTAAACATAAAAATTCCTAGTTATTTTCTTAATCATTTATAATCCAATGTTCTATTATATCATCATCAATTTTTAAGCTAGTTTTATGAATAAAATTTTTGTTTTTTGGTATTTTTTTAAGCCCGACATTAGCAAAGAAAGATTTGGAATCTTCTCCTAAAAGAATGCCAGATCTACATAATATTATTTTATCAACAAATTTTGACCTAATAAAGCTTGTATTTATTTTTGTTCCAGCTTCAATAAGAAGGTTATTTATTTTCAAACTCGCTAAATAGCTAACAATTGATTTATTAGAAATTAATCCAGCGTTATCGGTTTTTAAGACCTTAATATTTATCATTTTTTCATTAAGAAGTTTTTTATTCTCTTTGTTGAAATTTTCACTCGTTATTATAGTTAGGTTCTCATTTTTTAATATTTTAGAATTTAATTTTATTTTTAGTTTACTATCTAAGACAAAAATTTTTGGTGAATATTTTTTTAAACCTGATAACCTGCAATTGAGCTGAGGGTTGTCCTCATTGACAGTATTAACGCCCGTCAATATAGCATCATTTCGAAGCCTATATAAATGCATTAATCTTCTTGTATTTGGGCCAGTTATCCATTTGCTCTTGCCATTCGATAAAGCTATTTTAGAATCAATAGAAGAAGCTATTTTAACAGTAACAAAAGGTTTATTAAAGATTGTCCTATTTTTAAATCCTTGAATAAGTTCTTCAGCCTCATTTTCTAAACAACCAATTTTTACATCTACACCATTAGATTTTAAATATTTTACACCTTGTCCATTTGTTCTTGGATCAGGATCATTGCTAGCTATAACAACTTTCTTTATTGATGCTAATAAAATTTGTTCTATACATGGGGTAAATTTTTCATAATGGGCACAGGGTTCTAAAGTGACATAAAGTGTTGCACCTTTTGATTTAGAACCAGAAATTAATAAAGCATTTTCTTCGGCATGTGGTCTTCCACTATTAGACGTCCGACCAATTCCACAAATTTGATTATTTTTAACGATCACACATCCAACACTTGGATTTTTGCCCGTTAACCCTATGCCATGCCTAGCATAATTAATTGCTACTTTCATCCAATGAAAATCATCTTCAGTAAAACTTGAATTTAGTTTAACCAAGTTTTTAGAATTCATTTTATTTATCTAATTCCTGACCAAGAAATTTTTGAAAATCTGAAGCTTCAGAAAAGTTTCTATATACTGAAGCATACCTTACATACCCAATTTGATCAATTTGTCTAAGAGCATCCATAACTTGCTCTCCAATTAAAGAAGAAGGTATTTCTGCATCACCTTTTGATTCTAAACTTCTAGAAATTCCATTAACAGCTCTATCAATTACATCATCAGAAATTTTTCTTTTCCTTAACGCTAACCTCATTGAGTAATCAACTTTATTTCTATCATAAATTGATTTTTCACCATTTCTTTTAATTACTGTAAGTTCTCTTAATTGTACACGCTCAAAAGTAGTTACCCTCGCACCACAAACTGTACACTGTCTTCTTCTTCTAATTGAAGAATTATCATCGGCTGGTCTAGAATCCTTTACCTGAGTATCTTCATTACTGCAAAATGGACATCTCATTTATATACTCTTATCTAATTTATTAATTGATTATCATAAAAATTAATATATGGGAAATTCATTACATAAAATTTTTATTTTATC
The DNA here is from genome assembly GCA_902532475.1 of uncultured SAR116 cluster alpha proteobacterium. Lineage (GTDB taxonomy): Bacteria > Pseudomonadota > Alphaproteobacteria > Puniceispirillales. Next base: position 1,828 of record CACAIE010000020.1, read on the forward strand.
CTTTACCTCTGACTCTACTTGAGAAGATTGATTGTTATTATCTTTTATAGCATCTAAGACATCACAAATTAAATTAGCAATTAAAATAAATTCTTTTTCACAAAATCCCCTCGAAGTCCCTGCTGGTGTTCCTAATCTAATTCCAGACGTCACAGAAGGTTTTTCAGGATCAAACGGTATGCCATTTTTATTACAAGTGATGCCTGATCTCTCTAAAGCATCTTCTGCAATATTGCCTGTTAGCCCTTTAGGTCTTAAATCGACTAAAACAACATGTGTATCAGTACCACCACTGATTATATTCAATCCCCTACTAATAAGTTCATCGGATAAAACTTTGGCATTATTTAAAACCGATTTAATATATGATTTAAATTCAGGCTTTAAAGCCTCACCAAAACCAACAACTTTTCCTGCAATAGCATGCATCAATGGTCCGCCTTGTAAACCAGGAAAAACAGCTGAATTTATCTTTTTTGCAATTTCTTCATTATTAGTAAGTATCATCCCCCCCCTTCCACATCTGAGTGTTTTATGAGTTGTTGAAGTAACTACATGAGCGTAGGGAACAGGGTTAGGATGATCACCTGTTGCTACCAGACCTGAAATATGGGCCATATCCACCATAAGTTTAGCGCCACATTTATCTGCTATTTCCCTAAATTTTTTAAAATCAAGAGTTCTTGGATAAGCAGAACCTCCTGCAATAATTAGTTTGGGCTTATGAATGATTGCATCTTTTTCTAATTGATCAAAATCAATGAGGGCGTCTTGTTCTCTAACGCCATATTGTATAGCATTAAACCATTTTCCAGATAAATTGGGAGGTGCACCATGAGTTAAATGACCTCCAGCAGCTAAAGACATTCCTAAAATAGTATCTCCAGGCTTCAATAATGACATAAAAACTGCTTGGTTTGCTTGAGCCCCAGAATGCGGTTGAATATTAGCAAAATCACAATCAAAAATTTCTTTTACTCTACTGATGCCAATGGTTTCCAAAACATCAATGTATTCACAGCCTCCATAATATCTCCTTCCAGAGTAACCTTCAGCATATTTATTAGTCAAAATGCTTCCTTGAGCATCTAGAACCGCCTTTGATACAATATTTTCAGAAGCAATCAATTCAACCTGTTCCTTCTGTCTGGTCATTTCATTATCGATTGCATCAAATATTTCAGGATCCGATATAGATAGTTGGGCATTAAAAAAGCCGTCCATTAGTTTTCTCCAAGTTATATTATAGGCGGGTTTGACAACTTATTTACTCGACTAAGATGTTTACCACCTTCAAAATTTGTATTTAAAAATTTATTAATACATTCTATAGCTACATCTTTACTTATTAACCTGCCCCCTAAGACTAAAATATTAGCATCATTATGTAATCTAGCTAATTCACAAGACACCATGTCGTTACAAAGGGCTGCTCTAATATGTGGAAATCGGTTAGCAGCAATACTTATTCCAATTCCAGATCCACAAATCAAAACTCCATAGTCAATTTTTTCTTCTTTAAATAATTTAGCAATCTTGAATGCGAAGTCTGGATAGTCAACTGCTTCATTTTTGTCTGTCCCTAAATTGATCACTTCATAATTATGATTTTTCAAATAATCTAAAATATAAATTTTTAAATCAGTTCCAGCATGGTCATTAGAAATAGCAATTTTCAAAATCTTATTCCTTAAAATAATTCTACAATTTTATAGGTAACTATATAATAAGTTAAAATCCAGAGCAAACATGATAAAATTGTTGCTGCTATAAATTTGTAAATAATATATGGGTTTTTTGGAGCACTTGTTGCGTGACCACTGATAGGATTATCTGGTGGACTTGCTTTTATAGGTAAAAGCATAAACAAAACCCACCACCATAATAAAATGTAAACAACTATTCCTGAAACAAGTCCCATATTATCTCTTAATTTTAAAACACTCTTAAAATATGAACATTTATAATTGGTTTTATATTAAAAAATATTTTTGTAACCGACCTTATTGAAGTCCTTACCTTTTCTTCAACTTTTATATCATCTGATAATTGTTTCTTCGTTAAACTTTCAATTGTTTCTTCAATATCTGCCTTAACTTCAGAACTCCATTCTAATTCGTTATTGCCTTCAGTAATACCATTTTGAGAAATTTTAATGGGTAATTGAAGTTCAAGCTCTTCATCTAAAACAATCACTACAGAAATTACCCCATTCCACAACAGTCTTCTTCTCGTCGAAAATACACTTGAATCAGACTTTATAATTTGATTTCCATCAGGAACAAGAGATTTGATTGGTATTTGTCCAATTATAGAAGGTGAATTTCCAGATAATTTGATGATTGATCCATTTTCTGGTTGAATAGATAATGATACGCCACAGCTTTTAGCTAGATTTGAATGTTCTTGAATATGTCTTGCCGTCCCATGAACAGGAACTGAAATTTGAGGGTTAATTAAACAATATAATTTTTTTATATCCTCTCTACTCGGATGACCTGACACATGAACTAATTCATCTTCATCTGTAACTACTTTAACTCCTTTTTTTAATAAAGCATCATGGACTCTATTGATTGCCAACTCATTACCTGGTATTTTACTACTAGAAAAAATTGCTGTATCACCAGGTTTTATTTTTACCTGATCATGCTGAGAGTTGGCAATTCTTGTCATTGTTGATCTATTTTCTCCTTGTGATCCTGCAGCTATTACAACAACTTCTTCATGTTTGTATTGATCGATACGTTTTAATGAAAAGTCTTCTAATTTATCTAAAAAATATCCAACCTCACTTGCGGCTTCAACTACTCTATTCAAAGATCTACCTGCTATAAAAACTTTTCTTTTGTTTTCAACTGAAGCTTTCATAATAGATTTTATTCTTGCTAAATTAGACGCAAAGCAAGTTACAATAACCCTTCCAGTTGCTTTTTTAATAACAGAATTAATTCCTTTTAAAGCGTCTCTTTCGGATTCAGTGTTTCCTTCAACCATAGAATTAGTTGAGTCGCCAACTATTGCTAAGACCCCCTTATTTCCAATAGACTTTATTTCTTCGAAATTTGGTTTTGATCCAACCTGCGGATTGTTATCGAATTTCCAATCACCAGTATGGAAAATTGTTCCAACGGAAGTTGAAATTGATAAAGATAAAGGATCTGGGATAGAGTGAGTCAACCTTACTGGCTTGATTTTGAAAGGGCCAATGTTAACAACCTTATTTTCTTCAATTATATTTAATTTAACATTTTTTAAAAGGCCTGATTCTTTTAATTTCTTTTTTAATAAAGCAATTGTAAATGGACTCCCATAAATTGGAACTCTTAACTTGTCCCAAATGTATTGAATTGCGCCCATATGATCTTCATGGCCATGAGTTAAAAATATCCCTTTTAGTTTATCTCTTCTTTCAATTATGAAATCTATGTCAGGGAGAAGAACATCAATGCCAGGTAAACTTTCATCAGCAAAACTTATACCCAAATCAACCATTATCCAACTATCATTGTAATGATATAAGTTTGAATTCATTCCTATTTCAGAGGAACCTCCCAAAGGCAAAAAAATTAAATCTGTTTTTTCAATTTTCATACAATCACTTTTTATTATTAATATTAAATAAATGAATTAATCCATTTATGGTTAAGTTTTTGTCAATGACCTGAATTGCATTACAGTTTTTCGAAAATATTTCTGACAAACCACCTGTAGCAATTACTGTATAATTTTGATTACTTTCTTCTTTAATTCTTTTTACTATCCCTTCAATTAAAGAAATATAACCCCAATAAATTCCAGACTGCATAGAATGTTTTGTATTTTTGCCAATAACATTTTCTTGAAGTTCACTATCTATCGAAATTCTAGGAAGTCTACTAGCTGCCATATACAAAGCTTCTAAAGATAAGTTAATTCCCGGCGCTATAACGCCCCCTTCATAACTGCCTCCTTCACCAACGACATCAAATGTTGTGGCAGTTCCAAAATCAATTACAATGCTTGGCTTTTTGTAAAACTTATTTACTGATACTGCATTCACCAATCTATCAGCCCCAGCTTCAGAGGGAATATCAATATTAATATTTATGCCTAACTTAACATTTTTTTCACCAACTATAAATGGTGATAAACCTAAAAACTTTTTATTAAAAATTTTAAGCGATAATAACGCTTCTGGAACGACAGAGGCAATTATACAATCTGATATAGATGAAAAATCTAAATCTTCAATTTCCAATAATTTTATTAACCACACAGAATATTCATCTGCTGTTCTTTGGATATTTGTATTAATCCTCCATTGTTTAATAATTTTATCATTTTCTGAAATTGCAAAAACAATATTTGTATTTCCACAGTCAATTACCAGTAACATACATATCCATTAATTTAGTTGGCACAAAAGTCCCTGAAGTACTTTCTATTAATCCACTATTTTCATTCTTCAAAAGTATTTGGCCGTATTCTCCAATCCCAACAAATATAGCTTTAATATTATTTTTTAAGTCTATTGATTGTAGTTCTTCATTTAAATAAACAGCATTTTTTACCCACAAGCTCTTAATAAGAAAAAATCCATTTTTATACCACAATTGAATATAATTAATTAGTTCTTTTAACAATATTTTTGAAATTTCTTTTGGATTAATTTTTATTCCAAAGCTGTCTTTAATATTCGTGCTTTGCCAGTTAAGTTTTGTTTTCTTTGGATTTGAAATTAGATTGATTCCAATGCCTACTACTAGCGCTTTATTATCTTTTGTAGTTTCTATAAGGATACCACTAACTTTACTGTTATCAATTAGTATGTCATTTGGCCATTTATAATTAATTGAAATATTTTCATTGTGAGCAAATGAATAAATTGCTGACCTAACTGCCAATGCAGATACAAAGCCTAATTGAGGCCAGAATTTAAATTCTATTTTTGGAATAACTAATGTTGAAAAGTATAAGTTGCCCCTTGGAGAAAACCATGGTTTTCCAAGTCTTCCTCTTCCATTTGTTTGTTTATCAACAACTACAGTAGTGTATTCATCACAATTATTGTTGTAATTATCTAAAACTAAATTAGAACTCGATTCAGCTCGATTCAAAAAAGTTATTTTTGAGTTTATATCGATGAACTGATTCCCATTGTTACTTCCAAAAACCAGTTAAGGAATAGACCAAAAAGAATTGTTGATATTATCATAATTCCAAGAATAATCATTGAACTTTTATTATCAACAACATCAAGTTTAACTTCATTATTCTCAAAGTACATAATTTTAATTATTCGTAAATAATAAAAAGCTCCTACAACACTAGTTAAGACGCCAACAATAGCTAAAGGAATGAGCCCAGCATTAACCGCAGAAGCGAAAACTAACCATTTACCAAAAAAACCAGCTAACGGAGGTATGCCAGCCATAGAAAACATAAGAATGACAAATGAAAAAGCTATAAAAGGATGCGTTTGCGAAATACCTTTCAAGTCACTAATTTCTTCAACGGATTGGTTGTCCCTCCTCATGGATAGTATGATTATAAAAGCCCCTAAATTCATGATCATATAAATAACCATATAAATTAAAACAGATGAAATACCCTCCAATATTCCTGAAGACAAACCTACTAATGCATACCCCATATGGGCTATGGATGAATAAGCCATAAGCCTTTTTATATTAAATTGCATGATCGCTGCGAATGACCCTAAAATCATGGAAAGTAAAGAGAGAATAATAATTATCTGCTGCCAAGAAGAGATAGCATTATCAAAAGCTGTAAATGTAAATCTAAGTAAAATTGTTATCGCTGCCAATTTTGGGACAATTGCAAAAAAAGCTGTGACTGGTGTTGGTGCACCCTCATAAACATCTGGCGTCCACATATGAAAAGGAACTAGTGAAATCTTAAATGCCAAACCAGAAAGCATAAACACTAATCCAATTAACATTAAATTTGACATGCCATCAGAAGAAGCCATTGAAATTGAAGAAAATGAAGTGTCTCCAACAGCGCCGTAAACTAAACTCATGCCATAAAGTAATAATCCTGAACTTAATGCACCTAAAATAAAATACTTTAATCCAGCTTCACTACTTTTTATGTTATCTCTGTTAATAGCTGCAATTACATATAGTGGAAGTGACTGGAGTTCTAATGACATATAAAAACCAATTAAATCATTGGATGATGCCATTAAGAGCATTCCTAGAACTGAAAACAAAATTAATACAGGGTATTCAGGCCTATTAAAATTATCTAACTTTTGTGACTTATAACCAATTATTAAAGTTAACATCGTTCCAATAAGAATTAATATTTTTGCAAACCTTGCGAGATCATCATAAATGAATGACCCATTGAAAAGTGAACCAGAATGTGAATGTGAAAAAAATATTAAAATTATAGTTATAAGAAAAGAAAGATTACATAATCTAAGGGTAATTCTATAACTACTATCTTTATTTAAAAATACGCTTGACAAAAGAGTGGCCATGCCAGCTATTGCTAAAAAAATTTCTCCAGATATACCAAATAACTCCATAAATAATTCCTAGAAAATTTTTACTTGCGCAATTTGAGAAATTGTTGACTGATTTTTATGAAATTCTGTAATCTCATAAATATTAGAAATTGATAACTTAGTAATTTCTAAAAGAGGAACAGCATAAACACCAAGAAATAAAACTAAAATTGCTATTGGCACAAAAATAGAGATTTCTCTAAAATTCATTTTATTTAAAGATAATATTTCTTCTTTTATAGCTTTACCAAACATCACCCTTCTATAAAGCCATAGCATGTAGATTGCACCTAGAATTAAACCAGTTGCTGTAAATATTGCAACAACAGGGTTAGCCTTCCATATTCCTATTAGTACTAGAAGCTCTCCTACAAATCCAGATGTACCAGGCAAGCCAACCGAAGCAAGCATCATAAACATAAAAAATAATGCGAACCTTGGCATAACATCTGAAACGCCTCCATAAGCACTAATTTCTCTTGTGTGAAGTCTATCATAGACAATACCCACACATAAAAATAAAGCACCGGAAATCAAGCCATGGCTGACCATTTGAAAAACTGCACCTGACAATCCTTCTTTAGTAAATGAGAAAGCTCCAATAGTAACAAACCCCATATGGGCGACTGAAGAGTAAGCTATCATCTTCTTCATGTCTTCTTGAACCAATGCTACAAGTGAAGTGTATATAATAGCGACAATCGATATAACAAAGATGAAGGGAGCAAAGTAAATTGAAGCATCAGGAAATATAGGTATTGAAAACCTAAGGAAACCATAACCACCCATTTTAAGCAAAACTCCAGCCAATATAACTGAGCCAGCTGTAGGAGCTTCAACATGAGCATCCGGCAACCAAGTATGTACTGGCCACATTGGCAGTTTTACGGAAAATGATGCAAAAAATGCTAGCCAAAGCCAAAACTGAACATCATGAGAAAAACTAAATTTAGTAATTTTAGTTATTTCAGTTGTGCCAGTTTTCGAGTAAATATAAAAGATTGCAATCAACATTAAAACTGATCCAAGTAACGTATAAAGAAAAAATTTAAAAGCTGAATAAACCCTTCTTGGACCACCCCAGATCCCAATGATTAAAAACATTGGTATTAAAACCGCTTCAAAAAATATGTAGAAAACCAACAAATCCATTGCACAAAAAGTGCCCACCATTAATACTTCTAAAATCAAGAATAAAGACATGTAAAGTGGTATTTGTTTTTTAATATTATTCAAACTTGAAATAATACATATAGGAATTAAAAAAGTTGACAAAACAACAAAAGGCAAGGATATCCCATCAACACCCATGTGATATGATATATTAGAAATTGGTATCCATTCAGATTTTTCTACAAATTGAAACCCATTAACATTCGAATTAAAATTTAATAATAGTATTATAGAAAGCACAAAGGTTATAGAACTTGTCCAAAGGGCAACCATCTTTGAATTTTTGCCACCCTGCTCATCGTCAGAACATGTTAAAAGAATAATAAAAGCTCCCAAAAGAGGCAAAAATGTAATAAATGATAAAATAGGTAAATGTGAAATCATAAATTAAATTCCCTTCCCCATTAAAATCAATGTCAATAAAACAACCAACCCAATTAACATTGCGAAAGCATAATGATAAATATATCCAGATTGTAAGATTACACTTTTTGAAGAAATATATTTTGCCAGCCTTGAAATTCCATCTGGACCAAACCTATCTATTGTATTTTCGTCACCACTTTTCCAAAAAATATGCCCTGCCTTGACAAAGCTTTTAACAAACAAATAGTCATAAAGCTCATCAAAATACCATTTATTATAGAATAATTTGTATATTGGATTTAACGATTTTGCTATAATGCTTGGTAATTTAGGTAAAACGATATAGAATATGTAGGCAGTTAAGATGCCAATAATTGCCAATAGCACAGGTAAAAGTTTGACCCAATTGGGAACATAATGAGCTAATTTTAAAGCTTTATTGTTATCTGATATATATATTGAATGCCCCCAAAAATCATGCCAATGGTGTCCAACAAAATTTTCATAAAAAATCCAGCCAGAAATAACTGCTCCAATCCCAAGAATAAAAAGAGGGAATAACATCACGATAGGAGATTCATGGACATTTGACATTACCTCATTACTAGCTTTTGGATTGCCATGAAAAGTTAAAAATATTAATCGCCATGAATAAAAAGCAGTTAAAAAGGCGGCTATCACACCTAACCAAAAAGCAAAGTATCCAGAATTAGAGCTAGCAGCCCAAGCTGCCTCTAAGATTAAGTCTTTTGAATAATAACCCGAGAAAAACGGTATGCCCGCTAGTGCTAAAGAGCCTATCCACATTAAAGTATAAGTTATTGGAATTTTTTTCCAAATACCACCCATTTTCCTCATGTCTTGCTCATTTGACATAGCATGAATTACTGAGCCTGCACCTAAAAACAAAAGAGCTTTAAAAAAAGCATGAGTTGTTAAATGAAACATAGAAGCAGGGTAAGCTGAAACTCCAGCAGCAAAAAACATATAACCTAATTGAGAGCATGTTGAATAAGCGATTACTCTTTTAATGTCGAATTGAGTTAGTCCTATAGTAGCGGCGAAAATAGCTGTTAAAGCTCCAACAATTGTAATTAAATCCAATGCAAATGGAGCATATTCTAAGATAGGTGAAATTCTACAAACTAAAAAAACTCCTGCAGTAACCATTGTAGCAGCATGAATTAATGCAGAAACAGGTGTTGGGCCTTCCATTGCATCAGGCAACCAGGTATGCAAACCTAATTGAGCAGATTTTCCCATAGCGCCAATAAAAAGCAATATCGAAATAAGTTCAATCGAGTTAAAATTTAATCCGAAAATTTTAATTGAAATTTTACTTAATGAGCCTACATCATGGAAGATTTCATCAAAATAAACTGTACCAAAAATTGAATAAGTTGCAATAATTCCTAGTATAAATCCAAAGTCACCAACCCGGTTAACAATAAAAGCCTTCATGGCTGCCGCATGAGCGGATGGCCTATGGTACCAAAATCCTATCAATAGGTATGAAGCAAGGCCTACTCCCTCCCAACCAAAAAAAAGCTGAACCAAATTATCGGCAGTAACTAACATCAACATTGCAAATGTAAATAAACTTAAATATGACATGAATCTTGGTTTTGAATCATCATGGCTCATATATCCAATAGAATAAATATGAACCATTGCTGATACAGTTGTAATGACTATTACCATCACAGCTGTAAGCATATCGTACCTTAATGACCAAACTACATTAAAGTCTCCAACTTCAATCCAAGTTAAAAGTGGATATATTTTATCAACTTGATTATTTGAAAGATTGATAAACTCAATCCAGCCAAACAACATAGATGATATTAATAATGATGATGTTAGGTACATACTAAATCTATCTCCAAGTTTTCTGCCCCAAAAACCTGACAAGATAGAACCTAAAAGAGGCAAGAAAACAATTAAATAAACCATTATTATCCTCTCAACTTCTTAATATCTTCAACTGATATTGAACCACTATTTCTGTAGTAAACAACAATAATAGCGAGACCAATAGCAGCCTCTGCTGCTGCAACCGTTAATACAAAAATGGTAAAAATTTGGCCATCAATGTCATTTAAAAATGATGAAAATGAAACTAAATTAATATTAACTGCTAATAGCATTAGCTCTATAGACATTAGAATAGTAATTACATTTTTTCTGTTTAAAAAAATACCAAACACTCCCAATGTAAAAAGGATCGCACTTAAGCAAAGATAATGCTCTAAAGAAACAATCATCATAAGATTGTTCCTGCACTATGTTTCATTTTTTTTCACTTTCACTATAGTAATAACATCAGAAACCTTTCTAGCATTCTGATCTATAATATTTTGTTTTTTTACACCTGGTCGATCTCTTAATGTAAGCGTAATTGCACCAACCATGGCCACAAGCAAAATTAACCCTGATATTTGAAATATATAAATATAATCAGTATATAAAATTGCTCCGATTTGATGTGTATTAGGAACGTTATTCGTTAAACTATCTTTTTGACTAACTAAAACATTATCACCATTAATCATTAAGATTATTTCGATAAATAAAATTAAACCAATTAGAGAGCCAATTGGATAATATTTTTGAAAACCATCTTTAATCTGTGAATAGTTTATATTCAACATCATAACTACAAATAAAAATAAAACAGCCACTGCACCTACATATACAATCACTAGCATCATGGCTAAAAACTCTGCTCCAAGCATTACAAATAAAGCTCCAGAGTTAAAGAAGGCTAGTATTAAAAATAAAACTGAATGAACAGGATTTCTAGATGAAATCACCATAACAGCACAACTGACAATGATAAATGAAAACAAATAAAAAAATAAAGAAATAATCATTTTTTACCTAAACTTATCCTCTTTTTGAAGATTTTTTGATATTTCATCCTCCCATCTATCTCCATTCGCTAACAGTCTTTCTTTGTCATAAAATAGTTCTTGTCTAGTCTCTGTTGAAAATTCGAAGTTAGGGCCTTCAACAATTGCATCAACTGGGCAAGCTTCCTCACAAAATCCACAATAAATGCACTTTGTCATATCAATGTCATAACGTGTGGTCCTTCGGCTTCCATCTGGTCGTGGTTCTGCCTCAATGACTATAGCTTGAGCAGGACAAACTGCTTCGCATAATTTACACGCAATACATCTTTCTTCACCGTTAGGGTAACGTCTTAAGGCATGTTCACCACGAAACCTTGAACTTATTGGATTTTTTTCATACGGATAATTGATTGTAACTTTTGGTTTAAATAAATATTTTAAAGTTAAAGATAGGCCCTTTAACAGTTCTAACAAAAAGAAACTTTTCAACAATTTTAATAAACTAACCATAAAATACTCAACTAATATAAATTTGGTGTGTTACCAGTATAAACAAGAAAGCCTGCTGTTAAAACCAACCAAAAAAGTGAAAACGGAAGAAAAACTTTCCAGCCAAGGCGCATTAACTGGTCATATCTATACCTTGGTGTTGTAGCCCTAACCCAAAGAAAAACAAACAAACAAAGTGAAATTTTTAACATTAACCAAATCGGTCCGGGTATATAATTAAAAGGAGCAATATCAAATAGTGGAAGCCAACCACCTAAAAATAAAACAGATGTCATGGCACTCATTAATATCATGTTTGCATATTCACCAAGAAAAAATAAAGCAAAACTCATTGAAGAATATTCAACCATATACCCTGCAACCAATTCAGATTCACCTTCAGGTAAGTCAAAGGGAGCACGATTAGTTTCTGCTAATGTTGAAATGAAAAAAACAATGAACATTGGAAATAATGGAATAGCAAACCAAAGATTTCTCTGTGCTTCTATAATATCACCTAAATTCAAAGAGCCAACACATAGCAAAACTGAAACTATAACAAATCCAATAGATACTTCATAGGAGACCATTTGTGCAGCTGACCTTAAAGCACCTAAAAAAGCATACTTTGAATTTGATGCCCATCCAGCCATTATGACTCCATAAACACCTAAAGATGAAATGGCGAAAAGGTATAGAATACCAACATTAATATCTGAAATAACAAATGTTTCAGAAAAGGGAATAACAGACCAAGCAACCATAGAAAGGATAAAGGTGAGCATTGGAGCAATTACAAAAACAATTTTACTTGAGCCTGTTGGAAGTATAGTTTCCTTTGAAAGCAATTTAAGTGCGTCAGCCCATGGTTGTAAAAGTCCAAATATACCAACAACATTTGGGCCTTTTCTTAATTGCATAAACCCTATAATTCTTCTTTCAGCCAGGGTTAAATAAGCTACAAACAATAATAATGGCAATAGAACTATTAAAATTTTTAATAGAGAGACTAACACTATTAAAATACTGTTATTAGTAGTAATAAACGTAAGATCCATATAATTTATTCCGCTACTAATTTTTTTCTATTAAGTTGATCTACGCACATGGCCATTGTTTCAGAAGATCTGCTTATTGAACAAGTCATATAGAAATTATTTATTGTAGAATTTAATTCAAAGCTTTTTAATTTTCCTTTAGTACCAAATTTAGACCATCTAGGTTTTTTAATTTCATCAATAAAACTTAGGTGAGGAAAATCTTCATATAATTTATTTCGCAAGCCATCAAGATCATCAAAAGGAAGTTTATTATTTATATATTCAGAAAAAGCTCTAATTATCTTCCAATCCTCTTTTGCTTCTCCAGGAGGATAAGTAGCCTGCCTTGCTAACTGAGGCCTCCCTTCCGTGTTCACATATGTCGCAGACTTTTCTGTATATGCTGCACCAGGTAAAATTACATCAGCAATGTGTGCACCTACATCACCATGATGACCTTGATAAACAACAAATGGTTTCTTCAATTTTAATACATCCTTGCTATCAACTCCCAACAACCATACAAATGATAGATTTCCCTTTTCACCTTCAGAAAAAATCGTTTTTGCGTTAAGTCCTTTTTTTGAAGGGGTAAACCCAATATCTAGAGCTCCTGTTCTACCTGCAGCAGTCTGTAATACATTAAATCCATTCCATCCTTTTTGAACTACACCAAAAAATTCAGATAGTTCTCTTAAAAAATTTAGAACAATGGATCCAAAGTCATTTACTAATGCTCCCATACCAACTATAATCATAGGGTTTTCAGCTTTTAGAAGAATTTTATGAAATGAGTTACTCTTGTTTTTTAACTTTTCTATATCCAGTGAATTTGAGCCTAAATATTGGTAAGGATATGTTAAGTTACTTTTTGGCCCAATAATACCAATTGGAAAATTACCCTTTAAATAACGTTTTCTAATTCTTGCATTTAAAACTGGTGCTTCAATTCTTGGGTTAGAACCAATTATAAGAAGAGCATCAGCATTTTCAATTCCACTTATACCAGAGTTGAATATATACCCAGATCTTCCATCTTGTCCTATTTCAGCTCCATCAATTCTACAATCTAAATTTTCTACACCTAGTTTATTTAAAAGTAGTTTTAATGAAAATACTGACTCTACATCTACTAGATCCCCCACAAGGGAGGCAACTTTATTTGTTGGAACTTTAGATAACCCATCTTTAATCTTATTAAACGCTGTGTCCCAATCAGAAGGTTCCAATGCCCCATGTTTATTCCTAATATAAGGCCTATCTAACCTTTGATTTTTTAAACCATCAATAGCATACCTAGTTTTATCTGAAATCCATTCTTCATTAACCTCCTCATTTAAGCGAGGCAAAACCCTTAAAACTTGATTGCCCCGAGTATCAACTCTGATATTACTGCCAACCCCATCCATAACATCAATTGTCTCAATATGAGTTAATTCCCAAGGCCGAGCATTAAAGGCATAAGGTTTACTTGTTAGCGCCCCAACAGGACATAAATCTATGACACAAGCAGAAAGCTCAGATTCTATTGACTTTTCAAGATATGTAGTGATTTCCATATTTTCTCCACGTCCTAAAGCTCCTAAATCATTAACTCCAGCAACTTCGGTAGAAAACCTTACACATCGCGTACAATGAATACATCTTGTCATATTTGTCTTTATTAATGGTCCCATAGATTTTTCTTCTACGGCTCTTTTATTTTCTATATATCTTGTTTTACTTGCACCAAATGACATTGCCTGATCTTGCAAGTCACACTCGCCACCTTGATCACAAATAGGGCAATCGAGAGGGTGGTTAATTAACAGAAACTCCATCACCCCTTTTCTTGCATCTTTAACCATTTTAGAATTTGTTGAAATTATTTGTCCATTGGAAGCTGGCAATGCACAACTTGCCTGAGGTTTTGGAGGGCCAGGCTTGACCTCAACTAAACACATCCTGCAATTACCAGCGATAGAAAGTCTGTCATGATAACAAAACCTCGGAACTTCTGCACCCGCAATCTCACAAGCTTGAAGAACAGTGCAACCCTCTTCTACCTCTATTTCTTTCTCATCTACAGTTAGTTTAATCATTTTATAGTTTTCTTATTACTCAGCAACTTTAGTTTTTATACTTAAATTATTTTTATAATTATTAATTCTTTCTTCTATGAGAGGTCTAAAGTTTTTAATGAGACCTTGAATTGGCCAAGCAGCGGCATCTCCTAAAGCACAAATAGTATGACCTTCAACTTGCTTAGTTACTTGAAGAAGAACGTCTATCTCCTCCAATTCAGCATCCCCCAAAACTAACCTTTCCATCATTCTCCACATCCAACCTGTACCTTCCCTGCAGGGAGTACACTGTCCACAACTTTCATGTTTATAAAAATGAGAAAGTTTTGTAATTGCTTTTATAACGTCAGTTGACTTATCCATTACAATTACCCCTGCTGTTCCTAGACCTGTTCCAGCATTCTTCAATGAATCAAAATCCATTAAAATTGTATCACAAACATTTTTTGTTAATAATGGAGTTGATGACCCTCCAGGAATGACAGCTAATAGATTACTCCACCCACCTACAACACCACCAGCATGCTTTTCTATTAATTCCCTTAAAGGGATCCCCATTTCTTCTTCAACATTACAAGGTTGATTAACATGTCCAGAAATACAAAATAACTTTGAACCAGTATTGTTTTCTCTTCCAAGTCCTGAAAACCATTTGGCCCCTCTTTTTAATATCGTAGGTGCAACTGCAATTGTTTCTACGTTGTTGACAGTTGTTGGACATCCATACAAACCAACCCCTGCAGGAAAAGGAGGCTTTAATCTAGGTTGACCTTTTTTGCCTTCCAAAGATTCTAATAGGGCTGTTTCTTCACCACAAATGTAAGCTCCTGCGCCCCTATGAAGGAAGACATCAAAACTCCATCCACTTCCAGATGCGTTTTTGCCAATTAAATTATTTTCATAGGCTTCGTCAATAGCTTTTTGCAATACTAAAGCTTCGTTATAAAACTCACCACGAATATAAATGTAAGCACAATGAGACCTCATAGCATAACCAGCTAATAAACAACCTTCAATCAGTTTATGTGGTTCATGTCTAATGATGTCTCTATCTTTACATGTGCCAGGTTCTGACTCATCTGCATTAACTACGAGATAGTGGGGTCTATCTTTAATTTCCTTGGGCATGAATGACCATTTTAGTCCTGAAGGAAATCCAGCTCCCCCTCTACCTCTCAATCCTGATTCCTTGATAATTTCAATAATTTTATCATGGCCTAATTTTAAAATTTCTTTAGTACCATGCCAATCTCCTCTAGCTTGAGCGCTTTTAACGTCCGTTCCTTTCCAACCGTAAATATTTGTAAAAATTCTATCTTTATCATCCAGCATTTTTCTTGCCTTTTACCTTCAATAGGACTGTTGTGCCTGTCTCAGGTTCGGATTTTCTACCTATTGAAGAGCCAAACTTTAAAGGTTTATTTTTCAACAAACTTTCAAGAAGCTTTTTAGTGCTTTCATAATCTAAGTCTTCATAAAAATCATCATTTACTTGCAAAATAGGCGCGTTAACACATGCGCCCAAGCATTCTACAGGAGTTAATGTAAAATCACCAGTTTTTGAAGTTTCGTTAGGTTTAATTTGGAGAGTGTCAAAAATAGCATTCAATATATCATCAGAGCCCTTTAACCAGCAAGGAGTAGTCCCACAAATCTGCAAATGCCACTTGCCTACAGGGCTTAAATTATACATCGTATAAAAACTAGCTATTTCTAATACTCGCATATAAGCTAACCCAACCTTATCAGCCACAGCTTCTAGAGCAGATATAGGCAACCAACCGCCAGCTTCTCTTTGGGCTAAATCTAGTAACGGCATCACAGCACTGATCTTTCTTTGAGGCGGATATTTTGAAAGAATGTTTTCTATAGTTTTTTCTGCTTTTGTAGAAAAAGAAAAATGAAACTGATCATTTGTATTTATATAAGTTTTACTCATCTATCAATTTCTCCAAATACTAAGTCCATTGAACCAATAACTGCGACAGAATCTGCCAGCATATGTCCCTTACACATATGCTCTGTCGCAGCTAAAAACTGAAAGCCTGGCGCTCTTAGTTTTGCTCTATATGGCTTGTTGGAGCCATCAGAAACAAGAAAAACTCCAAACTCACCCTTTGGTGCTTCAACAGCAGTATAAGTCTCTGCATCTGGAACACGGACACCTTCAGTGTAAAGTTTAAAATGATGAATTAAAGCCTCCATAGAACCTTTCATATCTTTCCTACTTGGAGGAACCATTTTCGCGTCATTAGATATAACTTTTCCTTTGGGCATTTCTTTGATACATTGTTCGATTATCCTGCATGACTGCCTCATCTCTTCAACTCTTACCAAATATCTAGCATAACAATCACCTGTTTTGCCTACAGGTATATCAAAATTCATTTCTGAATAGACATCATATGGTTGCTCCTTTCTCAAATCCCATATATGACCTGAAGCTCTAAGTGGTGGACCCGAAAAGCCTAAATTCAATGCGTCCTCTTTGCTTACAACACCTATATCAACTGTTCGTTGCTTAAAAATTCTGTTTGCAGTTAAAAGAGTTTCTAAATCATTTATAAAGCTTGGAAATTCCTTTAGCCATTTTAAAATATCTTCTAAGAGTTCTTCAGGAATATCTTGATGCACTCCACCTGGTCTAAAATAAGCAGCATGAAACCTTGCTCCTGATGCTCTTTCATAAAAGCTCAATAGAATTTCTCTTTCTTCAAACCCCCATAGCAGAGGTGTCATTGCCCCAACATCAATAGCAAAAGCAGTTAAATTAAGGATATGATTTAAAATTCTACCTAATTCACAAAATAAAACCCTTATATATTGACCTCTACGAGGAACTTGAACATTTAAGAGCCTTTCCACTGAAAGAGCCCATGCATGTTCTTGATTCATCGGAGAAACATAATCGAGCCTATCAAAGTATGGTAATGCCTGAAGATATGTTTTACTTTCAATTAATTTTTCTGTGCCCCTATGAAGAAGCCCTATATGAGGGTCAGCTCTTTTTATAACCTCTCCATCCATTTCAAAAACTAACCTTAGCACTCCATGAGCTGCAGGGTGCTGCGGACCAAAATTCATAGTTATAGGTTTAATTTCAGTTTCACTCAATTTTGGTCACTCTCACTGTCTTTGTTATTTTCGTTTTCACTAAAAGACGTTTCCCAAGGGCTCAAAAAGTCAAAATCCCTATATTCTTGAATTAATTTAACTGGCTCATAAACAACTCTATTTTGATCAACATCATATTTGACTTGAACCCTTCCAGTCAGCGGAAAATCTTTTCTTAAAGGATGTCCCTCAAATCCATAGTCAGTAAGCAATCTTCTTAAATCAGGGTGACCTGAAAAAAATATACCAAACATATCCCAAATTTCTCTTTCACTCCAATTTGCTGATTTATATATATTCTCACAAGATCTCACCAATTCTCCTTCATCAACCTTAATCTTCACTATTAATCTTTTGTTTGTTGAAGTACTAAGCAAAAGATAAACTATTTCAAACCGAGGAGATAAATCAGGGTAATCAATAGCTGTTATATCCATCAATTGATCAAAACAAAAAGAGGAATTGCTATGTAATATTGTAAGAACATCATAAATTCGTTTAGCTGGAACCATAACCTGAAATTGCTCAAAATCGATTTTTGAGTCAACAACGTCTTTACCAATAATATTTTTTATAATAGAACAAAAATTACTTGTTTCTTCATTAAGAGAATTTTCCATAATTTATCCAATAAATCTTATCTAGCAATTGTTGCGGTTCGTCTTATTTTCTTTTGAAGTTGTAAAAGTCCGTATATAAGTGCTTCTGCTGTAGGCGGGCAACCTGGAACATAAACATCAACTGGCACAATTCTGTCACACCCTCTTACAACTGAGTATGAATAGTGATAATAGCCTCCACCGTTTGCACATGATCCCATGGAAACTACCCACCTTGGTTCAGCCATTTGATCATAAACTCTTCTTAAAGCTGGTGCCATTTTATTGGTTAAAGTACCTGCAACAATCATAACGTCAGCTTGTCTTGGGCTAGGCCTAAACAACATTCCGTATCGATCCATGTCATAACGCGATGCAGCTGCATGCATCATTTCGACAGCACAGCAAGCCAAACCAAAGCTCATTGGCCATAATGAACCACTTCTAGCCCAATTAAAAAGTTTATCTGCACTAGCTACTATAAAACCTTTGTTTTTAATGTCACTTACAGCAGCATTTAAAATTGTGTCTTGATCAGAAGATAGCAAACCTTCGTTAGTCTCTACTCCCATTCAAGGCCTCCTTTTTTCCATTCAAAAATGAAACCTACCGTTAAAACGCCCAAGAAAATCATCATTGACCAAAAACCTAACAAACCAATAGATCCTAATGATACAGCCCAGGGAAAAAGAAAAGCAACCTCAAGGTCGAATATAATAAATAATATGGCCACTAGGTAGAAACGAACGTCAAATTGGCTTCTGGTATCCTCGAAAGCATCAAAGCCACATTCATAAGGGGCCAGTTTATTCTCATCAGGGTAACGTTTGGCTACTAACCATGTAGCTAGCATTATCAAACATGCCATACCAACAGCTAGACCTAGAAAAATTATAATAGGTATATATTCTATTAGAAAAGAGTTCATTTAATTTTCAATTATTGCTCAGATATTATCAAATATACATATACTTTTTATAAAAAGAAACAACCTGTTGTTTTTTTTTTAATTTTATGAATTATGAAAGTAATTCTCGCAATTTCCTTCTCTAAAAACATCTGCCGTAGCACAGTGAAGACCTCCACCAAAAGCATAAGCATCCCGAAAAGGAACTGGAACAACTTCAAAACCAAGTTTATCAAGTTGGTCCATTTGATGAATTTCACTTGCTTCTACGCATACTGTCTTTGGATTTAACACCAACACATTCATTGACAACCAAACTGAGGAATAACAAAGTGGTGGAGGCGAATTATGCGCAGGTCTTGCAGCGTCAACAATCTCCCAATCATTTTTTTCAAAAAACTTTCTTTGTTCCTCTGGTAAACGCCTGTCAGGATTATTTATTATTAACCCGGGCCTAAGAGGGGAGAAAGTTGCATCTATATGAATTGGGTATGGATCTCCAGGAAAATTAACTGTATGGACATTATGATCTTTAAAATGTCTTCTTAGCCAATCTATTCCTTTCAAATTCGTTGTAAAGCCATGTTGAACAACAAGATCTTTTCCAAATCTAAGAATGTCAGCAGCATCAAACAAAGGTTCTTCTTCAGTCGTTACAAAATATTTCTCTGCAGTCCATTTTAATCTTTTCTGAACTCCAATCTTGTCAGACAGATAATCCTTTCTGTAATCAAGATCAGTTAATCTCGGCTTTGGAGCTGCCTCATGCAACATGTTTTTATCTTCATTGTAATATTTTTGTATAAGCGGTCTATAGCAAAGGTACTCAAACCACCTGCAACGATATGACATAGTCGCCTCTAGCATTTGATTTCCAACTGTTAAGATGACGTCTCTGGGAGGCATTGACCCAAACATAGAATCAGTTTCAAAGTCAGGAGTTGAAACTTTTTGAGAAAAATCAATTGGTGAAGGCCTATCTACAACTATTCCTTTATTTTTTAAAATTTTTGCAAAATTATCCAACTGTGCGTTTGCTTTAAAAACAGTTTCTTCTGATCTAGGCCCCCATGCTCCTTTCATATCTGAATCTTCTGGTACTTTTGCGTCTAATGCAGGTTCAGCAGGAGGAATATGTGTTCCATCTGCAACCCCTACAATGACATGTTTTAATGGATCCCATTCATTCCATGAATTAACAATAACTTTATTTTTATTATTCTCCATAAACCTCGTTACTTTATCTTTAAAGTCAAAATTGATGAATATATAGCTACCACACTTAATAATAAAATAATTATTATAGATAAAGAAAAACTTTCGTCTCCTCCAGCACTAATAATAATTGTCCCCAAAATACCAGCAGCTGCCATTTGAATTGCCCCTGAAACACCTGTTGCTGTGCCAGAAAGTTTACCAGTTGCTGAAACTCCCCCTATAATAGAATTAGCAACAGTAATTCCATTAGAAAGCCCAAATAAAAATAGTGGGAAAGAAATAAAAATTGGGTGCTTAAAACTTAAAAAATAAAAAACAAGCATTAAGACAAAAGAAAAAGCAGAACCTAAGCACCCCAAAAAACACATTTTTGGTATTCCAAATCTAGAAGCGTAATTTCTATTAATGATATTTCCTGAAAAATATCCTATTCCAGTAAAAGCTAGCCAAATACTAAACTGTGTTGGTGAAACACCTAAACGATCAAAATGATAAGGCATGAAACTAAAGGTTGAAAAAAAAATTCCAGTTTGAATTGAACCAAGAGTGGTATAATTAAAAAAAGCTCGATTAGTTAATACCAAATAATAAGAATTGATAACGTTGTTCAAGCTTAAAGAACTGAATTTTTCAGATTTAGTTTCTGGAATGAAAAACAACGTCCCTAATAATAAAAACAATCCAAACCCAAAAAGAGTTCCCATACTACCTTGCCAACCTATAGTATCAGCAATTACCCCGCCTAAAATTAATGCTATATTTGGAAAAATGACCATTACTGCAGTTATAAGCGAAAGCTTTTCAGCGGCTTCATTCTTTTCAAAGCTATCGTTTACAATTACTCTTGCCATCGACAAGCAGGCTGCTGCCCCAAGCCCTTGTATAATGCGCATAAATATTAAAAGCTCAATATAAGGAGAGGACATTGCCAGTATTCCTCCAAGTGAATACAGGAAAGCACCTCCAATAATAATTGGACGCCTACCAAACCTATCTGATAATATTCCAGAAAGCAGTTGTCCAATGGAAACAAAAATAATATATGAAGTAAGGATTAATTGGGTTACTTCTGCCGAAACATTATAGTCGGATTTAATCATTGTTAAGGATGGCGTAATAAGAGTAATACCTATTACAGAACTGGCATTAGCAAGAGCTAAAATGATAATTGCTAATTTAGATATTCCCAAAATTTTTACTTTCAGGTTTTAAGATTTAAGACGATAATATTACCACTAATAGTAGCATTTAGAAATAAAACAAGTTGAATATTATTTAATTAAATTTGCCACTTTTGAAGAAAGCATCTTAGCAACCTGAACTTGATGTTTGTTATACCAATTTTCTTTATTGAGAAGGTTTACTGAGCCAACAACGTTTCCTTCCAAAATTAGTGGAACATTCATAACAGATCTACAGCCAAGTCTTTCAATTAGCTCATAATCTGGAAATGATAATTTTATATCATTTGAATTATAACCAATATAAACATTCCCATCGATAAGCACCATTTTTGACCAATCAGTGTTAGTTAACTTCTTTATTCCATTCAAAGGATAATTTGAAGGATTGCTTGAGTAAATCCTCTCAAGCTCAAGTGAGCTTTTGTCATATCTCAAAACAGTAAAAAGTTTATGTCCAATTATTTCCTGAAAAGCATTTTCTAATAACTCAAAAATTTTAAAATCATTGTTATTTAAATTAATAAGTTGATCAATTTTGAGTATATGATTGTCAAGTAACTCTTGATTAATAACAAAAGTCATTAATTATCTTTGAATGCAAATTTCGCCACCCTTGATGACAAATTTTAGATACTTATCTGGCGAAGTTAGTAAAGATATATTCTCTAGTGGATTTCCATCTAGCACAATCAAATCAGCCAAAAACCCTTCTTTAACTTGCCCAATCTCATTTTGCATATTAAATAAATTTGCTGCATTAACTGTAGCTTGTTGAATTAATTTTAGTGGGTCAATTACTTTTGACCTGAGAGTGAATTCTTCTAATTGACGAGGGTGCATAATGCCTAATAAATCAGTACCAAAAACAATTTCAACTCCATTTTTACTTGCAAAATCAAGAGCCTCAATCCCGGCGTCTAAGACTTCATACGTTTTTTCAACCATCTCTTTAGATAAACCTGCTTCAACGCCTTCTTCAATAAGAGCTTTATATATAATTAAAGTTGGGACTAAAAAACATTTCTTCTCTTTTAGAAGTTTGATACTTTCTTTATTTAATAGATTGCCATGTTCTATTGACGTTACCCCACATCTCAAGGCCCTGTTAATTGCTCTAGCGGTGTAAGCATGGGCCATAACTGGAATATTTGCAGCATTAGCCTCATTAACAATTGCCAATAACTCTTCTTCACTAAACTGGGTTGATGTGATTCTATCCGTAGGAGAAGAAACACCTCCAGAAGCCATCACTTTTAAATGCGTGGCTCCTCTACGTATTTCTTCTCTTGATGCTCTCAAAACTTCAGGTAATCCATCACAAACATGCCCTAAACCAGCACAACAAAAACATTGATGAAGACTGTTTTCTCCTGGTCCACGCATGTCACCATGACCGCCAGTTTGTGATAATGCATGGCCACAAAATAATAACCTTGGACCTAATGCTTGTTTTTCTTTAATATGTTTTGCTAACCCCCAATCAGCACCACCAGCATCTCTTACAGTTGTAAATCCTCTAGATAGCATTCCATTAAGAATTTCCAAAGCTTTGATACCGACATATAAAGGGGATGTATTTTTAAGTTTTGCAAAATCAGCAGTATACGCTGTGACATGAACGTGTGCGTCACAAAGTCCAGGCATTAATAACTTTCCATTCAGGGAAATCTTTTCAGCTGAACCATTAGAAATATTTTTTTCAATTCGTGAAATTATCCCATTTTCAATAAGAACATCAGAATTAACGATTTTTCCTGACAAAACATCTAAAATATTTGCGTCTTTAAGTACCAAGATGGACATAAATAAAAACTTAGCACTTATAATTTATTCTATTCAAGTAATTATGAATTATTCATTAAAAATAATTATAAATAATTTGACTTATCAAAAGAAGTATTTTGTTAATAATCTAAATATAATGGATTTTTTATGACTTGGATTATAGGAGTAGACGTTGGTGGCACTTTTACAGATTTTTGTGCTAGAAATAATACTAACGGCCAAACAATAATTCATAAGAGGCCCTCAACACCCCATGACCCCTCCTTGGCTATTCTTTTGGGGTTAAAAGAACTGAAATTAAAGTTTGTATCTGATAAGAAAAGAATTGCAAGGCTAGCGCATGGAACTACTGTTGCTACTAATTCCCTCTTGCAAAGAAAAGGTGGGAATCTTGCATTAATAACTACTAAAGGCTTTAGAGATTTAATTGAAATAGGTAGACAAGTTAGACCCAGTATTTATGACCTTCAAATTGATTCACCTTCACCATTAATCAAAAGAAGAAATAGATTAGAGATAGACGAAAGAATTGATTTTGAAGGAAATGTAATTAAAAATATTTCCAGTCATGGAATTAATAATTTAGAAAAAAAATTAAAAAAGTTAATCAATATTGATGGAATTGCAATCTGCTTATTGTTTTCCTTTATAAACCCAACCCATGAAATTAAATTAAAAAAAGCACTTTCATTAAGATTCCCTCATTTGCCTATTTCAATTTCTAGTGAGGTTCAACCGGAATTTCGTGAATTTGAGAGGTTTTCAACCACAGCTATCAATGCCTACCTTCAGCCAGAAGTTGGGAAGTATATGGAAAACCTAAAAAAAGGAATAACCACTAATGAGCCAAACTTAGAATTAAATATTTTCCAGTCAAGTGGTGGACTAACAACGATTGAAAGAGCTTCTGATTTTCCTGTAAGGATGGCCCTATCAGGACCAGCTGCAGGAGTAGTTGGTGCTTCTGAGACAGCATTAAGCTCAAGTTTTAAGGATATTATAACTTTAGATATGGGAGGCACAAGCACTGATGTTTGCCTAATCCAGAAAGGGAAAGCCGAATTAGCTAATATGAGAGATATATCTGGCTTCAGAATAAGACTGCCAATGATAGACATTAATACCGTAGGTGCTGGAGGTGGATCTATCGCACACCTAGGTAAAGATGGTCTTCTAAAGGTCGGGCCCGTTAGTGCGGGAGCTGTTCCAGGGCCCGCCTGCTATGGACTGGGAGGGTCAAAACCAACAGTTTCTGATGCTAATATTGTTTTAGGTCGTCTCCCTGAAAATTTAGTAGGTGGTGAAATGAAACTTAATAAGTCAAAAGCTTATAAAGCTATATCACCGATTGCTAGAAAACTTAAGTTATCAGTTGAAGAAACAGCCTTAGGAATTATCGGCATAGTCAATTCAAATATGACAAGGGCAATTAGAAGTGTCTCAGTTGAAAGAGGCCATGATCCGAGACACTTTTCTTTAATGCCTTTTGGTGGTGCCGGAGGCTTGCATGCCATTGATATTGCTAACGAGTTATCAATAAAAAATATCTTAATTCCTAACTCTCCTGGAATTTTATGCGCTGAAGGATTAATTCTATCCAATCTTCAGGAAAGTTTTGTGAAAACTTGCAGAACTCCGATTGACAGCAACCTAAGAAGTGTTCAAAAGGCTATCAGTGAGCTCAGAATTAAAGCAAAAAATTGGTTTGCCAATGAGGGCAAGGGGAAAGGTAATAAATCACTTTTACTCTTTATTGACATGAGATATGTAGGGCAAAATTATGAATTATCTATTAATGTAGGAAACACTTTAACTAAATCAAATTTACCTAATAAAATAGTACTTAAAAATCTTTTTTTTGAAGCTCATAAGAGAAGCTACGGTCATTTCGATCCATTGGCAGCAATAGAAATAGTAAATATTAGGTTAAGAGCAATTTCTGAATTGGATTGCAGGCCTTCAAATATAAGTAATAATAAAAAAAGTCCTAAACCATTTAAAATTACGCAAGTGTGGTTTGATAATAAAAAAGCCAAAAGTACAAAAGTTTTTGAACGCTCAAGCCTACCTTCAGGTTTTTCACTAAAAGGCCCTGCTATTATTGTTCAAGAAGACGCAACAACATTATTACCTCCCAATTGTAGTTTAAAGGTAGATAAAAAACTCAATCTTGTTTTAAGGACATAAAGATGAATAAAAGAATTGATCCAATTTCCCTTGAAATTACTTGGAACAGCTTAAAGTCTGTAGCTGATGAATGCTTTATAACTCTTATGAGAAGTGCTTTTTCTACCAATATTAAAGAACGCCATGATCATTCTACAGCTATAACTGATTCAAAAGGAAAGTTAATCGCACAAGCTGAAAATGCTTTGCCAATTCATTTGGCTTCAATGGGTGGATTAATTCAGCATATTCTAGATGAATATATTGACAACATTAATGAAGGAGACATTTTTATAGCTAATGACCCTCATGTCGCTGGAGGCACTCACTTACCAGACATCAACATGGCTATGCCTGTCTTTAATAAAGGTGAATTGATAGCATTTGTTGCAAATATTGTTCATCATGCGGATGTTGGAGGCGCCGCTGTAGGTTCCATGTCAGGAGGGCTCAATGAAATTTATAAAGAAGGGCTTAGAATTCCTTTAATTCGTCTCTATAAAAAGGGGGAAATTGTTCATGATATTTTTAGATTTTTACTATTAAATATGAGACTTTCAGATGAACGAAAAGGAGATATTAACGCACAAATAGCAGCGTGCAGACTTGGCGTGTCGAGGATCAATGACTTAATCAAAAAACATGGTGTGATGTATATTCAAACTGTCTTTAACGAAATACTCTCTAGATCAAAAAAGAGAATGCAAATTGCCATTTCAAGGCTTCCAGATGGTGATTATAGTTTTACAGATTTCATGGATGATGATGGACTTAATACTAAAGATATTAAAATTGCAGTTAAAATTATTAAAAAAGGTAAAACCATTTTATTTGATTTTTCTGAAACAGATAGTCAGGTTGAAGGAAATTTTAACCTTACATTTAACGCTACACAGTCATCAGTTTGCTATTCTTTAAAAGCATTGTTAGATCCAGAATTACCAAACAACAGCGGAATTTTTGATGCAATAAATATTGAAATACCCAAAGGATCCTTTTTGAATTGCTTGGCACCAGCAAGTGTTGCTCTTAGAGCTAACACTTGTCAAAGAGTAGTTGATGTTGTGTTTGGTGCTTTCATTAATGTTTTGCCTGAAAAGGTTACGGGAGCGGCAAATGGAGCCAATACAAGCGCTGTATTTTCTGGGGTTAACCCATTAAATGGCAATCGATACGTTTACCTTGAAACTTTAGGTGGTGGTATGGGGGGGCGCTATACTAAGGATGGCAAAGATGGCGTGCAGGTTAACATAACGAATACATCCAACTTACCAATAGAGGCCATTGAAATGGAGTACCCTTTAAGAGTAGAGGAGTATTCATTAGTAGAAAATTCTGGTGGAGCTGGTAAACACAGAGGCGGCCTGGGAATAAGAAGAACTATTAGGCCTATAGGACATAAATGTGAGTTTTCGGGAGTGGGAGAAAGGTTCAGACACTCTCCCTGGGGAGTATTTGGTGGTAAGCCAGGCAAACCTGGAAAATTCTATTTAAAAGATAAAAAGGGCAAAATAACTAATTTATCATCAAAGTCATCAGGAATTTACACAACAGAAAATCATGCAATTATAATGGAAACACCTGGAGCAGGCGGTTACGGGAAACCTAAAGATAGAAAGAAAGAGGATGTCTTGGAAGACAAAAATTCTGAAAAATTTTCACAAAACTATATTAAAAAATATTATTAACTTAATTTTATGTTTTAACTGTATTATATTATATTAAAATTTTTTATAAATAATCTATTTTTAATCTAGGAGGAATGAATGTTAAATAAAATTCTATTTTGGTTAACTTCTATTGTTGTTCTATTTAGCTTTTCTTTATCAAGTATTGCAGCAGACGTTAAATGGGATATGGCAAATGAATACCAAGAAAGCTCAATACATGGTGAAGGTCAAAAAGTTTTTTCATCTGTTTTAGCAGATAAATCAGGTGGATCAATTGTAATTACAAACCATTTTGGTGGTTCAATTGGCTACAAATCTAAAGAACACTTTGACGCTGTTGGCGATGGAGCTCTTCCAATAGCTAATACCAGTATGGGCCAAGTTGCCGGAATTGAACCAATTTTCTTGTTGTCATCTCTGCCATTTCTTGTTGGATCTGCAGAAGAAGCTAAGTTATTATGGGAGGTTGCAAAACCTCAATATGAAGCAGTTTTTGACAAGCATAATCAAGTTTTACTATATGCTTCACCATGGCCTCCTGCAGGCATTTGGTCAAAAAAGCCAGTTCTTTCTAGCTCAGACCTAAGTGGTTTAAAAATAAGAGCTTGGGATAAAAGTGGAACTAGCACTTTAAAAACTGCTGGCGCTGCAGCTATTCAAATGAGCTGGGGCGATGTTGTTCCTCAACTATCATCAGGAGGTATTGAGGCTGTACTTACATCAGCAGAAGGAGGCGTAAATGCAAAATTCTGGGATGTAGGATTAACTCATTTTAATGCAATCAATTACTCTATGTCTCTCAATATGACCCATTTAAATAAAGATGCATACAATTCTTTAACATCTGATCAAAAAGCTGCTCTTCAAGCAGCATCAAAAGCGGCAAGTGATGCAGCTTGGGGTGCGCTTGATACAAGAGTGAGTAGTAACTTTAAAGACATGAGAGCTAATGGAATTACTGTTGCTGAAACAGTTCCATCTAACTTTTTAAGTGATTTAAATTCTGCTGGTGAAGGTGTTTATTCAGATTGGCTATCTAAAGTTGGTTCATCTGGCCAGGAAATCTTAGATAATTACAATAAACAAAAATAAAACAAACAATTTAAGGGGTAGAATTTCTACCCCTTTTTTTATTGATCAAATAAAAAATGATTATTAATTGGCTCGAAAAATTTGCAGAGCGGCTAAGTTTATTTGGAGCTTGGATAGCTGCCTTTCTTTTGGTTTACATGGTATGCCATATTTTAGTAGAAATATTCTTTCGAACCGTTTTAGACAGTTCAACTTACTCTCTTGATGAATTTGTAGGTTATGCGGTTGCCTCCATGACCTTTCTTAGTTTGGGTCACGCCTTTCAAAGAAAAAATCTAATAAGGGTCAACATATTAACGAATGTTGTCAGAGGAAAAGTTTTCCAGGCTGTTGAGGTCATATGTATATTTTTGACTTTTTCTATAATAGCATTTTTTGCAAGGTATGTCTGGAGAGATCTTGTCAGAGACTTTGAACGAGGAACTATAAGCCCAACTTTGACAGAAACACCAATTTGGATTGTAAAAACAGTTTTTTTTGTGGGTCTTAGTATTTTTCTAATTCAAATGCTCGTTAGTGCAATCTCTGTAATATTTAATTACTCTCAGGAAAAATAA
>CACAIE010000021.1 GCA_902532475.1 uncultured SAR116 cluster alpha proteobacterium
GTTTTGATTAATTATTCTTATATAATTTTATATAAGTTTCTAAACAATTTTTCAAAAACCTAGATAAAATGATTGAAATAATTTTATTTGAATTTTAAAATAATATTATGGTTTTAATTTCCGAAATGCCTGCCGTTGGACGCGGCTTTATAGAAAGCCTAAAAAAGTATAATTTTGATAATCCTTCCTGGGAAAATCCAAAACCTTCCAAAGATCGCCGTGTTTCTATAGTATCTACAGCTGCAATTTCAAAACGAGGCGACAAACCATTTTCTTGGTTAGCAAACAACCATCGGGTAATTGAAAAGAATAACCTTGACCTAGTTATGACCCATGTCGCTGTAGAATACGACCGTACTGCCTGGCAACAGGACTTAAATTCAATTCTACCAATTGATAGACTTGAGGAAATGGCAGAACAGGGTGAAATAGGATCAGTGTCAAACGAGCATTATTCCTTTATAGGCTCTTCAGATCCAATAAAAATGGAACGTTCGGCTCAAGAAGTTGCTGACAGAATGAAGAAAGATGCTGTTGATACTGTTTTTCTTGTACCTGTCTGACCATTTTGTACGCGTGCCGTGTGCGTGCTAGCCCATTTTTTTGAATCTTATGGATTCTCAACTGTACTAGTTGGATTTGTAAAAGAACATATTCAAGCAATCAAGCCCCCAAGAGCACTTTGGTTAAATTTTCCTATGGGTCGGCCTTTAGGAAAACCCAATGATCCAGAATATCAGAAAAATGTTATTCGTTCTGCCTTTAATTTATTTAATTCATCTTCCGGTCCAGTTCTTAAAGACTTCCCGGACATAATACCAGTAAAAAATGGTCGGATGAGTTATGCTCTACCAGTTGAACTTGTAATGAAAAAGAATGAAATTGGCGATGTAGACATAATTTTGAAAGAAGTTGAAAATGAAATTCAAGATTTAAAACAGGCATATGATAATGCAATTTCTGATAGGGGGCGCACTACCCTAGGAGCTAGTGAAATGTCCATATCAGATTTTGCTCCTTTCATAGCAACTTTTGTAAAGGGCGACATACCAAAAAGCCCAAGAAAAGGGTTGGGGGCCATACCTCAACTTAAGCTCGTAGTTGAAGATTTACAGGCCTATTACACAGAAGCAGTGACCCATAGGGATGGCATTGACGACTTTGAAAAGATTGGCTCTTGGTTTTGGGAAAAAACAAAAGCAGGTCGACTTATTTTGTCCCTTGAAGCTGTGTCACTAGAAAGTGAGAATAGAGTTTTACGCCAAATAGTAGACATGTCATTAATAACACCAAGATTTTGGTCTGAAGGGCCATTACCTGGTACATCTGGATCTGGTTGGTAAAATTCTAATTTATTTTTCAGAATGTGAATTAACTAATGTTAAAAGTTATAATTGATTATTGCTATCTGAATGATTCACAGAATGTCGTTAAGTTGTTATTGAAGTTAATCAATTTTTAAAATAAATTATTTATATAACAATTAATAAAAGTGAATTCATGACCAAAGACATTGAAAGAAAAATAGCTGTCATTTTTGTTACTGACGTTGTTGGTTTCAGTAAAATGATGGAGAAAAATGAAGATGAGACACTAAGAAGTTTTCGTTCATGCAGAGATATTCTCGATAATCTTTTTAAAGAGCATGGCGGTCGTATCTTTAATACTGCAGGGGATTCGGTTCTTGCGGAATTCCAAAGTGCAGTATCAGCTGTTATTTGTGCCAAAGAATTCCAAAATCTTGTTCGAGAGAGAAATGCTAATGTTGAAGAAGATGCTGTGATGCATTTTAGGATTGGATTGAATATGGGCGATGTCATTGTAGAGGGTGAAAACCTTTACGGTGAAGGTGTTAATGTAGCCGCTCGATTAGAAGCATTATCTCAACCGGATGGGGTGTCCTTATCTAAAAGCATATTAGATTTTGTCAATAAAAAAACTGAACTGGACTTTCATGATCTCGGCGAACAAAAAGTAAAAAATACCACTGTTCATGCATTTGATTTGGCTGATCCAGATCTTGAAGTACGAAAATTAGAAACCAGTAGTCAAGATGAAGAAGAAGTGAGCAAAGCGCCTACAATTGCTGTTCTTCCTTTTAGTAATTTAAGTAACGATCCTGAGCAAGACTATTTTGCTGATGGAATTACAGAAGACATAATTTCACATCTTTCAAAATGGAAAACTTTTCCTGTTATTTCAAGTAATTCAGTATTTTCTTATAAGGGCACAAAGGAAACCACTAAAACAATTGCAGCAGAATTAAAAGTCAGATACCTTGTTGTCGGCAGTGTTAGGAAAGGTGGCAATAAAGTAAGAATTAATACAAAGCTCATTGACGCAAACAACGATACCCAAATCTGGGCTCAAAATTGGGATCGATCCCTTGAAGATATTTTTGAAATACAAGATGAAGTCTCACAAAAAGTGGCAGTTATTATTTCTCCCGCTTTAAAAGCAAATGAATTAAAACAACTTGATACAAGGAAAAAGGTTAATTTAAGCGCATGGGACGAAACTCTGCAAGCTCAATCATATTTAAGTAAATCTAATTATACTCAGGGATTAAATACAGAAGCTAAGCTTGAATTAGCTAAAAAAGCAATCGAGCATAGCAAAAAGGCTATTTCACTTGATGACAGCTTAGCTGAACCACATATAATTTTATCAGCAAGTTTGGTCGATAGAATTTTTGAGCCATCACTTGCGTCAGAAAGAGAAGAAAATCAACAAGATTTTTTTGAACATAGTGAAAAAGGATATTCGTTAGATCCAGATAATCCTGATGCCATAATGATGAAAGGATTTTCATTCTATATGAAAAAAGATCCTGAGAGATTCATGGAATTAATCCAAAAAGCATTAGACGTTAATCCTAATCATCCAAGATCTCTTCAAATGTATTCATTACAACTCCAAAGAGAGAGTAAATTCGATGAAGCTATAAACTGTGTCAAAAAAGCCATGGAAATAGATCCTGTAGGAAGAGTTGAATGGGAAAATTGGCTTATATTTTGTTACATCAGCAAAAAAGATTTGGACAACGCATTGAATTCTATAAACAGAACAATTGAAGACGCACCGCATAATAGACTTTTTGGTTTTAAGGCAGCAGTGTTATCTCTTAAAGGAGAAATAGAAGAAAGCAAAATTTGGCTTAAAAAATATCTCAATGAGCGCCCAGAAGTTAAAACGCTCGAAGATTATAAAAAAGTAGTGCCTGAAATGAATGAATCCTTAACTAATAATTTATTAGAAGGGATGAAATTAGCCGGTCTTCCAGAATGATTGTTGTTTATAGAAATTCTATGAAAAAATATTATATTCTAATTTTGTTTTTCCTTTTAATGATAAATGTTAAAGCCAATGCAGGATGCGTTTTTAATTGTGCGGAAGAAAATGTTATAACCTCTTCTGAACCTATCAACGATGAGATAGAAGGCCGCTATTTTGAGGATCAACCAGATGTCAATGATGACTATCAAATACATTTTATTTATATGCTAGACAAAGATGGCAAGGATAATAAGTTGGATATTAATGGACAAATGGAAAAGGAATTACTTGAGTTAAACGAAGAAATGTTCAAATTGACTGGAAATAAACAAAAATATAAATTTGATTATAGAGAAGACGGAAAATTGGATATTTCTTTTGTTCGCTTAGATAAAAAAGGAACAAAAAAAGGGTGGAATAATAATTATCCAGATTATTTTATACAAAAATTAGGATTTAATAATCCAAAAAAACTTTATTTTTCATGGGTTGATTTTAATCACCGCGATGGTGGTCAAATGGGCGTGCATTCAGGCTACACTTTTCTTTTAAATCAACATGTCAAAGGTGGAAAAGAAGAACGGATTCAAATAACACTTCACGAACTACTTCATGGTCAAGGTTTTTCTTGGAAGTGTACCAAAGGGGATCAAGGAGGGCATGTAGGAGGTCCAAGCATCTTAAGTAATGATAATTGGGCTTACAAACTTGGAAAGATGATTTATGATCATGATAATGAAGGATGTCCAGATTTAAAAGACTCAGTTTATTTAACACCAACATCAGATGATCCTTACGATCCTTTACCAATGGTTTGTCATTTAGCAGAAAGATCTGGGCGTGCACATGGAAATTCATATGGTTTTGAAAATCAATGGCCAGAAAAGTATAACCATAAAAAATTTAAAAAAATCAAAAAGAAATCTTATTGGTGTACTTACAAACTTGCAGAATTTGCGCAACCAAATTGGTTTCGAGAATGGAAATAAAATATTTTTATGGAATTTAACCTTTCAGAGGATCAGAATCTTTAAATAGATACTACTAAATCATTTGTAAAAGCAGAATTATTACAACATGAAGAATTATTAGAAAAAACAAATAATTTACCAAAAGAATTGTATGATGAAATAAAGAAAAAAAGCATTGAGGCAGGCTTATATGCTTGCAATATGCCAATAGAGCATGGTGGTGGTGGTTTAAATGCTTTTGATTTAACTTTAGTTAAAAAACATCTTGGATTTGCATCAATTGCTTTAGCTGAAATTGCATGGAGACCACAAAATATTCTAATGTCTTGTGAAGGTGATGGGAAAAATCACTCCTTAGATCCTAATAATGATGATTATTACGATCACGAAATAGAACATTGCCCAGATATTAAAGACAGTGTTTTCTTGAACCCCACTTCTAATAATCCATACTCTCCATTTGAGGTTTTGTGTCTTCCTAAAGACAAATGGGAAGTTACTAACAAAAAACTTGAGGGTGACCCAGAAAAATGTTTTTATTCCCGCAATGATGTTAATGTTGAATGGAAAGATAGCATTGGCATTTTTAAAGATTAATGATTAAAAAAGATAAATTGGTTTTGATAAGTAGGCTATTATTAATTGTTAATTATTATTAATGTACGTTTAATCTAAATAAAGTTAAAAAGTTTATTATATTCATCAATTTAATCAAAGAAAACTTCTGCATATTGGGCAGAAAGTTATGATTGTTCTTAATTTATTTTAATTTTATTTTTTTGCTGATATTAGATATCCAGAAGTAAATTCTCCTTCAAAATCTGTATTAGGAGGTCTAATAAAAAAAAGCGAAATTACTCCAATAATGAAATTAATCGGATTTAGATTCATGATAAAATATAAAACCTTCAATTTATTCTTAGTCTCATAACTGGCACCTCCATCACTAATTAAGGCTTTGGTTTGCTCTTTATTATTTTTGAAAAAAGTATTAATTTTTCTCAGTATAAAATATATCGAATTATTAAGAGAAGCAGTCAACATATTAAAAACACACTGCCACCTAGAATCAACTGATTGAATTTTTATTTTTTTAAAATAGGGTTTAAATAGCTGCTCCCAACCATACCTTGTTGGACGCCTAAAGTCGTACGGTGAGCCATGCACATGATTAATAAACGGGACTACCGACAAAAATTCTCCATTAGGCTTTAACACTCTATTGGCTTCAGAAATGCAGGCGTTTATATCTTCGACATGCTCTAATACACTGCTAGAAATAATTAAATCAAAACTATTATCAGGAAATGGTAGTTTAATGCCATCATATACAACGTCTACAACTTTCCCACTGTAAATATCTACACCTATATATTCTTCACAATTAGAAAAATATTTTGAAAATGGTTTCATTCCACAACCAAAATCTAATACTTTAATTTCTTCTCCATTTATACCTATAAATTCTTTAATTCCACTAACTAAAGATCTATCAAAAGAAAATCCACTAGATGCAAAATTTGAAAAATATTTTATAAATATATTAAAATCCATATTCAACATTTTAAAATAAAATCTTTGCTAGTTAAAGTAATTAAAAATTATAAGTATACATAATTTATATGACAAGAATTCTAGAAGAATTACAAAGTATTTGATACTAATTTATGTAAGCTTTAAAAAGAATTAAAATTCCAATTATCAATAGTGAAAATAAAAATATTTTTCTAAACATTCTTTCATTAATGCTTTTTAAAATTACTCTACCTACAAACATTCCAATAAAAGCAGAAACACACGAAGCTAAAGACAAAAATAATATTTCAAAATCGAATATTGTTTTGTGAGAAATCTTTGAAAAACCAAGAAAAAGAGAAAGAACTGAGAAATGAATTCCTAATGCCTGTAATAATTTTTCTTTTTTAAAATTTAATGATTGGAAATAAAACACACCAGGCACTATTAATGTACCAGTAAGTCCAGCTAAAATACCATTAGAAGAGAATATAACAGATTTATTAATAAATAGATTTCTATTCAGAAATGAGATTTTTTTTCCTGACAAAACTATAATACTGTAAAAAATGATTATTAAAGCCAAAAGCAATGTCGAAAGTTTGTTGCTCATATTAAAAAATAAAGTTGTCCCGATATAAACTGACAAGCCTGACAATATTAAAAAAAACCAAAATTCTCTGATTAAATCGCGTAGGTGTTTTCCTGTTAATGCTTGCCATAAATTCGTTACA
Organism: uncultured SAR116 cluster alpha proteobacterium; assembly: GCA_902532475.1. GTDB lineage: Bacteria > Pseudomonadota > Alphaproteobacteria > Puniceispirillales. The sequence goes on from CACAIE010000021.1 coordinate 6,497, forward strand.
AAAGAAGGAATTACTATCATCGTGATAGCAGTTTCTATATCTAAAATTAATGTCATCACAACAAGGCTAATTGTCGGCAAACCCATTCCAATTATACCTTTGACAATTCCTGCAAATGTAAAAACTATTAGAACAAATAAAGTTAGATACTCAAAATTATAAATTATTTTTTCTCTCTCTGATGTTTGTTTTCAATCTAGAATTCCATGCACCTCGAAAATAGATTGATAAGATTAAAAATTAACAATATAAAATTTAATTTTAACCTATAAAAGATTTATATGAAAGAAACGATAAAAGTAACACCAATGTTAGGATTAGTTTTAGTTTTTCTTGGAGGTGTTATGTGGTCTACAATAGGTGTTGCTATTCGCTTAATGGAAGAGGCTTCTGTATGGCAAATTCTTTTTTATCGTTCATTTAGTTTAACTATTTTTTTATTTTTTATTATAGTTTTACTATATAAAGAAAACCCTTTTTATTTGATCTATAAATCTTTTTATCCATCATTAGTTGGAGGAGTTTCTTTATTTGCAGCGTATTCTTTTGGTATTTACTCAATACAAACCACTTCTGTAGCTCATGCAATGCTTATATTTGCCACAGCTCCATTTATAACAGCTTTCTTAGGATGGATATTTTTAAGAGAGAGAGTTAAATTAACCACTTGGGTAGCTTTAATATTCGCTATTTTTGGTATATTTTTAATGGTTTCAGGCGATAATTCAAAAAGTAATACTGGTGGAAATATTTCTGCATTTTTTTCTGCTTTTGGATTTGCCTCTTTTACTACTGCTTTAAGGTGGGGTAAAAACGGCAATATGCTTTCATGTGTTTTTCTATCTGGAATATTTGGTGTAATATTTACATATTTTATTTGTTTATTGATCAACTTATCATTTTTTATTTCTATTAATGATGCAACCATTGCATTGATGATGGGTGTTTTTCAGGTTGGCGCAGGTCTGGTTCTTTATACTTTAGGTTCTAAAACACTATCAGGAGCAGAGTTAGCCTTATTGTCAATGTCTGAACCATTGTTAGGTCCTTTTTGGGTTTGGCTATTTATTGGAGAATATATTGATTTTAATACTATTCTCGGGGGATTAATCTTATTATTAGCAATTTTTGGAAATGCTTTTTTTTATATTAGAAATGTTAGAAATAACATGAAGAATGCTTCACAATAATGTAGAAATTTTTATGAATTTAAAAAAAATAAGCAGAAGAGAATTATTAAAAAAATCAATTTCTAGTTTGCCATTTTTAGCGCTTCCAAATTTCTCATTTTCCCAGTCAAGTTTTGATGTTGTTGTTATAGGAGCCGGAGCATCAGGGTTATCGGCTACTGCAGAACTATTAAGCAAGGGCAAGTCAGTACTTTGCGTTGAGGCTATGAACAGAATTGGTGGAAGATGTCATACTGATAATTCTATATTTGGTGTTCCTTATGATATGGGAGCACATTGGTTACATAATTACAGTGGTAATCAAATTGCTAAATATGGGAAAAAGCATAAGGATGAATTTAATATTTACAGAGACCCAGATAATGCTCTTGTCTTCGATGGTCAAAAAAAAGTTACAGGATTTAAACTTTATAATCTTTATAAGAAATTAGAAGAATACAAATATAATGGCGTAAAGGATGTTCCTTTTATGAGTTTGATCCCTCAGAGAATAAAAAAAAATGAATGGTTTGATACTGCCCATCAACTGTTAGGCGCATGCAATCCAGGGGTAGACTTTAATGAATACACACTGGCTGATGATCATTTGAACTATAAGAATATAGGAGCCGGTGACGGATTTGTTAAAGAGGGGTACGGAACTTTACTTGCGCATTATAGAAAAGGGGTGCCCGTAAAATTAAATACATTAGTTAAAGAAATTCAGTGGGATGGAAAGGGAGTTAAAGTTGAAACAAATCAAGGTACAATCAGTGCAAAAGTCTGTGTTGTTACCGTGTCTACTGGAGTATTAAGTTCTGATAAAATTAAATTTAAACCCGCCTTGCCACTTGAAAAATATGAAGCGTTTGATGGCATTAGTTTATGTACCTACAACCATATAACACTTAAATTAAGGGAAGAGTTTTATAAAACTTTTAAGATTAAACCAGATGTCTATTTTTCTCCCAGAATTATTACAAAAACACCATCACCAAAGGGTTATTGTGGAACTCTTAGGCTTCACAAATCCAATTTATCTTATTTTGATGTTGGTGGACAATTTGCAAAAGACTTAGAAGCTGAAGGGACCAAAGCATCAATAGATTTTGTTATCAATTCACTACGTTCAACTTTCGGTTCTGAATTTGATAACTATCTTATAAAAGCGCACGCAACCAGATGGGGACAAAACCAATATACGACGGGATCTTACTCAAGCGCAAAACCAGGAAAAGCTCATTTAAGAAAAGTTTTGAAATCCCCTGTGGGGGATAGAATTTTTTTTGCGGGCGAAGCAACCTCTATTAATTTTGCAACCGTACATGGAGCAGACCTAAGCGGAAAAAGAGTTGTTAAAGATGTGATTAAGATAGCTAGAATTTAATTAATCAATCATCTCAAAAGTAATATTTTTTTCTCATGAAAATAGCATAAAAAATTTGAAAATTCCTAATATTCTAAAAGATAAAAGATCTTAAGTGGCAACTAGTTTAATGACTCGCTTTGAAAAATTAAAAAAATAATTAAGCAGTTTTTATCTTAGAAAGATTAAATAGATCATCATCAATTAATGCATTAAATGAAATTGACCTTCTCTCACCATCAGTGTTAAAAGGGTAAACTTCATGCATAAGGTAATGAGGGAAAAGGCAGATATCACCTACCGCAGGAATCACTTCTTGTCTAGGATTTGAAAGAAATTGCTTTGATCCATGAATAAAATTTATTTTGCCATTTGGATTATAGTTTTTCTTTTTTCCAACCTTCCCAAAAGATTTTGGCAATCTCAACCATCCAGCACCCGATATATGGCCTGTATGCCAATGTATTGGGTTGTATTCATTTTTAAACTGTCTTACTACCCAACATTGTATCAAATTAAAGTGATTAATTTTTTGGTTTAAAGTTTCTTTTACATAACTAATTGTAAACCGTGAAAACAACTCTATAATTTCATCTTCCATGATTTCTTTTGGTAAAGCAATTTCCTGAGAAACTTGACCTGAAAGTTTTGATCCCACATCTAATGATAAGGATTTATTTTTGTCCTTTATAGTCTCATCAACAAAATTATTAATCTTTTTCACTAGCCTTAAAGGAATTTTAAACTTTGCAATTGGAGGACCGAATGGACGTAATATTTCAAATTTTTCAGACAAAATATCTCCTTTCTTTTCTTAAATGTGACTCAAAATATTAAGGAAATATCTCAATCATTTAATAATAAAATACTTAACGCAATAAAATAGTAATTGCTTCTGGTGTCAAGTTTATTTTATAAAATGGCTTGCTTAGAGATCGTTTCTGTTCTAAAAGAAACAGTACGCAATCTAACTGAACTTTAACAATAAAATTAGTTTATGTCTGAATATTTTTGTAGCCAGTGCTATCTCTTTGATCGTTATCAACCCACATTCTAGGTTCAAATCTATGCTCAATACCAGCATTTGGATTAAGCGGGTCTACTTCTCGATGAACGGGTGTCTTCACCCAACCAGTTTTAGCTCAAAGAATATCTCCTACTCCATATCGTTGATTACTATTTAAATTATTCCAAACTATATTTTGACCCTCAGAGATTAATAGTTGCCAATTAACAGGCTGATGGAACCGTTTCTTAGAACCCACTTCTGATTTGCTAAAACTTTCAACAGTGTCGTATATTTTTTTCTTAAATCTTTTGAGGATAAAGTTATTTTTATCCCAATTCATTTCTTCATAAAACAATTTTTTCTCCATTTATATAATCCTAATCTTGAAACTTTGATGATCTTCTTTCCATATAAATATTATCAATCCATTGATTAACGTAAGGTCCATACGTCATTTTACCAATCTTTTCTCTTTCACCTAAAGCTCTAAAACCACATTTTTTATGTAATTTAACGCTTCTGGTATTGTGAGGAAAGATCATTGAATGCAGCGACCAAAATCCAAGATTTTCAGACAAAAGGATTAGTTCATTTAACAGGTTTTTTCCATAACCTTTTCCAGTAATTTCTTTAGATAAATAGATACTCACTTCTCCAACTCCATCATAAACACAGCGATTGGAAACTTTAGTAAAAAAAACATATCCCTTAATTTTTTTATTGTCTTCAAGTATCAAACATTTATCTAAATCAACTTTTATTCGAAATTCATCCAAAGTAATACTAGGGTCTTGGAATGATGCAATTCCAGAGTTTAAACCTTCTCGATAAATTTCAAGGCAACTAGATAAGTCTTTCTTATTTATGTTTTTTATATTCATATAACGCTATATATACCTTATAGCTCAAACCTAAAGAATTTATAAACCATTTAAAAGAAACATCTACCCTACACATGTTTAATTCCTCTTAAGATATCAATTTTAAAAAGTATTATGATAGGTTATGAGTTTAAAATGTTAGAGGTTGAAAGTTTTGAAATTTCTTTTATATGGGAAGGCCTTATTTCACAACAGCCACCTAAAATTGTTGCACCTTCATTCATATAATTTTTAACAAAACCATAAAATTTTTCTTCAGTTAGGTCTTTATTAATTCCTAGTATTTTTTTTGGGTTACCTTCATCGCCCCAACTATCCTTAGAATTAACAATATAGTTTTCAGGTATTTTCCCAAACGCATTCAATTTAAAACCATAAGGTAAATTAAGTGTTTTTAATTCATCCTTTACTAGTTCATATGCTGAAGGAGAAACACATGCTGCAATAATTCCAAGCCACTTATCATTTTTATAATCATGAACAATTTTAGTAATGTGTTCTCCGGAGGGAAGCTTTCCAGTATCTTTAATGTGAACACCAATCAATACTGGCAAATTGAACATATGAATTGATTCTAAGGCAATCTTACATTCTGCGCCACTTCCCATTACATCTAAATAATAAAAATCGATGCCATTTTTAAGGAAACAAGCTTGTTCATAAAACCTCAATTTCACTTCGTTAATGTCATCTCCCAAATCAGCACTATACGTTTGCTTTTGATTAGGAAGTCCTCCAGCAATTAAAACATCTTGTTTAGACAAATCCCTTGCTCTTAATGCAAGCTCAACGGCTTTTTTGTTAATTTTCTCAAAATACTCTTCACAATTATTTTGAGCTAATCGTCCTTTTCTAGAGGTAAAGGTATTTGTTACTATCACCTCTGCTCCTGCATGTATAAAATCAACATGTGTGTCTATAACTAATTGGTGGTATTCTTCTTTAATTAAGGCGTCTGCAGACCATAGGGTTCCGCGTGGTTTCATGCCACGATTAAGAAGTTCTTGACCCATGCCACCATCTAAAATTCTTGTTTTTTGAAAATAACTTTCATCGATCATAATCAATGCCACTAAAAAAAGTCCAACGGGTTAAAACAAAGAATATTAAGAAAATAATTAGGGGCATATAGTTCATATTCAAAATAGTAAAATGATTAAGTCCTCAAAGTTGTTTTGATTGAAACCATTTCTTTTTTAGCATTTTCACGTAAAAATATATAAATACCACTAAAAACAATTAAAATAATTCCGATAATGGAATAGATGTCAGGCATTTCTCTAAAAATTATATAGCCAATTAAAAAAGAAAAAATAAGAATAACATACTCTGAAGGTGCATTAGCCATAGGTGAACCTATGTTGTATGCTGATATTAAACAAATTATGCCAAGGCTTCCAACCACAGAAATTACTGAGATTAATAAAATAATATGAATATCACTGACTTCCCAAGGTTTTAAGAAACTATTATTAATATCTGAAAAAAACCAACCATAAGATAAGCTTAAAGGAACCCCAATTATAATACCAGCAAGATATATATGAAACGTTTGTTGAAAATGGCTATCTTTATCAGAAGTTTTTTTTGCAAGCACCATTGAAAATGAATAAGTAAGTGCTGTAATGATCGGCAAAACCATAAAGAAGTTAAAAGTACCATATCCTGGTTTAATAATTAACAAGGTTCCAGAAAAACCTAATAGCATTGCAAAAGTTCTTTGAAGCCCTATTGAACTCTTAAGAATGAGTTTTGAAAAAATTGTCATAAAGAGTGGGCTGACAAAAAATAAACTTGTGGCTTCTGCAAGAGGTATTTGACTTATTGAAATATAAAATAGTGTAAAACCAAAAAAGAACAGTGCTCCTCTAGTTATTGCGACTAAAGGGTATGAAGAACTTAAATTAATACTTCTCTTTGATAAAAACAAAAAAACGCTTAAAAGTAGACATCCAACAATTGAACGACAGACAATTATTTGAACTAGAGAAGTATTGGAAACGATGTTTTTAATCATAGCATCTTGAATACTAAAAAAAAGCATTCCTAGAATAATTAAGATAACTCCAACCTGATTATTATTCATTAATAACGTCCAGAAAATTTATTATCTCAATCTTCATTATAATTATTAATTTAAATCAAGAATAATTTTATATTTGAGCTTTTGATATTTCTTAATCTTTAGTTTCTAAAACCAAACTGAACAGAACAAAACAATAACTTAATATAAAATCAAATATTTAGTAATAAACGTTTAGGTGGTTAAAGTTGGCACATCAATTGCTGACATTATTTTATCAATGGAGATGTATTAATGTTTCAACTTACAGAAAAATATTTTAAATTAATAGATTACTATAAAGAAATGGCCACAAATGGCTATCAACGTAATGATGGAATATTTATAAATAAAACTTATGGAACTGCAGAACCAATTAAGTTTAAAGAACAAATAAAATCCTTAGCTGGACATTTTAAATGTAAGACTGCTCTTGATTATGGCTCTGGAGGGTCAGATTTAAATATTGAAGAAGTATCTGAAGGCATTTCTTTTAAAGACTATGTTGGATTAAAAAAAATTTATCAATTTGAACCAGCAAGAAAGATTAATAAAAATGGGAAGTTTGATCTTGTCTTATCATTTGATGTATTAGAACATATTTTTATTGCTGATTTGCCTTGGGTTATTGATGATATTTTTAGCAAAGCAAATAAATGTGTTTTAATAAATGTTGCATGTTATGAAGCTGCTGCTCTTCTCCCAAATGGAGAAAATGCACATATTACATTGAGGCATCCTCTATGGTGGTTAGGTCAAATTGAATGCATTAGTACATTGCACAAAAATGTAGCTTGGGGACTTTTTACGTCTCAAGATTATAATGACCCAAAATTCCATGGAATTAGAAGAATGAACGAAAGTATTATTAGTAAAAACTTTCAAAATTAAAACTATCTATTAAATTAAAATATACTTTCTTATAAAATATCTTATCCCTAAATCTTATTTCTTTGAATATAGTTTTATATGAGAGCTAGTCTCCTCGAACCTTCTCTCACCAAAACACATAACTACTGGTGAAAACAATAGTTTGCGCAATAAAATGATCAAAATATCAGGCATATGTTTTGGGTCATGCGTTTATTTTATCAAATATTTAAGAGTTATTTATCTTCGGTTTCTAATTACGTAAAGTCCACAATCAAGCCATCTCTGGCCAAGCGAACTCCGTCCGGTAATTTTTTGGCCAAAGTATCAAGTTGTTGGTCTGTACGTGAAGGGGCATGATGCGTTATCAACATTTTGGTTATATCGCATTGCTGGAAGAACTCTATTCCTTGTTCAATTGAAGAATGTCCCCAATCCCCCTTTGACACCAGATCTGCATTCGAGAACATTCCGTCCCATACTACCAAGTTAGCCCCATGCACAAAGCCGCTAAGATTTGAGAATTGAGAAATATTATACTCATTATCAAGCAAAAATGAAATTTTGATATCGTTCCATTTAACACTATAACCCACCGATCCTCCAGGGTGGTTCAGCTTTAATGTTTCTATGGAAAAATCTCGCTTACAAGATCTTTGAACTTCATTGAATTCCAGAAACATTAAATTTGGAAGTAATTCGGTTAATTCTATTGGAAAATAGAATCCTGAAAAATACTGATGGATTAATTTCCGGCAAGTAATTTTATTGTTTAAAGCACTAGAAATATGTATCTTTTTTTCCGCATTAAACATTCCAGAATTAAAAGCTAGACCTTGAATATGATCGTGATGCCAATGACTATAAAATATGAAGGTTCTTTTAAATTGATCGAGTTTTACCTGACGAAAGCCAGTACCAGTATCAAATATTAATTGGTAATCGTCGAATAATAATTCATAGCATGAAGTGTTCCCACCATAACCTACTGACTGTGGCGAACTAATAGGGACTGATCCGCGGCTACCATGCACCGTAAGTTTCATTTTAAGTTATTCCTATCAAATAAAAACTTAATGTAATGATAGTCATCTTATATAAACTAACGCCACATAGTCTAAGTTTATATATATAAAATACATTATTTTAATTTTTGACCTAATTGATAGCGAAAAACAAGGTTTGATCAAAAGTCTTTCTTATATTTCATTAAATTGACAAGTACCTGTGAGCATACCGTATCTCTTAAGGTATCAATTATATCTTCAACAGTACTAGGATTTGCATTAAATTTATTTGACCATATTATGTTACCGCTTGGGGCAGACAAGTTGATAGAAAACTGGATCTTACCTGATACAGGATCTGCTCGCATTTTGACTGCGTAGTCAACCTTTCTCGGGTTTTGGTCAATTTTAGCTTTAGTCCATTCCTTGCCCGAAAGAACCTCAAAAATTGAATTGATCAATCGTTCGCCAGTAGGCTGCAGAGCGCTGATTGATGGGTCAATTTGTATAGGCGAAATTACCAACTTTGCTTTTGGATCGTCATCGGTACTTGACATTGCACTTGATGTTTGGTTGATGTCAGAAGTTGCCCAAACGTGAACGGGATGCTGGATGTTCTTCAGCATGACAGGTCCCTGGTCTTTAAAGCTGTTTTTCCAATCCTTTTCTAGACTCTGATAAACTGATTCAGATACCGTTATCTCATTGCTTGAAGAAATTGCCTCAAGCCTTGCCGCAATATTGACAGTATCTCCAAAAACATCATCATTCTCAAACTGCACATCACCCGCATTAATTCCAAATCTCATATCTAGCGGATTACTACTCAGCATTTTTTTTAAACCATCTGCACATGATACTGCGTCAAAACAGCTACTAAATGATACCAACCAACCATCACCTAGGGATTTAATAACCTTGCCATTAAAGCGACTTACCAAAGGTAGTAGACAGTCGTCTTTAAATGACTTAATCTGAGCAAGAGTACCACTTTCATCAAGACTCATTCTTTTTGAATATCCAACAACATCCATGAACAAAATTGCTCCCAACCGTCTCATTTATCAATCCTCAAACGTTAATCGCTTTGTTACTACATCAAACCAAAGTTTACCTTAAGTTTTGATCCATACCATAGTATACACGAGATTCTTGAAAGTCACACAAAAAAAAGAGTGTTGACATTATCTTAAGAAGATCTTCATAAAAAATTCACAATATGGATGGAAGTTATGTTGTCACAAACAAGTGTTTACTTTAAGTATTAAAATTTAAGAAGATACCCCTCATAAATCAAGATTAACAATAATTATAGTGGGTTTCGTTCAGAAAGTGCAAGGTAAAATCTAAAACACCGATTTGAGTTTCAACACGTTAAAAAGATTATTAAATTACGTTTATATCGTTTTAGTCTCATTTGATTGAAAAATTGACCCAAAAAAATATTCTAATATAAAATAATAGGACTTTACTATTCCCCACAAAAATATTCCTATTACTGAAGTATAAACTACATACACATATACAAGGTAATCTGGTTTTCCAATTTTTATAGTTATACCATTTATTCCACAAACCCCAAGCTTCATGCTGAGTATATCACCAATTGCTGATAACAGGATAACTGACATCATAGTTAAAATGAAGAGCGACAAGCCCAATATCATTGTAATGGCAACAAATAATAATTTTTTTGTTTTACTACTCATATCTTAACTTAACAATTATAATTAATTTTTTTTGTTACTTATCCGCCTTAACTATCCCCTAAATGACCTTGCCTATCTATATCTTCAAGCCTTATATTAGCTAATTTTAGTAGTTCTTTTTTAGTATCATCAGAGCGGAACTCTCCTGTTTCACTATCCATAAGATCGGCAAATGTTTTTTTATCAATTTCTAAACATTCGAGTGCAGTTTTAGCTGCGATTGTTGCTGATCGCAATTTTGCCTTATCGTCTAACAATCCAATTTCTCCAAATATTTGACCGGCACTAAGTGTTGCAAGGTAAAGTTCAGGGGAATTTTCTTGCTCTAATATTACATCAGCCTTACCCTTTGTTATCACAAAACACCTGTCAGAAAGATCACCTTGAGAGAAAACACGTTCTCCTTTTTTGTATTTAACATTTTTTACTTTTAAGGATAAATTCGATAGCTCTTGCGTAGATAGTTTAGAGAAACTTTGCTCAAGATATTTATTACGAATGACCGTTGCTTCTTTAATAAAGCCAAGTACTGTCGGAACGGTAATCGCAAGATTATAACCCATATGGAGTTGGGCTCGACCAGGCATGCCACTAAAACCAGTAAGTTGTTCAAACATTCCAAACTTTGCCATCAAACCGAATTTACCGCCGGCTTCATAGAAGTTCAACATAGCGGGCTCTTTCCCAACGGGATGAGCGACAAAAGAGTTCCCTGAAACAGGGTATGTTGCCCAAAGCTGACGATAACCTGACCAGATCGCTTCCTGATCAAAATAATAGAAATAGGTAATAGTTAAATGTTCTAAAGCATGCCAGCAAAGACAAGCAAAAGCAATCCAAAGAAAAATATTTCGGCTAAAGAAATAAAGGCATCCAGCTGTTCCAAAAAGGCCAATTAATTCCCAGACCAGATGGACAACTTCAAGATCTAATTGACCGAATACTGCGCAGGCAGCAGGTCCAATAAGTGGTTCACCATCCAATCCAAGAATAGACAAACCATCTGGTCCAGGCTTTATAATTTGCTCTACACTATACATGGTTGGATCAAGTTGGCTATCTCGTAAGCCATTTGATATTGCACGACTGACATTCTCAAAATTATCTAATGGTGGAGGGCAAGCTACTGTACCATCCCAAAGATCAATCTGTAAAACTTGAATAAAGTGTTCAGCAAAATGTCCAAGTTGCAATATAGTAAAAAGACCAAGGAAAGCAACGGCAGCATAGTTTTGAATTTTCCACACACCCTCTAAAGCTAATAATGGTATCCATGGGATCAAAGTATAAAATGCAATAAGGTAAAGAGGTTCACCTGAAATGATCGCATTAATTTGAAGTAAATAAGAAATTAAGGCAGTTATTAGAACCATTTTAAGGTCTACGGACTCAAAACTTAAGAACCGGCCCATTTTTTTTATGAACATTTTATGCCTACTTTCGCTTTAAAATTATATAAATTAAGGCGGCTGTCATGAAAAAAACTAAGGCTACCACGCATAAAACGACGTGTATTTTGTCAAGCCATGCTTCAGCCCCAAAACCATCAGCGAGTGGTCCGGAAGATGCCATTGCAACTGCATATAAATTTAAATATACAGCAAATTGAAAAATAAATAGGTTTTTCATACTCTCATTCTAATCAAAATATCTTTAAAAGGTAAAGAAATGATTATATATGCTCCGTCAACTATATAAACCTAATGTTGGCGAGATTTGAGTTAGGAGAGGTATGCGTTTCATTTAATCATATATTAAAGAGTTTATTCAATAATTTGGAATACTCTCTAGCATCATCAATCGCTTTATGAGTATGTTTAGTATTATCATGTAATTCTTTAGGGTAATTTTCTCTAATTACTGCTGCATAATCTTTTTTAAGGACTGCTGATGCGTAAGATTTAATATCAAATGCCGGCATATATTGAAAAAAAGGTTGGTGAAAAGGGTATTTTTCTAGACGATTACGAAGAAACTTTAAAATGTACCAATTGACCCATGCGAAATCTAGAGGCGCAGGATGAGCCGCCATAATCCTTGGCTTGGGTAGATTTAAGAGCCAATCGCCAAACTTGTTCATTGCCTCACTTGGTAAGAATGGATTTTGTCTGCAATATTCAAGAGCTTCAGGTGCTTCACTATAAAACCAATCCATAGTTACAGGGTCGGGATGAGAATTTTCTAAAGGCTTTAAATTGATTTCAAATGCTCCTAATTCATTCCCATTTTTGTTTATAGCAACAGCTCCTAAACTTATCATTGAATTAATTCCAGGAAGTGGGCCATCAAATTCAACATCTATAACAACATAAGTAGTCATTTAAATATTTACCTCTAAATACTCAACATTATATTAATAGGTAAAGATGTTAGTCAGTTGTTGACTTTTTTTAATCTTTTGTAGGTGGTGAAAACTTAACACTTTTTGCTACCTGACGAATGTTTTCAATATTAATAGACTCTAAAGTATCTATTTCTTTTAGAGTTCCAGCAGCTTTTGCTTTTAAGTTCATAGCAGCAATCATTTCAAATGAATCTGCTTCAGTTATTATACAAAAATCATATACACCTCTAGTAATATGATAATCTATTAATTTTGCCCCAACACTTTTTGTTAATTTCTCCATGGCAGCTCTTCTGTCCGACGATCCATCAATTAGACCTTCAGCACCTTTATTGGAGTATTTACCAAGAACTATATATGTTGACATTTTTATCTCCTTTAAACACGATGGTTAGAATAATACCTAAAGATTTTCGTAAATTTATCATTAAGTTATATTATCTGAAAATTTCTTCTTAAGCTCTAAAATTTCATTTTCTAATTCTTTAATCTTTGTTACTGCCCAAGATAGGTCATAAAAGATAATATATCCTGAAGGAATATTTGAAAAAAGTTCCTTCATTTGTTTCCTAAATTCCTTATCTTTAGATATTTGCAAGGCACTCGATGACGGAGAACTTCTACTCATCAATTTTGGATTAAATATTTCAAATGCAATTAATTCTGCTGCCTCTAAATATTGTCTCTCACCAAAAGTTTCATGTATCCACCAATGACATTCTTCAATTTTATCTGGGTTTAAAGATATTTCATTTGCACTCTTAGAAACACTGTTGTCTCTTTTTAAAAAATGCTGAGATACCCTCTCTCGTAATTTATTTGATAAACCAATATAACTGTAAGCACCTTTATTATCACTAGGTCTCTTGAAACCATAGATGCCTGGAAATTGAGGTAGGTGTTTTATTTCATCAAATGATCTGGTCACAATTAAAGCTATTAAAAAATGAATTTCACAATCTCAATTTAACCAAAATAATTATGAAAGGCAAAGAGACTGTTTATTTTTAGAAATGTGGTTTTTAGTTTTGAAGGATGAGTTGTTTAACTAACTTGTTTATGTGCATAGTTCATGATTTGTTTTTTAAGGTTATTAAAAAATTCCATAATAGCTTTTCTGTAACTCCAAACTATATTGGCGAAAATTTGAGCAATTATAAAATAAAAAATTAATGAGCACATACACATAAATAGAGACTAATTCAAAAAATCAAAAACTCAAGTCCAAATAATTTCACCATTAATTTCTAAAGTGCCTAAAAGTAATATATATTTATACTAAAAAGGAGGATTTAGTGAGTATAGGTCGGATTACTATGATGGAATTTACTTCAGAAGAAGCAGTCGACGATGCTGAGATACTTTACGAAAAAATTAGAGCAGAGGCCTTTCCAACATTGGAATTAGTTATGAATATTTGCACTGGGCCTACTTCATTAATGTCAGTTGCTGTTTACCCAAGCAAAGAATCTGCTGATAGCAATTTAACCGCTCGTGGAAAATTCCAAGAAAAGTTGGATTCAAGTTTGAAAGATAGTTTTTTCCACGAAGGTGAAGTAACTTATTTTTTCCAATCTGAAGTTAAGCGCTAATTTTATAGTTGCTGAGATGAATCAATTTTAACTTACAACTCTTCCAAATCTTCTAAATGTTTGTCAAGAGCTTGTACTGCTATTTGTAATTCATAAATGTAAATTATAATTGATATAGAGAATAATAATACTGCAAATAAAAATGTATTTATAAAATACTCTTGATATTTAAAAGCAAAAAATATAGACACTAAATTTACTAAAAAACTTAAAGAATCTGTTGTTTGCATCATTCTATTTAAAACTAATCTCTGCCGTAAAATTTTTATTTGCGCTAAATATCTATTAGCAGACTTATCATTTTTAGAAATTTTTTTATTAATTAATTCGTCGTGAATTTTTCTTATTAGAGTTGAAAGAGAACTATATCTATTTCCAAAATTAACCATCATTAAAGGTATAGCTGGAAACAATATTGCTGGTAATAAAATCAAATTATCCATACAATTTTATATCTTTCTTTTGAATCAATTCTACAGTCTTTTTAAATGGGTCTAATATTCATGTATCTCAATGCCAGAAGATGCTTCGGTTCTGCTATCACCATACCATTCCAATAAATGTTCAACACTATTCAACCATTCTAAACCTTCATCTTGATGATCCAAAGTTTTTTCCATGTTTTCGTATTCAATAATATTTGCAAACTCTCGTTCATCAATTTTTATCAATCTCCCACTCTTAAAATTCTCGTTGGGTAATTTTGGTATTTTCACTTCAAGAAATTCATCTATATGTTCTTCCTTAACTTTAAATTTAATAATAGACCATACACTATAACTTTCTTTAGACATTATATGATTGCCTTTCTTCAAATTTATTTATTCTTTAACTTTAATCAAAAATCTATACTTGGTAAATAGACTGTTATTAGATTGGGTATTCGTTTTAAGTTAAGATGAGCATAGCAAAAACTATTAAATGTGATATGTTTTTTTATGACTAAAGTAGAATTATATCACAATGATATGTCCAGTTGTTCCCAGAAAGTTCGCCTTGTATTGGAAGAGAAAAAAATTCGTTGGACTGGCCATCATATGAATCTAAGAAAAGGTGAAACAAGAACAAAAACTTATATAAAAAATTTTAATAAAAATGGAGTTGTTCCTACACTCGTTTATAAAGATGACATAATCATAGAATCATCAATTATTATGGAATATCTTGAAGATACGTTCCCTCAAAATGCACTTAGGTCATCAAACCCTGCTAACATTGCCCAAATGAGATTGAAAAATAGAAAGATTGATGATGTATTGCATTAAGCAATAGCGATTAATAAGTTCATGTATAGCTTTTAGTCATCAGTTTCTTGAAAATAATAATAATGAAGAGTTAACTAAACTTATTAATCTGATCCCAGATAAAAAAAGAAGAGAAATCAGTAAAGAAACTATTTATAATGGCTTAAAATCAAAACTACTTCCCAATGCTCTTCTGGAATATATAAAACTGTTTAATGAATTAGATGTATTCTTATCAAACAATAAATGGTTGGCTGGCAATCATTACTCACTAGCTGACGCTGCCTACACATCATACTTAACAAGATTTGAACATTTAAATTTATCTTTTTTGTTTGAAAATAAAAAGTATCTTTGTGATTGGTTTTCTAAAATTAAAAAAAAGAAAACTTTACTAAAGCAATTTTAAAATGGAATAACAATGATTATTTAAGCTTAATGAAAGAGAAGGGTACTCAAGCTAAATCTAAGATATTAAATATTATTCCTGAACCTTAAATAAGAAATATCATTATTGTGCATGGGTTATGTCCATTAAGAATATGTGCATAGAAGGTTTTTTTGGATTTAAAGATTATATTAAAAAATTATTTAGTTGATTATTAATCTAATCCTTTTAACTTAAATAGGAGTTAAATTATAAAAGGATTAGATTATGGCTACATACGAATGCAAAAAATGTGGAATGTCTGTAAATGCTACTTGTGCAAAATGCAATGAGGCTCTAGTTGATGATATTCTTAAGCTTGATGATGGTAAAGAAGTACAAATTTCAAAATGTCCAAACGAACATGGAAAAATTAAATCCCCTTTATGTTGCGGACAAGATATGAGTTGCAGCATATGAAATCACATCAGGACATTTATCCTGGTTAATGTGTCAACTGACACGTTTTGTACATCAGCTTTTACATCAGTTTAAATGTCTTCTGGTAATGGAAAGGAAGAAATTAAGGAATGGGATACTTTTTGGAGAAATTATTTTTAAAGAAAACTAATTAAAATTATTTTTACAAATATTTTCTTTTTCTAAAAAATTAAGAAGTTGCTCATTATCTGAACCTGCTCCATTAATTTCTCCAATTATGCAGAAACAAGACATCAAGCATGACTATTGGCTTCTTTAGATTTGAGAATATCTATTTGGAATTTTTAGACATAAACTCACTTGTACTTTTAGGATAAAGTGTTCTGGTAATAGAAAGAACCCTAAAATGACATTATTATTCTAATTATTAAATTGCGAATTATAACTATCATTGTGTTACAATTATGTTAAAATCTTTATCAAAAACCTTATTTTCCTCATTATTCAATCACCTTTCAGACAACATGCCTTCTTATAAGAGTATCACTGTTTCAACAAGGAGGTACTCATGCTCAGTACAATCAAAGAATATTCAATATATTTTCCAGCATTCTTAATTTTCTCTCTGTTCTTTTCCTACCAGACAAACGCCAAAGTATCAGATGGTGAACTCACCAGGATGATTATGGACATGACCAATGAAAAGCACCCTGAATGTAATGTTATGTTTAAAAGAAGTGCAGCTCGAAAAACAGGTGATAGAGTTGTCTGTTCTGATAGAATTAATGTTTCAATGGATGCAGAACTCAACAGAATTTATAAAGATGTAATGGAGAGATACTCCGTTTTTCCAAAGCAGAAAAGGAGAATAAGAAAGGCTCAGAGAGATTGGATAAAATATCGTGATGAAGAATGTGTCTTTGAAGACTTTGATAGCAGTCAAATAGTTAAAACAGACTGTACAGCAGAAGCTACAGCATTATCCATCTGGTATCTAAAGAGATTAAAATCCATTCAATTTGACGAAAAAGGCATTCCTCAAATCAAGAAGGTTTTGAAGGAATATTCAAGAGAAGTAAACCCAATTTAATCATTATTTCCTCCCTAAACTTAACTAAATGGTAGTTCATTCTATCATTTAGTTTTTTTATGTTTAACCATTTTTATTACCTTAATTATTGTAATAAATTTATATATCCCATTAAGAAAAGAGGTATCTGTAAACCAAAATTTGTTAAAATCGCTCTATCTGAACTTAAATATCCAGCAAATGCCCAACCAAAAGAACCCGAGCCATGAATAAATATATTCAATGGATAAAAATTAAAATTTGTTAGCATTATTCCAGTTAAAACTAGAATGGTGCTCAACCATTTTAAATAACCAATCAATTTAATCTCCCTAGTTTTAAAATACTCATTTAGATATCTAGACCATAATAAAATTAATTAAAAAAAACTAGTTAATGATTTACCCCACAGACACCTATAAAGTCTCTGAGGCTACCTTAAACTGCTTCACCCCCAACTGGGCAGAGAAAAAAGTATCAGGCATAGAGTGAGGAGTGTTTGTTTCATTTTAAGTTACTTCAACAACACCACAATCTAACCCACGTGATGTTTCTTCTAGTTTAAAGAACTCAATAATATCAAAATCAAAGTTTTCCCATTTCTTAATATTTTGACCGTTTTCTGTAACATCTCTAGTTGCAACCCAACAAAATGTTTCATCAGGAATTTCCTTAATTTTTTCTAATTCTGAGGGCATTTCAGGGGTGCTTAAAGCCTTTTGACTATTGATCAGAAGTATTAGAATAAATCCTATTTGAAGCATGAGTTTCATGCCTCAAACCTATATAATTAAATTATATAAAGCAATAAAGTGGTAGTAGCTGTTTGCACCTATAGCTAATATTGAGAATATAAAGGCTATTAATTTCATAATTAAATTGGGAATACATAATAGTGCAGCAAAAGGTGCAGATACTAAAATCATTAAATCAGAAATATTTAACAAAGAATAATAACGGCTTCCGGGTATCATAAATCCTAGCCAATCACATACACTTCCATAAGCAAGTATATCCAAAGTAAGTCCACCCACACCTCCTAATAGAAGAACAGCAAAGATAGTCTGTGATTTTGTATGGGATTTAAGTAGATATTTATAAAGTAGATAAGTTACATAAATTAAAATCAGTACTGTTGGTAATCTGTAAATAGTTGGGTCAGAACCATCAACAAAAAAACCACCATAATTATATGCAGGATTATCAAGATATAGGATGTTCTCAATAAGGGTGTAAGGTAGTTTTAAAGGAAAGCTTTCAAATCTAAAAAGATATGCAAGGTAAAGATTCCCAAATGCTAGTAGAGTGCCTAATAACAAATATCTATGTTTGGTTATTGAGTTCAAATTTTTAATTCACTAAATCTTTAAAGATAACTTTCATGGTAATGAAATTAATGAAGCTATATTATCTAAACAAGAAGATGAAGCAAAATAATATTAGTTGATTACCTTTTTACAACGACCAATCCAACTTAATGAATAATGAGTCATTTCACCTTTTTCAGGACCTGATACATGAAGGCTTTCTACTGAGTTAATTACATTGTCATTTTTAAAAATAACAGTATTTAGAATTATATTTGGATGACCTTCCTGAATATAATTAGCAACAATTACATGTTCATTGTTTTGTATCACTTCATGAAAAGCAACAACTGGATTTTTGCCTTCATATTTACTCGTTCTAATCAAATCTCCATTGACCGCAAATTTAAAATTAAAGTTGATATCACCAAACACATCTATGAGTTCTTTGAGTTCATCTCTTATGTCTTGGGGAGAATTAAATGGGACAGTTTCACCGTCATTATTTTTATGAAAGAATTTTTCACTGCCCCAAGAATATCTACAGTTATATTCTTCATTCGGATTATAACCACTTTGATATTCTGCTCTTGTGGGAGTAACAAGAGTGTAGATAATTAGGAATGTTATTAATGTTAAATATCTCATGTTCTTTAGTCTAATGAGCTATAAGGCAGGAAATTGTCTTAATAGTGATTAATTATGTTAAATCGTCTTCCCCCAACTCGGCAGAGCAAAAAGTATCAGGCATATTGTGAGGAGTGTTTGTTTCATACCCAAAACCCTACCACCAAACTCATCACCTGTGAATACATTCTCAAAAATCTTCTGGTAATGGAAAGAACCTTAATATTTTATAATGATATTTAATAATAACCTTTATTACTAAATGAATATGACAGAAAGAGATTATCTATACTTATTAAAACACCAACAATTAATTAAATGGTCGTTTACCATACCAACTGCCTGCATATAAGCATAAATAATTATTGAACCAACAAAAGTCATTCCTCTTTTTTTAAGGTCCTCAGAAAGTTTATCACTTTCAGGTGTTGTATTAGGAACCTCATTAAAATTTTTCCATGTATTTAGAATAGGTTTGCCCCCAACAAAATCCCAAACATAATCATTAAAGGAATTGTACTGTTGTTGAATTTTAAGAAATGCAATAGCATTTTTCCTTGTAGAGTTGATTTTAAGTCGGTTACGAATAATGCCATCATCATGACGCAAGGTTTCAAGTTCGTCTTCAGTCATTATTGCAACCTTTTTAGGGTCAAAATTTCTAAAAGCTTTACGATAATTTTCGCGCTTTTTAAGAACTGTTTCCCAATTTAAACCAGCCTGTGCACCTTCTAAAATGAGAATTTCGAAATGTTTACAATCATCGTGAACTGGAACGCCCCATTCCTCATCATGATACCGTGCAAGAAGAACTTTATTGACATCGTTGCCAAAACATCGGTTTCTAGAAATCATTTAATTATTTCACTCCAACTATGCAGAGCAAAGAGTATCAGGAAAAAGGTGAGGAGAGTTTGTTTCATGTTATTTTTCGTAAATTAATTTCAATTTTTCAACAAAAGCTAAACTTCCTTTATTTACATTTTCTTGCCAATTATTTACAGCATCCTTATCTGCATTATCAGAGATATATTTATAACATTTGAAATTAACATTTTTAATTAAGCATATTTTTGCAATAGCATAAGCCTCCATATCAACTAAATCAGTTAGAACTTTAGGTTTCTCACTTACAAAGCTATCTCCTGTTCCACAAGAAAGTCCATTCTCATTAAATTTAATTGTAGATAAATTATCAAAAGGTGTTTCACCTAAATCAAAACCTAATCCACTTGCATCCATATCCCTTTGTTTAAAAATTGTTACTTCATTTAAACCATTTATATTTTTATTTAAACTGCCGGCTGTTCCAAAATTTATTATAGTTTTAGGGACATACTTTTCAATTATTTCAAAAGTCCTATAGGATGCATTAATTTTACCTACACCTATATATTCTATATGAAATTCAGGAAGTAATGATTTAGGTAGCTCATCTTCTAGAGCGACTAAAATAATAAGTTCTTTATTTATCTTTTGCACTTTTTACTCCTGATTTTTAGTAGATTTAAATTTTATTATTTATTCATGAAATATAGATATTCTATATTAAGTGATAGATGGTTTATTTTACATAAAGTGCATCAAAGAATAAATTTTGTACATCATTTTGTACATCACCCATCCACGTTATGAATCCAAAACGCTTACATATCAACGAGTTTGTCTAAATGATGATGGATAATTGGCGCGCCCGGAGAGTAGTTCTGTGCTGTACTAATGCACCACATTCCAACTGAACTTCAGCAAAATCAACAGTTTATGTATTACAGATTCTGTGTCAACAGGCACATAATCTTTCACAGTTAAGATGATACAATTAACTGTTCTTAGTAAAGGTAAATGCAAACACTTAAATGGAACATCTAAATGTCTTATTAAGATTATAATAACACCTAACTATAAATCATTTAAAGTGATACATCCCCCTGGGCATGAGCCATGCCCCCTTGGGGGATATATATTCATGTACCTGCAACAGAATAGGCATTTTAACTGCTAACCATTTTAATAACTCTCACAGACTCATACAGAGGATGTTGTAGTTTTATGTACCCAGTTAGGGTGGACTAGTTTAAGGGAGTCAGAGAGTCTTTATAGGAGTCTGGTGGGGGATGATAAGAGGAATGTGTTAGGTGTCTAGAAAAAAGTTAATATACAAAATTATGAATACCAAATATATTTCCAAAAGGGTAAAACTCTGGTAATCCAATTAACCCATATTGTTGAAGAATTTGATACGAAACTAATGTAATACTGACACAAACAATTGTTCCTAATAAAGTACTTAAATCAAAGAATAGTTTATCTATTTTATCTGTATTTTTATCAAAATATAGAGGAATAGACAGAGGAAATGTAATCAAAGCTATAAAAGTATTTATTATACTTAAACCACAAATAATTCCGATACCTAAAACGATTATCCAACCTATGATAAACAAAAAACCAGAACCCCCACTAAAACCAAATATCAAGGTACTAATCTGCAAACCAACACCGTAAAAGATTGCATTTTTAATTTGGTCTATAAGAATAGTTTTTCCTGACATTATTCTTCTTTTCCATAACCCCTTTTAGCATTAGGGTGTTTGCTTAATAGGAATAATTATTTCATAATTAAATTAAAATTGCTACCATCATCATATGAAAAGACTAGGCAGGTTTACGAAAGTTGAAATACTGGAAGCTGAAGAAAGATTTCTTGAAGGTCAATCTTTATACAAGATGGGTCGAGATATGAAACGTTCACAGGCATCTATTAGAGGCCATCTAATTAATTTAGGATTGATTGAATATGAACCTGAACCTATTTATGATTATAAGAACGAATCTTATTCATTTAGCTTAATACCAAATTCATTGGAGTTT
>CACAIE010000022.1 GCA_902532475.1 uncultured SAR116 cluster alpha proteobacterium
TCGCCAGAACAATGTCACCAGCACCCTCGATCGAGGCCACCGTGTCACTCGCATTGACATTGTAATCCGCACCCGAGGCAATCGAGACCGCCGTGCTGTCATGCAGAGAACCGGTGACCGTGAGATCCCCGTCATTGATCGCCGTGGTACCCGTATAGGTGTTGGCACCACTCAACGTTAAGGTGCCATTACCCGCCTTAACCAGGTTCGCCGTACCTCCACCACCATTGGAAATCACTCCTGATATCGTGCTCGCTTGTGATAGTGTTACGCTTAATTCTCCATTGAGCTTAATCGCTGCTGTGTTTAAATTTTCTGCAGTTATTGTCAGATTATTCAATGGCTGACTACCGCCTATAGCCCCATTATTAATTGTTGTATCTTGACTTCCTGAATTGATTGTCAATGACCTTGCTGCTGTCGTGTCACTGTCAATTGTTGAATAGAATCTTATATTATCATTTGTTGTTGAAATTGATCTATCGCCACCATTAATTTCTGCTGGCATTCTTATGTATATTTCGCCATCTGTTGATATATTTTCATCTATAACAAGTTTGGTTGATGTTCCGCTTTTCCCTATATGTAGCTGTCTTATTTGTGTACCTGAAAAATTAATATCAGACATTGAAAGGGTTGAACCAAAATTTGTATTCTCTGGTTCTATCAGTAAATGACCAGGCCCAGTTATTGTTGTGTTGTTTAAAAATGAGTGTGGGCTGTCATTTGTTATTTTTAAATATCCCGTTTCAATCGTTGTCGATCCCGTATAGGAATTATTTCCCATTAGCTCTAAGTACCGACTACCATGCCCACCCTTATTTAAG
Source organism: uncultured SAR116 cluster alpha proteobacterium (assembly GCA_902532475.1). Classification (GTDB taxonomy): domain Bacteria; phylum Pseudomonadota; class Alphaproteobacteria; order Puniceispirillales. The sequence continues at coordinate 828 of CACAIE010000022.1, forward strand.
CTAGCTGGTGAACTCCCATCAACAATTGCTCCAGCTATTCCATAACCTGCCCCAATGGAGTTTGAATAAACGTCTATGTCTAATAACCCTGCCAAACGAATACTTGATCCGGCTTTAAAATAATCAGACTTAGAGGTTAATCCGGACAATTCACTGGTGCCTCCAACCGCTCCTGTGAAAGTAATAATTCCACCTGATGTACTTGGTCCTGCTGTTACTGTTAATGAACGCGGCGTTCCATCACTATTAACTGTGCTTTCAAAAAAGATATCGTCATTTGAAGTGCCAGTTGTAAGAGTTCTATTCCCTCCAGATAAAACAACTGGTCCATTGTATCTTTGATCATGTGTTGTTGTAATATCATTTGATAAGTTTATTGTTTGGGAATTTCCTGACTTCCCAATGGTCAGGTCTGTAAATGTCCCAGTTATTTTTGTTGTTGAGATTGCTGAATCAAAGCTGCCCCCGTCAGACTCAATCGTCAAACTTCCACTGCCCGATCCCGATATACCTGATGTAGCAGCCAGGTATGCTGTTGGGTCATCATTGACAATTTTGAGCGTGCCAGCACTCACCGCCGTTGAACCGGTAAAAGTATTATTCCCGCTCAAAGTTAATGTCCCGCTTTGAGCCTTAACAAGGTTTGCCGCACTTGCTCCATCCGTAATCGCTCCAGTAATTGTACTAGTACCGTAGTTATTGACTGTTAAAGCTCCATTAAGCTCGATTGCACCTGCGGTTAACGCATTTGTTGTAATTGTCATGCTGCTTAGAGGATTGCTTCCTCCAACAACTCCACCTATATTGACCTGGCTAGATCCGGAATTTGTGTTTAAAGTTAATCCTCTTGGCGTCCCATCACTATTGATAGTACTCGTGAAGTCTATTCGTCTACTTGAAGATGTGGTTAAAGTTCTGTCTCCGCCACTAATGACAACTGGCCCATTATATTTCTGCCATGCTGCAGCAGTGGTCACATCAGCTGCAATATTTATGTCTTCAGAATTACCAGTGCCTACTGCTAGACTTTGCCAAGTAGCACCTCCACTTCCACCCCCCATCCAGACATTGCCGCCATTGGTTGAGAGACTGCTATTGAGGTTTACACCGCCACTTCCATTTGCATCACTGTCACTCCACAAGACTAAATCCAAGTCACTATTGCTAGAAGAGATACTTGAATTGATGGTGACATCGTTATGGGCTTTTAGGGTAAGTGTTTTATCACCACCACCTGACTTTGAGATCGATGCACTGACAATGATATCTCCGGCACCATTTCCATCTCCGGCGGACCCGCCAGTTTGAATTGTCACGTGACCATTTGCGAGTGCTGTACTGATGTCACTTGCCAACACTACGCTAGTAGCACTTGATGTGTATGTATCATTTCCAGGGTCATTATCATTAAAAGCTGTCCCTGATGCTGAAGAGCCAATGGTAATGTTGTATGGATCCAGAAGCCATTCACCTGACTTACCATTCATTGATTTGACGGAAGTTTTGATACCACTTGTTAGGAGATGATGCCCCGATGTTTCAATTTTTCCACCGTCACCACTTAACGTGCCACCTTTCGCTAAAAACCGTCCTTGAGCTATCGTTTTTGATTTTGTATTTTTAATATCGGACCAGACAACAACGGTTCCTCCATCACCAACTTGATCTGCGCTAGCGTCAACTAAAGCGCCCTTTTCGACCGTCGTGAAAACTGCCTGTCTTGTTCCTTCTTTACCTTGCCAGTCTCCACCAATTAAAATTTTTCCACCCGATTGATCAGATTTGGCAGAAAGTACTGAGTTGCCTTTAATTAAAACGTCCTTTCCTGTTATCGATATCAAAGCCATTTTGTCAGCTTTTGCTTTAGCGTTTATTTTCCCAGCGACTTCAACACCACCGTTGTCACCTGCATCGATTGAAACGATTTGCGATTTGATTGTTCCAGAATTGCCGATCAGCTTAATAACACCATTTTCACTGACCATTTTTTTTGCACCCGGTGGGGATGCAATGGTCTGCTCGACTAATGATTGGACAGCAGACGCTTTTAAAATCACAGATCCATTCTCAGCGTAAATGCCCCCTGTGTTTTCAATTGTGTTTTTTAGTCTACTCGCTCTTACCGTTACCGATAAAGTTCCACCTTCTCCAAAGCTCAACTCAGCATTATCACCACTAACCAATGCTACAGACCCTAAGCGAGCCTTGATACTTCCATCGTTATGTAAATCTGTAGCCATCAAAGCAACATAGTCACCTTGAATATCTCCTTGATTAACAATTAAACCTTTTTGTTTTGTTGAAAATTTCGCGATCCCTTTATTAAAGTCATCATTGTTGATGTCCATTGTCGTCGCTACCAGTCCACCAACATCGACCTGGGCATCTTTTCCAAAAATCACACCTCCTGGATTTTGAAGAAAAACCTGACCGTTTGAAGTTAACTGGCCATAAATTTTGGAAGGGTTTTGTGACTGCACTCTATTCAGAGCCACAGAGGCTTCTGATGGCTGGTTAAAGTTAACTTGAGCGCCTGATCCAATATTAAATGTATCCCAGCCCAAAATAACTTTATCGGTTTTCTGATTGATATCCATTCTACTGAATAGGGTTTTAATTTCTGCTGAACCTTGAACTAGCTTTCCATTAGTTGGCAGAGATGAAATAGAAAGCTCTTCTGCGAATAAAAAACATCCAAAAAAAGAAAGGAAAAAAATCAAAATAGATTGAAACAAAAACTTCACAGCTTTTGGACCCTCTAAATAAGGCCAGTCCAATCCAATCATCTTTCTTTCTTTGTGAACCATTTATCGAAATCCGTAAAAAAGCCCTAAAAGTTAAATTTCATATTTTTAATGAGGAAAGTTTTTCAGCCCCAAAAAAATTTTTTACCCTACGGGTAAAAAAACTTTTAATTTTAGGCTGATTTTGGGATTTTTAGTATATTGACTCTTAAATCGAAAACTGACTCATCCGATTCTATTAAAATTCCTCTTGGAATTTAGTTGTTTTCCTTTAAAATAAAGGCCATTGAGAGTATTTATAAATTGAAATCATTTTGTTTTTTGTCGATTCGAATTTTTAATATTTTAAATCAAAAAACTGACAGTTAAAAAATAAAGCTAAATATTCCTATTTTTCTATAGTATATAATGAGTTCACAAGATGTGAATAATGATTACGTTTTGATGGGTTAAATTGATTGAAAATTAAAACTTTCGATTAAATAAAAGCCAAAACCGGAGTTTTTCAAGCGTTCCGTCACTGTCATTCCCACTGTTACCTCGGCCAGGGTTATGATCTTTTCGTCTGCCTACGTATATTCCAAAATCATAGTCATCATTATTGATTAGATTTAAACCAATACCTCCCCCTTTTAATTGATAACTATTAACTAAATTTTCATTTGCCGAGTTCCAATTTGTCCAAATTCTATTATTTAAAGTTGTCGCACCGTGATCGTAAAAAATAATGCCTTGCCATTTTTCAGAAAAATTGTGCCTAAATTCAGTTCTCAAAACTGCAGCTGTGTCACCCATGCCCTCTCCAGAGGGATACGCTCTAACTCCCGTTGGGCCTCCTAATGACATTTTTTCAGATGAATCTAAATTATCAAAGGCAACCTGACCATTTATTACTACATTTAAATAATTTTTTTCACTTAGCCTTTGTAACCTCCCCAAACTATATTCAATTTTAACAAAGTCACCATGCCTATTAGCTGTTTGACTATCCATTGCAAGGTCTGTTCTATTGCCAGAAAGGTTTAAATTGCCTCTTGTCAATGATATGTTTCCAAAATTCACATTCTGACCAGGCTTTCCATCATCAAAATTCAAGGCTAACCTTGCTACGTCAACGGTTTTATCTGCACTTACTCCTGCCGAGGTTTGGTCAAGAAGTTTTTTGTGCGTTAAAGATAAACTGGTTGAAAGACTGATATCGGCTATTTTAGGAAGAGTTTTTACAATTTGAAATGAATAATTATTTGCTGATCCTTTCGCTTGAACTTCCTTAAATTGCTCACCAAGCTTATAATCTAAAAACGAGTAACTTAATTCTGCTCGGGTACCATCATAACTTACAGGAAAATTAAAGCCTATAGAACTATAGTTTATTCCCTCCGATTTTAAACTCGAAACGGAAACCCTATCTCCAACATTAAACATCCCGTCAAAATTAGCCAAGCCTGACAGTCTATATTCTCCCGCAGAATTTGATCCATGATTATCCATCCTAACAGAACCTGTAACTAATTCTGTGTTTGCCATACTAATCGCAATGTCGGTTTCCCCTGGCCCCATTCCAGCTAAAAGTGACGCTGCAGCGGTAATTCCAGGAACATTATCAAGATTTTTAACAGAAGTTTCCAGTGTATGCACATCAAGCATTTCTCCAATATTTTGGCCTCTCAAAATATATTTACTTGCTTCTGCATATGGCAGATTTAAACTTTTTCCCTTATCATCTGCTTCAATAAACTTTAATTTACCTATTTTCCCTTCTAAAATATTGATTTCAATCATGCCGTTCTTTAGTTCTTGATCGGGTAAATAGGCCATAGCCCACAAACCTCTAGATCGATATTCCTTGCTAATCAAGGATGTTGCCAATTCAAGTTCAGAAAAATTCAAATCTTTATTTACATAATTTGTCAAAACTGAGAGCAATTCTTTGGATGTAATTTTGCTATTGCCTCTAAAAACAAATCTTTTGACAAAAACAGTTATTTTTTCATCAATTTCATTAGGTTTTGAAATTGGCGGTGAAGTTTGACCCCACTTATCAACTAAAACTTTATCTGTTGGCATTGTTACAATAAGATCACCAGCCTTTGGTTGCCCAGCATAAGAAGCCGAGTAAGGAACAAAAACAGATAAAAAAATAACACCAATGCCACAAATTTTTGAACGACCCAAATCGTTTATAAAAACTGTCTCTAATAGTTTCTTTTTGATTAAGCTCTTGTTTATAATCATTTTATTTCATAAAATAATTTATTTGGTTCTTAGTCACTTATATTTTTAATATTAATTTTAAGCACTCTCTATCGAACTTATGTAACTAATACACTAAATACACACCAATTTAAATCAAAAAAGCAGAAAAATCTTTTGTTTGTAATGTTTTTTATATCCGCAAAGTCTCTATCAAAATTAATTAATAATAATAAATTATATAAAGATTGAAAATAATCAAAAACGTTTTATTTTAACCTATTTTGGTTAATATTTATTTTTTATAATAAAATCAATATTTTATTTAATTATAAATTTTTCTATTTAAACACTTTCAAAACTGTCAATGGACAGGCCTTTACTCATAAACTCTGCCATCAGTCCTTCCTCCATTTCTATTCCAAGTGCTTGATTTACTTTATTAAAAAGACCTGTTAATGCAATGCGCATTGTCAGTTCAACTATTTCACTATCATTAAAAAATATTTTTAACCTTTCAAACATTTCGTCCTTTATTCCCCATGCTTTTTCTGTAACCGCTATTGCATAATCTCGAACTATAATTTCAACTTCAGTTAAGCCTTTTTTTTCTTGATTATTAATATTTGATATCAAATCACTATCTAACCCCAGATCAGCCAATATGGATGAATGGTGCACCACACAATATTTACATTTGTTTTGAAAACTAGCAGAAATTACTGCAATTTCAATTAAACGCTTTGGAAGAGAGCTACTTTGACTAATCTCATATGACATCCCATATAGATGTTTCATCCCTACTGGCGAATGAGAGTATACTGAGAGTTGATTTTCAAATGAAGCAAATAGGTTTTTGAATTTTAGGTACTCATCCTTATGTTCTTCTGATATGTCCTTTAAAGATATTTTTTTTACCCTTGTCATATTTACTCCTAAAATTATTACTATGTTTTTATTACTATGTTTTATTTGAATCAAAAAGTTGATCGCATTTAATCATTAAAAAAATCACTGGTTTAGAGAGTGGGGGGAGAATATTTGCCTCAGGATAACTTTCTACAATTTTAAGTCTGGAATTATTTTTTACTATGTCGCTGCCTAACATAGCGGCTCCAAACAATGCGCTTAAACCTAGCTGCCGCCAATTATTAACTTGTCTGTATCAATGTTTTTTCAACAAATGAATATCGATCTAAAGAACTCCCATTATTTGTTTCTGCTTCCAAACCAAAATTTAACAATTTCTCCATGTTTATAGTATATTAACTTAATAAATGTTATATAAATAATCTTCTTATTTGATAATAAAACTAGCTTAAACAATGTGGAAGGCAAATTATCATATTAATTTTATTTTAGTTGACGGTAGCAGGGTTACTAAAGCCAATTCAATGTCAATTAAAAGCCCAAAAGTACTATCAAAAGAAGATGCTATTTCATATCTTATAAAAAAATATAAAAAAGGTTTTCAGCCATTAGTAAATATGGATGATATTTTTATTACTATAAAGAATGAAGAATTTATAATAGATTACATAGAAAAAATAACCTAAGGATCAAAATGAGTAAAAAGCAAACTTCCGGTAAACTTTTTAGAACTGCTCTCACTGAGAATAAACCCCTCCAAATTGTTGGTTGTGTTAACGCTTATTGCGCCGTTATGGCTGAAAAGGTTGGGCATAAAGCTATTTATTTATCGGGGGCTGGAGTCGCAAATGCCTCCTTTGGAATACCTGATTTGGGGATTACCAGCCTTGGTGATGTTGTTGAAGATGCAAAAAGAATAACTGGGGTAACAAATACACCTCTTCTTGTAGATATCGATACAGGCTGGGGAGGAGCATTTAATATTTCAAGAACAATAAGGGAATTATCGAGATCAGATGTCGCTGCAATCCATATTGAAGATCAAGTGGGACAAAAAAGGTGCGGCCATAGGCCAAATAAAGAAATGGTATCCACACAAGAAATGGTTGACAGGATTAAAGCTTGTGTAGATGCAAGAGAAGATAAGGATTTTTTTATAATGGCAAGAACCGACGCATTCGCAAGTGAAGGAATGTTAAGTTCAATTGACAGATCCATTTCCTATATTGAAGCAGGTGCAGACGGAATTTTTGCCGAGGCAATGACAAATATAAATCATTACCAAGATTTTAAAAATAAAATTAAAGCTCCTATTTTGGCCAACATGACTGAATTTGGTAAAACTCCTTTAAGTAGTTTAGACGAACTTTCTTCCGTAGGTGTTGATATGGTTTTATATCCCTTAAGTGCTTTTCGAGCCATGAATAAAGCCGCATTAAATATTTATAAAACCCTTAAAAATAGCGGACATCAAAAAGATGTCTTAAATTCTATGCAAACAAGAGATGAGCTTTATGAATTCCTTGATTATAATTCATATGAAGAAAAACTAGACGAACTCTTTACAAAAGGTAAAAACTCTTATTAGCTTTGATATTTAAGATTGCAATTGGTTTGATACTAGTCTAGACCAAAATCCTGCACCTGTAATCAAAGCCTTATCGTTGAAATCATAATCGGATGAATGTAAAGGCTGAGAATTTGCCCCTTCTAAACCATTGCCCATCAATAAAAAACAGCTTGGTCTTTTAGATGCAAACTGTGCAAAATCCTCTGAAAAAGACATTGGCGGGCTGTCTGATATAATTTTACAACCCAACCCACTTGCAGCTTTAATCGCATTTTCGTTTGGTATCCTAGAGTTATTTGTTTCTATAAATTCATTATTGATGCTAATTTTGATTTTAACTCCATGAAGTTTTGCAACACCATTACAGATTTGTTTTAAAACTTTTTGAACTTTACTTCTATCTTTTGAATTGTGCGTTCTTATATCTCCCTTTAAAACTGTTTTCCCTGGTAAAACATTTCTTATTCCATCTGAAATAAACTCTGTAACTGAAACTACTACAGTTGAACAAGGATCAAGCTTTCGGGATACTATTGTTTGGATAGATGTTACGAGCTCTGAACCAACTAAAATAGTATCAACTCCTAAATGGGGCATAGATGAATGACCTCCTCTGCCTTCAATCGTTATCTCAAAAAGAGTTTCACTTGCACATATAACTCCCACTCTGGTTGAAAATTCACCTAAAGGTGCACCTGGAAGGTTATGAATGCCATATATCTCCTTAGCGGGAAATCTTTCAAGTAACCCATCTTCAAGCATAGCTTTTGCACCCAAGCCATGTTCTTCATTCGGTTGAAAAACAAAGTAAACTGTTCCTGAAAAGCAATCGTTATTTGCCAAAAACTTTGCCGCTCCTAAAAGCATTGCTGTATGGCCGTCATGGCCACAAGCATGCATTACTCCTGGATTTTTAGAAGTATAATTATGGGTGCTCTTTTCATTTATTGGGAGAGCATCCATGTCCGCTCTTAGCATAATATTTTTAGTTCCATGCCCTTTTTTTAGAACGCCGACGACACCAGTTTTTCCAACTTCTGTTGAAACTTCAATACCAGAACTTTTCAACTCCTCTGCAATCTTAAATGACGTTCTTTTCTCTTTAAAACCTAACTCAGGATGCATATGTAAATCGTGGCGGAAATTCGTTAGTTCCGTTTCAAGATGTGCTAAATCTTCAATTAAAATAGACATTTATTTTGATTGTCCCACAGCTCTGCCAGCACCTTCCGGCCAAGGCAAACTAGAATGTTCTTCAGCATATTTAAGTAAGTTTTTTTCTATTTTTTCACTTGGGAAGCATGATGACCTTGTTTTTAAACTTACATGCAAAAGCATGTGTTCGCCGGTTGCAACAATAACACCTTTGTCAGTTTCCAAAATATGGAATAGTCTTAGTTTTTTTCCTTTGCCTTCAAGTACTTGTGTTTTTGCAATAATCTTCATGCCTTCTCTTGCTTCATTAACATGTCGAATATGAGTTTCAACTGTAAAGTAACTTTCATTCGTGGATTTAATAAAATCCACATCCATCCCAATCATTTCCATGAATTTATCTGTTGCTTGGCTACAAACTTCTAGATAGTTTGTTTCGTTCATATGGCCATTTACATCAGTCCATGTTTGCGGAATTTGTCTATTCACTGTCTCAATTAATTTATCCTTAAAAAGGAAGTTTTTATCTATAGAATGGTTATGACTATTAATTGTTTTCCCTGCTGCACGCTCTGTTTTTCTAAGTGCCCTTAAAATGCCTACCAGAGTATCATCTCTACTTTTTTCAAGTTCTTGAATTGATCTGCCTTGAGCTTGATCATCAGATTGGCTTGCTATTTTGTTTACAAATTCATCAGTTAGTTCTGGAACATCCATTAGCTTTGTCCATGGCCATTTAAGGCACGGGCCAAACTGCTTAATAAAGTGGTGCATTCCTTGTTCACCGCCAGCTAGTCTCATATGCTCAAAGACACCCATCAAAGCATACCTTAACCCCATTGCATATTTCATCGCATCGTCAACTTCAGATGTGGTAGCGATGTCATCATGAACCAACCAAAGTGCCTCCCTCCAAATAGCTTCTATAAGCCGGTCAGCAATATGAGCGTCTATTTCTTTCCTTATTAATAATGGTTTCATTCCTATTTGGTTTAATAGTTTTGAACATTCTTTAACAATTAAAGGATCGGTTTTATTTGAAGGCACAACCTCAGCTAGTGGTAGCAAATAAACTGGGTTAAAAGGGTGGCAAACAAGAATCTGCTCAGGCCTAGTAGCTCCTTCATTCAATTCAGATGGTTTAAATCCAGAAGTAGAAGAAGCAAGAATAGTATCTTTTTTACAATATTTTTGAATTTCCTTGTATACCTCTTGTTTGATTTCTAATCTTTCAGGCACACTTTCTTGGATCCATTCGACGTTCTTAACAGCTTCCTCAAGATTGTCACAAAAATATAGTTTTCCTTCATCTGGAAGCTTAAAATCATACAATGAGGGCAAACTTCTTCTTGCGTTTGAAAGCATGTTTTGCATTTTTCTTTCTGACTGAGAATCAGGATCAAATACAGATACATCCCAACCATTTAATAAAAATCTTGATGCCCAGCCACCGCCAATAACTCCACCACCAACTATAGCTGTCTTCATTTAGGATCTCTCTTGACAAGTTTAAGTTTATTTCTCACTTCAGATGGTCCAATGATTTTAGCACCTAGATTTTCTATTATTTTACAAGCTCTTTCGACTAGTTGTGCGTTAGAGGCCAAAACCCCTTTGTCTAAAAAAATATTGTCTTCAAGACCAACTCTTACGTTCCCCCCTGCCAAAATTGCCGCAGCAACATAAGGCATTTGATGACGCCCAAGAGAAAAAGCAGAAAAAGTCCATTCCGGGGGGACGTTGTTTACCATTGCCAAAAGTGTATTTAAATCATCTGGAGCACCCCATGGAACATTCATGCAAAGCTGAACCATCACCGGATCTTTAATTAGTCTTTCAGTTACGAGCTGCTTGGCAAACCAAAGGTGACCTGTATCAAAAGCTTCTATTTCTATCCTGACCCCTAAATCTGTCATCAATTTTGCCATCGCTCTAAGCATGCCAGGAGTATTAGTCATAACATAATCAGCTTCAGCAAAGTTCATAGTGCCACAATCTAATGTACAAATTTCAGGAAGGCACTCCACTAAATGCTGAACTCTCTCTGATGCTCCGGCCATATCTGTGCCATCTTGAGAGTATGGTAATGGATTTTGAACCGGTCCAAAAACCATATCTCCCCCCATACCTGCAGTCAGATTTAAAACTACATCTACCTCAGATGCCCTAATTCTTTCTGTAACTTCTCTATAGTAAGAAAGGTTACGAGATGGCACTCCTGTTTCAGGATCTCTTACGTGACAATGCACAACTGCAGCTCCTGCTTTGGCAGCTTCAATAGCCGATTCAGCAATTTCCTTTGGACTTCTAGGCACATACTTACTTCTGTCTTGCGTGCCCCCTGAACCAGTGACAGCACAGGTAATAAAAACTTCTCTATTCATATTAAGAGGCATAATTTTTCCCAATAGTTAATTTAATTAAATAAATAAAATATAAATTTATAACTTTTTATACATAAGAAATCTTATCAAAATCTCTTCCAGATTCCAAATGCGCAATGCAATTAAATAATGACATGGCCATACCATAATGACTTATTTTAATTTTAGAATAGCTTGAATTATAAATTTGAAAATGGAAATCCAAAAATTGTGCTGAAGGTAAACTTAAAATTTGTTTTAAAATCATCGAAATAGTGCCGCCTGAAGAAATCACCAAAACACAATTGGAATGAATAGATTGATTTATAAGCTTTAGAAATTTTTCAGCTCTTATTTCAAATTCTTCCCATGTTTCAGTTAAAGAGGATTTAATTTTATTTTCTGTCCACGCTTTTACTGCATTTCTTAAAAGCTCAAAATGAACTTTTTTATCATATAGTTCTGGCTCCTCTAAATCTCTTCCTCCTACAAACCCCTTTAAAACAGATTTTACGTCATACTCATTTAATAAATTAGTATGCTGTGGTTTAACCGTAATATTAGCAGCGTCAATTATTTGATTTGAAGTTTGAATTTGTCTTTTCAAGGTGCCTGTAATAATTTTATCAAATTTTATATTTAAATGATTAAAATGTTGGCCTAGCAAATAGCTCTGCTCTAAACCTAATTTTGATAAATTGTCGTAGTCTTTTTCGCCAAAAGAAGCTTGACCATGTCTTACTAAATAGATGTCAGTCATTTATGGTTTAATTTATATTTCATGTAAAAAAATTCAAAAAAGTAGTGTTTTAATTAAAATAACCGTAAAACATTACAATGGACAATATAACTAATATAGTTGGAGAATACAAAAATAAAATCGATACTGTTGTAGGAATTTCATCTTGGATCACGATTGATCAAAAGATGATTAATGATTTTGCTAGCATTACCATGGACAACCAGTTTATTCATATAAGCCCTGAAAGAGCAGTTAAAGAGACCCCGTTTGGTTCAACGATCGCTCATGGTTTTCTCATTTTATCTTTAAGCACTAAATTTTATAATGATGCCCTTGAAAATCTTCCAGGTGAAAAAATGGGAATAAATTATGGCTTTGATAAGATACGTTTTGTTAGTCCAGTCAAATGTAATGACAATATTCGGGGAGTATTCAAACTTCAGAATGTAAAACAAAGATCTGATAAAGAAATTTTATTTAGTTTCAAGTTAACAACTGAAGTTTTGGGAAAGGATAAACCAGCTTTAGTATGTAATTGGCTTAGTTTATCTGTTTTCTAGGACTTACAAGAATGCATGCATCTCTAACCAAATTAAAGGTTATTATGAGAAACTGAAATCAACTTAATAAAAACAGCTGGAAACATAAAAATTTTAATTCCAACTTATAGTCTCACCACCGTCAGCTACAATTAATTGACCAGTAATAAAAGAAGAGGCATCGCTTGCTAGGAAATGGGCTATCCCAGAAATATCTTCTGGTTGCCCAATTCTTTTAAGAGGAGTTTTTTCTTTGTGTTTTTTTAGATTTTCTTCATTTGCCCATAAAGCTCTCGAAAAATCTGTTTTTATCAACCCAGGAGCTATTGCATTAACTCGTATACCTTTAGGGCCCAACTCCACTGCTAAATTCCTTACAAGAGCAACTTCAGCTGCTTTTGAAATTCCATACGCTCCTATATCGTTGGTTCCTGTTATAGCTGCAATACTAGACATTATTATAACTGAGCAACCCTTGTTCTTTTTCATATAATGGCTAGCTTCATTGACCAGCCATATAGATGACATTAAATTAACTTTAATTATCTTATCAAAAGCATTGTCATCAAGATTTGCTATTGGCCCAAACGCTGGGTTTGTCGCAGCATTGCAAACCAGAACATCAATTTTATCATATCTCTTTATTGTTTCTTGAACCAAATTTTTAATATTATCTTTTTTTCCTACATGGCAAGGAATTGAAGAAGCAACAAACTCATTTGAGTTGATATTTTTTGCAACTTTATCACATTCTTCTTTATTTCTTGATGAAATCACAACCTTAGCTCCAGCTTCTGCCATCTGAATTGCTGTGGCTTTACCAATTCCTCTAGAGGAACCAGTTATAATTACAACTTTATCTTTTAAACTAAACATCTATTAGTTTTACAATTTCTGAAACTCTATCTGCATTTGTTTCAGCGATTGACCCATCTTTGTTGTAAAAGTTGTTTTCAAATCCAACTCTTACTTTACCACCGAGAGAAAAAGCTTTTATCAAACAATCGGTCTCCGCCTTGCCAAATGCACAAACCCCCCATTCAATGAAAGTCAAAATACTTTTATGCTCTAATATAAATGGATCCAGATCATTTGTGCTACTTTGAAAAGATTTTTTATATCTTCCCAAAACATATAAAACTTGTAAATTTTGTTGGGGTATTATTTTGTTTTTGACTAAATGAATAAATACTCTCAAATCATTTACTGAATATAGTATATGTTGAATTTGAATATTACTTTCTATTGAAGATTTATAGAATTTCTTTGCTAACTTTGTATCTTTCTTGTCAGGCATCATCTCTATCAATGCAACTGAAGCTGCTTCTGGAATAATTTTTTCAACAACATTGATTTGATCTTCAGGGGAATATTTTCCAACCGCCTCTGTGGTTATTTGAACAGGTAAATCAGGAACTTTGATTTTTAATTCTTTTATAAGTTCTTTATATAAACCTATATCTAAAGAATGATTTCCTTCTTGATCCCTAACATGAGCATGGATAGCATTAGCGCCCTTTTGAAAACAATTTTTTGCTTCTTCTACAATTTCAGAAATAGTAATTGGCAAATTTGGATGATCTTTCTTTGACTTCCTTGCGCCGTTTGGCGCAACCATTAATGAAGGAATATTTGAAAATCTATTCATAATAGAATAAGTGTATATAAATAAAATTTAATCAAGTTAAATGATGGTTGTACAATGCAGTATAAAACGTTGGGTAACAGTAGAATTAAAGTAAGCAAACTATGTCTTGGTACAATGACATGGGGCTCACAAAACACTCAAAAAGAAGCCAATGAACAAATTGAAGTTTCTTTAGATAATGGAATTAATTTTTTAGATACTGCAGAAATGTACCCAACTACACCTCGTTCTCCAAAAACACAAGGTAATACAGAAAGAATTATTGGAAACTGGATTAAAGAAGGCAACAAAAGAACAGATATTGTTTTGGCAACTAAAATTACTGGCAAAGGCTTCAGTTCTATTAGAAATGGCGAGTCTATATCTGTTAAAAATTTACGTTCTGCTTTGGAAGGAAGCTTAAAAAGATTGCAAACTGATTATATTGATCTTTACCAACTCCACTGGGCAAATCGAGGTTCTTATCATTTTCGTCAAAACTGGAGTTTTGACCCATCAAAACAAAATACGAAAAAAGAGTTAGAAGATGTATTTTTCATTCTAGAGGAATTAAATAAATTTATAAAAGAAGGAAAAATTAGAACTATAGGCCTATCTAATGAAACATCATGGGGGACCATGCAGTTTTTAACAATTGCAAAACTAAATAACTTACCTAAAATCGTTTCCATACAAAACGAGTACAGCTTGCTTTGCAGGCATTTCGATCTTGATATGGCTGAAGTATGTCATCATGAAAAAATAGGGTTACTATCATTTTCTCCATTAGCTTGCGGTATATTGTCTGGCAAATATTTGGATAATAAAGTTCCAATAGGCTCAAGAAAAAGTATTTATGAAGATTTAGGCAATAGAAATACAAAACTCATGGTTCAAGCTTCAAAGAAATATGTTGGTATTGCCCAAAAATATAACATTGACCCATGCCAAATGGCACTTTCATTTTGCTTAAGTAGACCTTTTATGGTTTCTGTTATTTTTGGCGCCACTAATAAAAAACAACTATTAAATAACATCCAATCTGCAAACTTAAAACTTGAAAAAAGTCTTTTAGATGAGATTTTAAACGTTTATAAATTACACCCCATTCCCTTTTAATAATTTTATATACTTAATTTCTTCCAATTGAAATATATTTAATTTTTGCACTTCGCATTGCTATTGGGTCAAAAATATTCCTTAAATCAACAATAGTGTTTCCATCCATTAGGTTTGAAATTAATTTAGGATCTAGCGCTCTAAATTCATTCCACTCTGTTAGTATAACAATTATTTCTGACCCTTTAATACATTCCTCAGAACTTGAAAAATATTTAATTTTATCTGAAAAAATTTCCTTTGCTTCATCCATTGCAGCTGGATCATAAGCTGAAATAATTGCTCTCAAATTCAACAATTGATCAATTATATCGATTGATGGACTTTCCCTCATATCATCTGTTTCAGGCTTAAATGATAATCCTAAAATTGAAATATTTTTGTTTTGGAGTTCTCCGACAGCATTTTGGATTTTTGCAACCATGTTAATTTTTCTGAAGTTATTATATTTTATAGTTTCATTTACTATTGTAACTGGAGAATTATTGTCATTAGCAGTCTTTACAAGTGCTAAAGTATCTTTTGGAAAACAACTTCCACCATATCCTGGTCCTGCATGTAAAAATTTATTCCCAATCCTTTTGTCCAATCCCATTCCTTTTGAAACATCATCTATATTCGCTCCAACTCTTTCACATAAGTCAGCTATCTGATTTATGTAAGAAATTTTAACTGCCAAAAATGCATTTGAAGCATATTTAATTAGTTCTGACGTTTCTAAAGATGTATAAATAACAGGTGTCTCCAATAAAAATAGCGGTCTATACAAAGTAGACATTATTTTTTTTGCTCTTTCAGTTTCTAAACCAACAACAATTCTATCAGGCCTCATAAAGTCCTCAACTGCAGACCCTTCCCTTAAAAATTCAGGGTTAGAGACCACATCAAAGTCAGCATTTGGATTTGATTTTTTAATTATTTTTTTGACTTCTCTTCCTGTTCCAACGGGCACTGTTGATTTAGTTACTACTAATGTATAGCCATCTATTGCTTTCGATATTTCCTTTGAAACCTCATAAACAAATCTTAAGTCTGCGTGTCCGTCTCCTCTCCTAGAAGGTGTCCCAACAGCGATGAATACAACATCAGCCCCTTTTACTGCTGAATTTAGATCAGAAGTGAATATTAGTCTTTTTGCATCTACATTTCTCTTGTGGATGTTTTCAAGGCCAGGTTCATAAATTGGAATTTTTCCAGAGTTTAGATTATTGATTTTATTTTTATCTTTATCTACACATGTGACATTATAACCAAATTCAGAAAAACAAACTCCTGATACTAAACCAACATATCCAGTGCCTATAACAGCAATCCTCAATTTTTCTTCCTTAAAGTTATGTTTTTAAAGTTAATATAATTTTTCATTATTGCTGTATTTATATTATTAATTAAGTTATACACAACTAAATTTTTTGGACAATTCTTTTAGGCAAAATATGAAAAAAGTTTTGGTGACAGGTGCATCAGGTTTTATTGGTTCATTTGTTTGCAATAAATTAATTAACATTGGAATAAAAGTTCATGGGATTGATAATATGAATAAATATTATGACCCAAGACTAAAGAAGGCCAGACTAGAGAAACTATTAAGTAAAAAAATGCCTTTTTCTAAAATAGATCTATCTAATAAAGATAGAGTTGATGAAGTTTTTAATGATTTTAAGCCGACAATAGTTATCAATTTAGCAGCTCAAGCAGGCGTTAGATATTCCATTCAAAACCCTCATGCTTATATTAATAGCAATATTGTAGGGTTTTTAAATGTGTTAGAGAGCTGTAGAAAACATTCAATTGAACATTTAATTTATGCTAGTTCTTCATCTGTTTATGGACTTAACAAAACATTTCCTTTTTCAGAAAACCACAATGTTGATCATCCAGTAAGCTTATATGCTGCATCAAAAAAATCTAATGAGGCTATGGCGCATTCTTATGCACATATTTTTGGTTTACCCTGCACAGGGCTAAGGTTTTTTACTGTTTATGGACCCTGGGGAAGACCAGATATGGCTTTATATATTTTTACAAAAAAAATTATTTCAGGTGAGCCAATAGATGTTTTTGGTTATGGTAAAATGAAAAGAGACTTTACATATATTGATGATATAGTTGAAGGCATTATTCGTCTTTTAGACACCAAACCTTTATTAAATTCTAAATGGTCAGGATTAAACCCTGAACCCTCTTCATCAAGTGCTCCTTGGTCTATCTTTAATATTGGAAACAATAAACCAACTGAACTTGAACACTTTATTTCAATAATTGAAAAAAACTTAGGCAAAAAAGCTATTAAAAATTATCTTGGGATGCAACCTGGAGATGTTTCAGAAACTGCAGCGGATATTGATAAATTAAACAAAATTACTGGATTTAAACCTTCAACTACCATAGAAGAAGGTATTCCAAAATTTTTGTCTTGGTATAAATCTTTTCATAATTAATGCTTTTATAAATAAAAAAATATTATGGTACAAACTAATAAAAAAATAAGAAAAGCAATCTTGCCGGTTGGTGGTTTGGGAACTCGTTTCTTGCCTGCAACCAAAGTAATTCCGAAAGAGCTATTACCTGTTCTAGATAAACCTCTTGTCCAGTATGCTATTGATGAAGCAATAGAAGCTGGTATAGAAGAATTTATTTTTGTTACCGGCAGAGGTAAAAGTGCAATAGAAGATTATTTTGATCATTCAATTGAACTCGAAAAAAATCTTATGGATCAAAATAAAGATGATATTTTAAAGTACATTCAAGACATGATTCTTAAGCCTGGCTCTGTTTCCTTTGTTAGACAACAAGTTCCTGCTGGCCTTGGTCATGCTGTTTGGTGTGCTAAAAATTTTGTTTCAAATGAAACTGTCGCAGTTCTGTTAGCTGATGACTTAATTGTTGCACGTCCGAGTTGCATGAAACAAATGATAGAAAACTGGGATGGAGGGAACATGGTTGCTACAATGGATGTTCCCTATCAAGACACTTCTTCATATGGAGTCATTAAACCAGGAAAAACTAATGGTAAAAAAATTGAAGTAAAGCATATAATTGAAAAGCCCAATCCTGAAAATGCACCTTCAAATATTGCAGTCGTAGGAAGATATATCCTTGAACCAAGTGTGTTTGATGATCTGTCTCTACAAAAAAAAGGAACCAACGGCGAAATACAGTTAACTGATAGTTTATCTTCTCAAATAGGAAAAGTTCCATTTTTCGGATATAATTTTGATGGAAAACGTTATGATTGCGGAAACAAATTAGGTTTCATAAAAGCTAACAGTTTTTTTGCTCTAAATGATCCTCTTATTGGGAAAGAGTACAAAAAATGGTTAAAAGAAAATATCTAAAAGTAAGTTTTCATGAAAAGCAAAATTTCAAAAACTATTTTCAGAGAATACGATATTAGAGGAATTATTAATGAAACACTTTTTGAACAAGATGCTTATCTAATCGGGAAAGGTTTTTGTTCATTAAATTCTAATAACAATTTTAAAACCATTGCAGTAGGAAGAGATGGAAGGCTATCAAGTCCAAAAATCTCTCAATCTCTTATACAGGGCATTCTTCAATCAGGAATAGATGTAATTGATATAGGTTGTGGACCGACACCAATGCTTTATTTTACTAGGCCATCACTTAAGGTAGACGCAGCAATTATGGTTACTGGCAGTCATAACCCTCCTGATCATAATGGATTTAAAATTATGATTGGGGATAAAAGTTTTTTTGGAAATGACATACAAAATCTATATAAGTTTATTTGTAAAGGTAAATTTATTTGCGGAAATGGAAAACTTTTCAAAAAAAACTTAAAAGAAAACTATATAAATGCTCTTTTAAATTCCTCAGGTCCATTTCCTAATATAAAAGTAATCTGGGATTGCGGAAATGGTGCAACCGGAGAAATTATTTCAAGTTTGATTTCAAAATTACCTGGAGATCACCAAGTTTTATTTGAGGAAATTGATGGTAATTTTCCAAATCATCACCCTGATCCAGTTGTTGATAAAAATCTTGAATTCTTGAGAGAAAAAATGTTTCAAACTAATGCTGATTTAGGCATCGCATTTGATGGAGATGGTGATAGAATCGGTATTCTTTCGAAAGATGGAAAACTGATATCAGGAGATATTCTAACTGCTTTTTTAGCTGGCAGCATTCTAAACGAAAAGAAAAAAGAAAAAGTAATAGTTGATGTTAAATGCAGCCAAGCATCTATACATTCTATTGAAAAACAGAATGGAATACCAATTATATGTAGGACTGGCCATAGTATAATTAAAACTAAATTAAAAGAAATGAATGCTCCACTGGCTGGTGAAATGAGTGGACATATCTTTTTTAATGATAAGTGGAATGGAGTAGATGACGCCCCCTATGCAGCCCTAAGAGTTTTGGAGGAAATTAAAAGATGCGGAAAAAATCTTAATGAATTTTTAGAAGAACTTTCTAAGTTTCATGCAAGCCCCGAAGTTAGAATTAATTGTGATGATAATATAAAATTTAGTTTAGTTGAAAAAATTAAATTTGAAGTTTTAAAGAATTATAAAATTTCTGATGTACTTTCAATTGATGGTGTTCGAGTTTCTTCTGAAAAAGGCTGGTGGTTAATACGAGCCTCAAACACACAAGCTGCTCTTATTGCGCGAGCTGAAGGAGTGGATCAAAAAAGCTTAAAATGTCTTTTACAAGAAATTGAAAAATATTTAAGTCAATCAGGTGTTGAGTGGAACTTCAAGGATATTTTATGAAAAATATATTAGTAACTGGTGGAGCAGGTTATATAGGAAGCCATATATGCAAAGTTTTTTATAATTCAGGATTTACACCAATAGCTTTTGACAACCTTTCTACAGGAAATAAATGGTCAGTAAAATGGGGGGAACTAGAAGTTGGTGATTTAAACAACAATGATCGTTTAACAGAAGTTTTTGAAAAATATAAATTCCTTGGCGTTGTTCATTTAGCAGCCCTGTCTAATGTTGAACAGTCATGTAACAATCCAATTTTATATTATAAAAATAATTTACTAGGTTCTTATAATTTATTAGAAAATATGACAAAATTTAAAGTCGATAAACTCATTTTCTCAAGCACAGCTGCGGTTTATGGAAATCCCGTATATTCACCAATTGATGAAAGACATCCTACTAATCCTATAAATCCTTACGGAGAAACTAAATTGGCAGTAGAAAAATTAATTTCACATGTTTCAAAAACAAATAATATAAACTTTATTTCTCTGAGATACTTCAATGTTGCAGGCTGTGACTTTTCTTATGAAATTGGAGAAGCACACGACCCAGAAACTCATATTATTCCCTTAGCGTTAAATGCAGCTCACAATAATTCTGTCTTCAACATTTATGGCAGTGACTATAGTACCAATGATGGCACATGTATTAGAGATTATATACATGTAATGGATTTAAGTGAGGCACATCTTTTAGGCTTTAAAAGCCTTCTTAAAAAGCAATCAAATTATCTTATAAATGTTGGTGGTTCAAAGGGTGCTTCAGTTTTAGAAATTATCCAAAAGATAAAAAAAATTACTAAAACTGACTTTAAGACTCAATTAAAAGAAAGAAGGGTTGGAGATCCAGATGAATTGATTGCAAAAATTGAAAAATCAAAACAAATCTTAAATTGGACACCTAAAAATTCTAGTATTGAAAAAATAATAATTGATGCGTGGGGATGGTATAAACGCTATAATAAAATTTAATATAGATTGTTTACTTCATCTCTATAGGGAGCTGATAACGCTGCACCTTGTCTTCTAACTGATATCGACGCTGTTTTATTAGCAAATTCTAAAGTTTTTTCCAAGGTCATGCCTTCTGAAATACCAGTCGCAAAAGCACCATTAAAAACATCCCCTGCTCCGACTGTATCAATTACTTTTTCTTTAAGTCTTACGGCTGGAAGATATACACCTTCATGATCTTTTATGCCTCGAGTGCATAAAACTCCTTTTTCGCCCAAAGTTATTACTGAAACCCCCACCCCCAATTCACATAACTTTTTTCCTGCTTCTCTTGCAGTATCTAAATTAACAACATTTATTCCACTAATTGACGATGCCTCATGTTCATTAGGCGTTAAAAAATCTACAAGTTTATAACTATCTTTACATATCTCAAAATATGGAGCTGGGTTTAATATGGTTTTAAGTCCCTTAGATCTAGCTAATTTTAGAGAGTATGTAGCAACATTCAAGGGCACTTCAAATCCAGTTAATAGGGTTGATGAATTATTAAAAATATTAATTTTTTGGTCTATCATCTCCTTTGTAAGACCGTTTGCCGCTCCAGGAACGACTACTATTGAATTCATCCCATGCTGATCAATTGAAATTGCTGCAGAACCAGTTTTTTCGCCCTCTGCAATAACCAGTCCTTCTGTACTAACTTTTTCACTTTCATAAAGTTTCATTCCTGTTTGACCGAATTGATCATCTCCAATTCTTGCAATTAGAGATACTTTTCCACCTGAACGTGATATAGCGACAGCTTGGTTAGATCCTTTTCCGCCTGGCCCTATAATATAATTGTCTCCTATGACTGTTTCACCTGGAGACGGAAGTTTTTCAGTTATAAAGGAAAGGTCAACGACAAAAATTCCTACAACGGCGATATTTCTTGAACTCATTTTAACTCCTTATTAAATCAACTGGACTTCACTTTGATTATTAAATAAAATACACCAAAAAATTAGTATTGATATTAAAATGGTAAACATTCAAGAATATATAAAGATACATGATCATTTTATAAATAAATCATTACATGGCTTTATAAAAAATGATTTATTTAATGACGACTTAAAATTAGATAAAAACTTTTGGTTAAATTTTAACAATCTTTTAAATGAATTGGAACCGAAACGCAAAGTTTTAATTAAACAACGAGAAAACTTTCAAAAACAAATAAACAAATGGCACCTAGATAATAAAAATAATTTTTTTGATAAAAAAAAATATACAAAATTTCTTACTAAGATTGGTTATATTGTTAAAGAAGGTGAAAACTTCAAAATTGAAACTAAAAATATCGATGAAGAAATCTCTTCAATTGCAGGACCTCAATTAGTAGTTCCCCTCTTAAATTCTCGATATGCAATTAATGCTGCAAATGCGAGATGGGGGAGTCTTTATGATGCACTTTATGGTTCAGATATAATACCAAATCAAGGACAAACAAAAATTTTAAAACAATACAACAAGTTTAGAGGTCTGGAAGTTATAAAATATGGTAAAAATCATTTGGATGCTTTATTTCCACTATCCAATTGTTCTTTTCATGATATTGAAAGTGTAAAAATAATTGATTCAAACTTATTTTTTTATAACAATCAAAATGAAATATTTCATTTAAGTAGCCCAAATCAATTTGAAGGTTATATTGGAGAACCGGATTCACCTCAAGAGGTAATCCTTAAAAAAAATGGACTCCATATCCGTTTGCAAATAGATAAGAATCATTTTATAGGAAAAAATGATAAGTGTAATCTTAAAGATATTATTATAGAATCTGCTTTGTCAGTAATAATGGATTGTGAAGATTCAATTGTATCTGTTGATACTTATGACAAAATTTCTACTTTTAAAAATTGGTTGGGACTACTTAACGAAACTCTAGAAGTAAAAGTTTCTAAGAATGAAAATAAGTTTATACGTAAACTCAATAATGATATTCAATATAAACTTCCAAATGGTAAAAATAAGCTATTAAAAGGAAAATCACTTCTTCTTATCCGAAATGTAGGCCATTTAATGTCCACTTCTTCAATTTTAGATAAAAATAAAAATGAAGTTGGTGAAGGTATACTAGATACTCTTCTTACATGCCTCTGTTATTTAAAAACCATTAATATATCTTCAAATTCTAAATTTAAATCTCTTTATATAGTTAAACCAAAAATGCATGGGCCTGAAGAGGTTGAATTTTCTGTACATACATTTTCTTTAATTGAACAAATGCTTAAATTGCCAAAGAACACAATAAAAATTGGTATCATGGATGAAGAAAGAAGAACCACTTTAAATTTAAAGGAGTGCATTAGAGCTGCAAGGGATAGGGTATTTTTCATAAATACTGGTTTTTTAGATAGAACTGGCGATGAAATTCATACTTCTATGGAAGCAGGTTCTATGGTTAAAAAAACAGAAATGAAAAAAGAGCAATGGATTAATGCCTACGAAAAATGGAATGTCAGCGTAGGTTTAAAATGCGGATTTTCCAGAATTGCACAAATTGGCAAAGGCATGTGGGCAATGCCAGATATGATGTCTAAAATGATGGATGAAAAAATAGCCCATTGTGAAGCTGGAGCTAATACTGCTTGGGTTCCATCACCAACTGCTGCCACTCTTCATGCCCTACACTACCATCATACAGATGTTTTTAGTTTACATAAAAGTATAAAAAAAGATGCAAAGGTTTGCCTTGGTGACTTATTAAATATTCCATTAATAGATAAGCCCAGTTGGAGTAAAGAGGAAATACAAAAAGAACTAGAAAATAATATTCAGGGCATTTTAGGATATGTAGTGCGATGGATAAATAATGGTATTGGATGCTCAAAAGTTCCTGATATAAATAATATTGGTTTGATGGAAGACAGGGCAACACTAAGGATTTCTTCACAGCATATTGCTAACTGGTTGCATCATAAAATTTGTAAAAATGAACAAGTAATGGAAACATTTAATAGAATGGCCTTTGTTGTAGATAAACAAAACGAGAAAGACTTAGACTACATCTCCATGTCTAAAGATTTGAAAAATTCAATAGCATTTAATACTGCTTGTGAATTAGTTTTTAAAGGTAAAGAGCAACCCTCTGGTTATACAGAGCCAATTCTCCATACCAACAGATTAAAGTTTAAATCAGAAAATAATATTAATTAACTTTCAGAAAAAATAAATTAGTAGTAACTTTGACAGTAATTTTACTTGCCAGGATTGATTTATGTCACTTACTAAAGTTAAAAGTAATCCATATAACTGGAGAGGTGTTATAGGATATGCCCTATATGATTGGGCTTGTTCTCCGGTTCCTACATTACATGCTACTTTTATTTTTGCTGTATACTTTACAACTCAAATTGCACCAGAAAACGGAACTTCATATTGGGGATACATGACTGCGCTTGCATCTTTATCTGTTGCAATTATTGCTCCTTTTTTAGGTGGGTTGGCAGACGCAAAATCAATAAGAAAGCTAATGCTAATAATATTTACTTTAATTGGCGGGTTTAGCACTTTGTACTTGTGGAATATTTTGCCAGATTCATCTTTTTTGATACAAGCCTTAGTGATTTCATTCATATCTATATTTGCAATGGAATTAACTTTTGTTTTTTATAATTCTCTCCTTTCTTCAGTAGCCAAACCTGATCAGATGGGATTTGTTTCTGGAATTTCTTGGGGCTTTGGTTATTTTGGAGCCATAATTTGTTTGGTAATTGCACTATTTGTTTTTATTCAAGCCAAAGAACCTCCCTTTGGTCTTTCATGGGAAAACTCAGGACATGTAAGAGCAACTATGGTATTAGCAGCATTATGGCTTTTTATATTTAGTGTTCCTGCATTTTTGTTTATAAATGAACAGAAAACACAAAAAGATGAAATACGCCCTTTAGAAAGATTAAAAGAGGGTTTCCAAATAATTATCAAAATACCTGGACTGCTTAGATTCATGATAGCTAGAATGTTATATACAGATGGCCTTACAGTGGTTTTTGCTTTTGCAGGAATATATGCCGCTAAAGTATTTAGTTTTTCTCAAGAAAGAGTAATTATGTTCGCAATAGCAGTTAATTTATTTTGTGGCATAGGAGCTATAGTGGGAGGCTTTATCGAAGATCGAATTGGTGCATTTAGAACAGTTAGACTATCTTTGTTTTCATTATTTTTTTTAGGCACGGGTATACTTTTATCACCAACTGAATTATGGTTTTGGGTTTTTGGTTTATTAGTTGGAATTTTTATAGGTCCAGTCCAATCCTCTAGTAGATCTTTAGTAGCAAGTCTTGCACCTAAAGAACACAGAGCTCAAATTTTTGGTTTTTATATGTTTGCTGGAAAATCAACGTCATTTATCGGCCCTGCAATCTATGGATGGCTAGTAATGGTTACTGGAATTGAAAGAGCTGGAATGCTAATCGTTTTAATTTTCTTTATATCAGGTATAATTCTTTTAGGTTCAAAGGGACCTCAAAGAATTAATGAATCACAAAATTTTTACTGAGACCTTAAATGACTTTTTCTGAATTACCTATTTCCTGTTATATTAGAACATTAAATGAAGAAAGAATGATAGGTGAGGTTATTTCTGCAGCAAAAAAAATATGCAGTGAAATAATAATTATAGACAGCCTCTCAATTGACAAAACAAAAAGCATTGCCTTGTCTTTAGGAGCAAATGTTTTTGAACAACCTTGGCTTGGTAATGGCTTTCAAAAAAGAGTTGGCGAAGAACAGTGCAAGAATGATTGGGTTTTAGACATAGACGCAGATGAAATAGTCACTGATGAAATGGCTTTAGAAATAAAAAATCATTTTAATAATGGATCACCTAATGCAGTTGGATTTTTAACACCCATTATTACCGTTCCTCCTTTTGGAAAACCTTGGTATAATTTTTCCAGAGCTCACAGAGTTAAATTATACAATAAATCAAAAATCAGAATCCCTGCGCATAAAGCTTGGGATCAATTTAAAACTAATAATTTACCTATCAAAAGTTTAAAAAATGGGCTTTTGCACCCATCGTTTACTGGCATTCATATGCACTTAGATAAATTGAACAAATATAGTACGATGCTGGCAAACTTACCTAACAACAAGTCATACTTAGAAATTTTTTTGAGAGTTTGGATCGGTCTGCCTTTTTATTTCATTCATAAATATTTTTTGAGGGGAATGTTAAGAGCTGGAACATATGGGTTTGCCCTTTCAATTTCATCCGCTTTTGGTAGATGGTTAAAAGATGTTAAGCAATTTGAAAACTTAGTAAAAAATAGAAAAAAATAATAATTTGAAAATTTATATTGTTACTCAAAACTTTCCCCCTAGAATAGGTGGCATTCAAACTGTGATGCATTCTGTCGCAAATGAGCTTGCATCACTTGGAAAGAAAGTTCATGTTTTTCCAGATCACTTTTATCCTAAAAATGATAATTTTAAAGTTACACATCTGATACTTCCAAAATTTTTACGTCCCAGTTTTAAAAAAATTTATCTTTCAATAAATGGTCACTACCAAAGTTTAATATTTTGTGATAGCTGGAAATCAGTAAATGCTGTTCCTAAAAATTTTAACAACATCGTTGTTTTTGCTCATGGACAAGAGTATTTGAATTTTTCAAAAAATAAA
>CACAIE010000023.1 GCA_902532475.1 uncultured SAR116 cluster alpha proteobacterium
GTCTTCTGTTGGAAGTTGCATAAAAAATTACATTGTTTGGTTTGCCCTCAATGCCACCCTCCAATACAGACTTTAATGATTTAAATTTTGTATCATTTTTATCAAAGGATAGATCATCACAAAAGATGATGAATTGTTTTTGAATTTGATTAAGTAAAACTAAAAGTTGAGGGAGGGTTTCTAGATCTTCCCTATTTATTTCTATTATTGATAAATTTTTATTAACTTTATCATGCAGTTCACTGAAAATAGATTTCACGAGAGATGATTTTCCTCCACCCCTAGCACCCCATAGTAAAGCGTTATTTGCTGGAAACCCTTTGCAAAAATTTAAAGTATTATCGTATAATATCTTTGACTGCTCCTCTATTCCTTTGAGTAGATAGATTGGGATAGAGTTTATCTTATAAGCTGGGCGTAAAAGTTTTTCTTTAGCTTCCCATATAAATGCAGAATGTGAAAAATCAAAATCGTTTAAAGATAAACTTAAGCTCTTTTTTTCTAAATTGTCAGCTATTCTATTAAGACTTTTTTCAATTTTTATCAAAACTTTATCATCCATAACCTCAATATTTATATACATAATTTGATTTTGAATAAATATTAATTTGAAATTAATTTGAAAAGTTATATTATCCAAAAAATTATTAATTTTATGAGGTTGGTGATGCTTATTTCTCCTGCATATGCTCAAAGTGGTGCTGGAAGCCCAGATTTTGGTTTTCTGTTTTTGATGGTTGGTATTTTTATTATATTCTATTTCTTCTTAATACGACCCAATCAAAAGAAAGAAAAAGAAAGACGAAATATGCAATCTTCTTTAAAGAGGGGAGATAAAATTTTAACTGCAGGAGGGTTTTTTGGATCTGTAGTTAAGGCAAAAGAAGGGGAAGAGAGAATAAATATTGAAATTTCTGAGGGTGTTAAAATTGAAACAGAGAGACGCTTTATTACTGAGATGATTCAATCTAATGAAAAAAAATAAATTATAAAGACTTAAAGTATAAAAACGATAAAAAATAATGTTAAATTTTAATGGTTGGAAAATAGGTTTTATTATTACAGTTTGCCTATTAGGAATTATTTATGCATTGCCAAATTTCTTTAATTTCCAAAGAGATGGAAAACAGTCCTTTCTCCCAGGAAAAACAATAAATTTGGGTTTGGATTTGCAGGGTGGATCTTATCTACTTTTGGAAGCTGATATAGATACTGTTTTAAATGAGAGACTTGAATCGGTTAATGAAGACGTCCTAAAATCTTTTAAAGAATATGAAATAGTTTTATTGGACAAAAATTTATCGGATAAAAAATTGGCCATAGAATTTGAAAGTAACCTTCTAGTAGATAAAGCTATGAAAGTTTTGAGGCAATCTCTAGGGTCAGATTTTAAAATATCATCAAATAATAGTAATAAAATTTTAATAGAATACTCAGAATTAGCTACAAAAAAAATTATTGATCTTACTATAGAGCAAGCAATTGAAATTGTTCGAAAAAGAATAGATGAAACTGGGACGAAGGAGCCTCTGATTCAACGCCAGGGAACGCAAAGAATATTAATACAGTTACCAGGCATTGATGATCCAGAGAGGATAAAGTCCCTTTTAGGCAAAACAGCTAAGCTAACATTTCAACTTGTAGATACTAATTCAAACGCCGTTGAAGTTAAGTCTTCTGGAAGGGTGCCTCCAGGAACAAAGCTTATGCAATCTTATTCATATAGTGATCAGTACTTCGTTGTTAAACGAAGGGTAATGGTTTCTGGGGAAATGTTAACAGATGCAAGGTCTTCATTTGATCAAAATGGAATGCCTTCAGTAAGTTTTTCCCTAACTCCTGAAGGTGGCAAAAGATTTGGAAGGGTAACAGCAAGAAATATTGGAAACCCATTTGCTATTATTTTAGATGGAAAGGTTGTCAGCGCACCTACAATCCAATCTCAAATTTTTTCATCTGGTCAGATTACTGGTCGCTTTTCTGTCACTGAGACCAAAGACCTGGCTTTGTTATTAAGAGCCGGAGCTCTTCCTGCACCACTAACAGTAATGGAAGAACGATCAGTTGGTCCTGGTCTAGGAAAAGACTCAGTTGAATCTGGAAAACTTGCTTCAATTATTGGAATGTTTTTAGTTGTGCTTTTTATGCTTTTAACCTACGGATTATTTGGAGTGTTTGCCAATATAGCTTTATTTATAAATATCACATTAATTTTATCTCTTCTATCAATATTGCAAGCTACTCTCACATTGCCAGGTATCGCAGGGATAGTTCTAACTATGGGAATGGCAGTAGATGCAAATGTGCTAATCTTTGAAAGAATTAGAGAGGAATTAAGAGGGGGAAGGTCACTTTTGTCAAGTGTTGAAAGTGGCTATAAAAGAGCTATTGGGACTATTATAGATGCAAGTTTAACCACATTAATTGCTGCTGGTTGTTTGTATGGATTGGGTTCTGGGCCGATAAAAGGATTTGCTGTCACGCTATCTATTGGAATTTTAACTTCAATGTTTACTGCAATTATGGTTACTCGCATGTTCGTAGTTGTTTACCTTAGAAGAAGAAAACCTTCTAAACTAATTATTTGAAAGATAAATATGATTAAACCAATTCACTTAATTCCAGAGGATACAAAATTAAATTTTCTTTCATTTAAGAATGTTTTTTTGGGCCTATCAATTTTATTTGTTTTAATTAGTATTTTATCTACATGGATAATAGGATTAAATTTTGGGATTGATTTCAGAGGGGGTGTTTTACTAGAGCTCCGTTCAAAAAATGGCATTGCAAATATTTCTGAACTCCGATCTAGTCTTGATAAATTTAACTTAGGGGAAGTTACCATTCAAGAATTTGGCAAGCCTAGCGATGCACTTGTAAGGATACAAAAACAAGAAGGAGATGAAAAAAGTCAAGATGCCAAAATAAATAAAGTAAAAGAAGATTTAATATTGAAATATGACATCAGAAGAACAGAATTTGTAGGTCCAACCGTGGGGGAAGAATTAAAGAGAAATGGTTTTTGGGCAGTCTTAGTAGCTTTATTTGGAATACTTTTATATATATGGTTTAGATTTGAATGGCAGTTTGCTCTCTCAGCTATTTTAGCACTATTTCATGATGTAATTACAACAATAGGACTTTTTGTTTTTACAGGCCTAGAGTTCAATTTATCTACAGTAGCTGCAGTTTTAACAATTGCGGGGTATTCAGTTAACGATACTGTTGTTGTTTTTGATAGAGTAAGAGAAAATTTAAGAAAATCAAAATCAATTGACCAAAGTTCTATTATAAATAAATCATTAAATGATACTTTAAGTAGAACAATTACCACTTCAGTTACAACTTTATTAGCTCTTTTAGCAATTTATTTTGTTGGTGGTGAAGTAATTTCAGATTTTACACTAGCGATGATATGGGGAGTTATGATTGGCACTTATTCATCTATATTTGTAGCTTCTGCCTTTTTAACATTTTTTAACTTAAGAAGAACTAGAGAAGAAGAAAAAGAAGACTTAAATTACTTTAATAATGAATAATGAAAAAACTCAAATGGTTGATCTACTTGAAGCAAAAGCTAAAAGGTCAACAGTAATAAATAAATACAGTAAATCTGGTTTTCTATTAGGCAAACAGCTATATAAAAATTCAATATTTATAAGTTCAGAAAAAGTGGAAGAATGGAAATTACAAGGTGACCGAGTTACATTAACAGACTTTAACTTTCTAAAGAAAGTTCAACCTACTCCAGAATTATTAATAATTGGTATGGGGGAATGTCTAGAAAATCCTTATTTTAAGATTAGGTCATTGATGTCTGACTTAAATGTTCCAGTTGAAATCATGACAACATCAGCGGCGTGCAGAACTTGGAATGTTTTGTTATCTGAAGGAAGGAATTTGTTTGCTTGTATAAAATTGCCTAATTAAATATTTTTTAGTAATTTATTTATTTTTTGAGACCAGATTTTTGATTGGTGAAGAGCTTGCGATGATAACATTTGTCTTCTATTTATTTTGTTAATTTTTTGACCATTAATTTCTTTTGACTGAACATCAGGAAATAAACCAAAATTTATATTCATTGGTTGAAAGGTTTCTTTATCTGCATTTCTTGTAATATGGTTAAGAAGAGAACCTAAAGCGGTTTGATTTGGAGGGTAAATTATGCTTTCTTGCTTTTTTTTAAAAGCAATAAAAACACCTGCTATTAACCCTATTGAAGCTGATTCAACATAACCTTCAACACCAGTAATTTGTCCAGCAAAATAAATATTTGGATTTGACTTTAAACATAAATTTTTATTAAGAAGTTTAGGAGAATTTATGAATGTATTTCTATGCAATCCTCCTAATCTAGCAAATTTTGCATTCTCTAAGCCCGGAATTGTCTTAAAAACTCGTTTTTGTTCTTCGTAAGTCATTTTAGTTTGAAACCCTACAATATTCCATAGGCTGCCTATTGAATTATCCTGTCTTAGCTGGATTACAGCATAAGGCTTATTATTGATATCATTTGAGTTTGTAAGCCCAAATGGTTTCATGGGTCCATGCCTTAATGTTTCTAATCCTCTTTTTGCCATGATTTCAATTGGCATACATCCTTCAAAATAGGGAGTAGTTTTTTCCCAATTTTTAAACTCTATTTTTTTTGAATTTAGAAGATCATTTATAAAATTATAATATTGTTCTTTTGACAATGGACAATTTATATAATCCTTTCCGGAACCTTTATCGTATCTTGACTGAAACCAAGCTATGTTCATGTTAATACTATCAAAATATATAATTGGCGCGATTGCATCAAAAAATGCTAAGGAACTCTCCCCTGTTTGTTTTATAATATCATTAGCTAAACTTGATGAAGTAAGCGGTCCTGTTGCAATTATTGTTTCATTATCATTGGTTAGTTTTGATAGCTGATTTATTTCAGTTCTTTTTATCTGAATTAATTCATGGGCATTAATTTTTTCTTCAACCATTTGAGAAAAATTTTCTCTATCGACAGCCAACGCTCCTCCAGCGGGTATCTTGCATTTATCAGCGCAAAACATAATTAAGGAGTTAGCTAATCTCAACTCTTGATGCAATACACCGACGGCATTATTGACGAAGTCATCTGATCTAAATGAATTGGAACATACCAATTCTGATAAAGTTTTAGTTTTGTGAGCCTCAGTACTTTTTAAAGGTCGCATTTCATGAATAATAACAGGCACATTAGCGTTAGCTAGTTGCCAGGCTGCTTCTGAACCCGCCAACCCGCCACCTATAATATTTACAGAATGAGGGTACTTCATGAAGAATATTATTTTAACATTTTTTTTAAATACTGTCCCGTATAACTTTTTTTAATTTTTACCAAGTCTTCTGGGGTTCCTTCTGCCACTATATATCCTCCTTTGTCTCCTCCCTCAGGACCTAGATCAATTATCCAGTCTGAAGTTTTTATTACATCTAAATTATGCTCAATTACTATTACAGTATTTCCATAAGATACAAGTTGATCTAAAACCTCTAATAGCTTTCTTATATCTTCAAAATGCAATCCAGTAGTTGGCTCATCCAGAATATAAACAGTTTTTCCTGTTGCCCGTTTCGACAGTTCTTTTGATAATTTTATTCTTTGAGCTTCTCCACCAGATAGAGTGGTGGCCTGTTGGCCAATTTTAATATAACCTAACCCAACTCTATCCATTGTTTCTAACTTGTCTTTAATTGATGGAACGGCTTTAAAAAAATCAAGGCCTTCTCTCACGGTCATTTCCAGCACATCCGAAATAGATTTTCCACGCCATAAAATTTCTAATGTTTCTCGATTATACCTTTTGCCTTTGCATTGATCACATTGAACGTATATATCAGGTAAAAAATGCATTTCAATTTTTATTAAACCATCTCCTTGGCATCCTTGACATCTTCCTCCTTTGACATTGAATGAAAATCTACCAGGAGAATAGCCTCTTGCTTTAGATTCTGGTAAAGATGAAAACCATTCTCTTATTGGAGTAAATGCACCTGTGTAGGTTGCAGGATTAGATCTTGGTGTCCTTCCGATGGGCGACTGATTAATATCAACAATTTTATCTATAAAGTGTACACCTTCAATATTTTGATGTTTTAAAGGAATATTTTTTGATTTATTAATATCTCTACTAAGACCTTTCCAAAGTGTTTCAAGAACAAGAGTTGATTTTCCTCCGCCTGAAACTCCTGTTACGCAGGTTAGGGTGCTTAGAGGAAATTTAACATTGATGTTTTTGAGATTATTGCCGCATGCTCCATTTACAATAAGGTGGCCAACATTTTTGATAGCTCTTCTTTTAATAGGAACATTAATTTCTAATTTTTTTGATAAATATTTACCAGTTAAGCTATTTTCAGTTTCTCTAATATTATTTATATTTCCGCTAGCGATTATCTCCCCACCATTTATTCCAGCTCCAGGACCAATATCGATTATAAAGTCTGCTTTGAACATTGCTTCCTCATCGTGTTCAACTACAATTACAGTATTACCAAGGTCTTTAAGTCCTATAAGTGTTTGTAATAAACGGTCATTATCTTTTTGATGAAGTCCTATTGAAGGTTCATCTAATACATACAACACTCCTGTCAAGCCTGACCCAATTTGTGATGCCAGACGTATTCTTTGGCTTTCTCCTCCAGACAATGTTCCAGAACTCCTACTTAAGGATAAGTAATTCAAACCAACATTTACCAAGAAACCAAGTCTATCCTCTATCTCTTTAAGAATTCTGCTGGCAATTTCAATTTCAGTTTTATTAAGATTTTTCTTTAATTCTTTAAACCATTTTTTAGCTTCTAAAATAGATAAATTTGTAATGCTTGAAATTTCTTTTCTATCAACCTTAACTGCTAAAGCTTCTTTTTTTAATCTTTTACCATCACAATCAAGGCAGGGTGTATCTAACTGAAATTTTGAAATTTCTTCTCTTATCCATGAAGATTCAGTTTCTTTGTACCTCCTCTCAAGATTTGGTATGACCCCTTCAAAAGGTCTTTTTAGTTCATAACTTCTGAGCCCATCGTCATAGTTCATCTTTATTGGGGTATTTTTTGAACCGTAAAGAATTGTATCTACAACCGTATCTTCTAGTTTTTCGAATGGTGTATCTAAGCTAAAGTCAAAAAATCTGGCAAGAGAGTTTAAAGTTTGCATGTAGTATTTTGAAGTACTAGTAGACCAGGGTGCAATAGCCCCACCTCTAAGTGTTAAAGATGGATTAGGGACTACTAAAGATGCATCAAAGCTGTTTTCTATACCCAAACCATCACATTTTGGACATGCACCGTAAGGGTTATTAAAGCTAAACAAACGTGGCTCAATTTCGTCAATAGTAAACCCGGATACTGGGCAAGAAAAATTAGCAGAAAAAATTATTCGTTTTTTTGTATCTACATAATCTACATAGGTAATTCCATCAGCTAAACTTAAGCAAGTTTCAACTGAGTCAGCTATTCTTTGTTTGTTTTCAATTAAATCTTTGTTAACTACTAACCTGTCAACAACAATTTCAATGTCATGTTTTTTATTTTTATCTATAATAGGGGTTTCATCTATATTATATATTTGGTTATCTATTTGTATTCTTTGAAAACCTTTTCTTGTGAGTTCTGCAATTTCTTTTTTATATTCCCCTTTTCTGCCTCTGATAATTGGCGCAAGTAAATAAATTCTAGTATTTTCTTCAACCTCTAGAATGCTGTCAACAATTTGCGATACTGATTGAGATTTTATTGGCAAACCGGTAGCTGGAGAATATGGAACGCCAATTCTGGCCCACAAAAGTCTCATATAGTCGTATATTTCAGTAACTGTTCCCACAGTAGACCTAGGATTTTTATGGGTGGTTTTTTGTTCAATCGAAATTGCAGGAGATAGACCTTCAATAAGATCAACGTCAGGTTTTTGCATCATGTCTAAGAATTGACGAGCATAAGCAGATAAACTTTCAACATAACGTCTTTGACCTTCCGCGTAAATTGTATCAAATGCTAATGACGATTTGCCTGATCCGCTAACGCCCGTTATAACAATTATTTTTCCTTTAGGGATGTCAATACTAACATTTTTCAAGTTATGTTCTCGAGCGCCTTTAATGCGCAGAATATCTGGATTAGATTTGGGATTAAATAAAGCTGTATTCATTAAATTAAAGTGATTTAAAGTGAAAATTGTACTAGTATTTTTATATTATTAATTTAGTCTAATAATTAGAAATATAAAGTATAAAAAAGAAAATATTTTGGAGATATTAAATGGCTGGAAGTGTTAACAAAGTAATGTTATTGGGAAATTTAGGACAGGATCCGTTAGTTAGAACCTCGCAAGAAGGAAATAAGATTGTTCAATTAAGTATAGCTACTTCAGATAGATGGAAAGATAGGAACACTGGAGAACAAAGAGAAAAAACAGAGTGGCATAGAGTTGTTATTTTTAATGAAAACCTTAGCAATATAGCAGAGAAATATTTGAAGAAAGGAAACACAGTATTTGTTGAAGGCCAATTACAAACTCGAAAATGGCAAGATCAAAATGGTCAAGATAAATATACGACTGAAGTGGTATTAGGACGCTTTAGGGGAGAGTTAGCTATGATTGGCAGCCGTAATGATAATATATCTATGAATGATGATCAACAGAGTCTTGCACAAGATCAATCTATTGGAGAACAACCAGGCAAAACTGATGAAAATCCCCCAATGGGAGGAGCTGGCGATTTAGATGATGAGATACCGTTTTAGTATATAATTATTCTCTATATTTAGTTGCTAATTGCACATAAAATACAGTATATTGTATATATAGTACTTCTTTGGATTATTCATGAACGATCAAGATACACCAGACAATAGCCAAACCATAGCGATAGCTGATGAATTAAGAAAATCATACCTTGATTATGCTATGAGTGTGATTGTCAGTCGTGCATTGCCAGATGTTAGGGATGGATTAAAACCAGTGCACAGGAGAATTTTATTTGCAATGATAGAAGGGGGATATGATTGGTCAAAGCCTTATAAGAAATCAGCTAGGATTGTAGGCGATGTGATGGGCAATTACCATCCTCATGGTGATGCAGCTATTTATGATGCTATGGTCAGGCTTGCCCAGGATTTTTCAATGAGGGTGCCTCTTATTGATGGCCAAGGCAATTTTGGATCAATGGACGGTGATCCAGCAGCAGCGATGAGGTACACTGAAGCTAGACTTGCAAAAGTAGCAGAGTTTTTACTTAAAGATATTAATTATGAAACTGTGGACTTTTCTCCCAATTATGATGAAAGTCAATTAGAACCAAAAGTTTTACCTGCAGAGTACCCTAACTTATTAGTCAATGGAGCAGGAGGTATAGCAGTTGGAATGGCTACAAATATTCCTCCACATAATCCCGCAGAGGTTATCGATGCGTGTATATCTTTTGTAGAAAATCCTGATATTACAATCGATGAATTAATGGAAATTGTACCTGGACCTGACTTTCCAACAGGTGCTCTCATTATGGGGCAAACTGGTATTCGAGCTGCTTACGAGACGGGGAAAGGCAGTATTGTTATGAGGTCAAAAGCAGAAATTATAGAAGCAAATAACCGATCTCAAATCATTTTTTCTGAAATTCCATATCAGGTAAACAAGGCTCAATTATTAGAAAGAGTAGGCGAGCTGGTTAGGGAAAAAACAATTGAAGGCATTCAAGATCTTAGAGATGAATCTGATAGGGATGGATTAAGAGTTGTTGTAGAAGTTAAAAGGGATGCCGATCCAAATGTTATTTTAAATCAATTATTTAGGCATACTAGGCTACAAACTGCCTTTTCAGTTAACTTGTTAGCTCTGAATGGGGGAAGACCAGAGCAAATGGGTCTAAAACAAGTTATTTCTGCCTTTATTTCTTTTAGAGAAGAAGTGATTTATAAGAGAACTCGTTTCCACCTTAAAAAGGCGCGTGAACGAGCTCATATACTTGCTGGTTTGATGGTTGCATTGACTAGTATAGATGAAGTTATCTCTTTGATTAAATCTGCTGCCGATGCCGAAACAGCAAAAAAATCTTTGACTTCTAGAGCTTGGCCCGCTCAAGAGGTAGATGAATTTATTAAACTCATTGACGATCCTCAGCATATTATCAAAGGAGGAAATTACTTTCTTTCTGATATACAAGCTAAAGCAATTTTAGAACTCAGGTTGCAAAGATTAACTGGGATGGAAAGAGATAAGCTGGCACATGAGACAGAGGAAATTGCTGTTAAAATTACTGAGTATTTGGAGATTTTATCATCGAGAGATGTATTGCTTAAACTCCTTAAAAATGAATTGCTTTTCACAAAAGAAAAAATGGACGGTCTAAGAAGAACTTTTATAAGTGAGCACGCGATTGATGCGGATGATGAGGATTTAATTCAGCAGGAAGAAATGGTGGTTACAGTAAGTCATAGAGGATATATTAAAAGAGTTCCTCTAGATTCTTACAGGGCGCAGAGAAGGGGCGGAAAGGGTAAGGCTGGAATGAAAACCAGAGATGAAGATTTTGTTACCCGGTTATTTGTTGCAAACACACACACACCTATCTTATTTTTTACCTCTTCTGGAATAGTTCATCAACTGAAGTGCTACAAATTACCTGAAACTTCACCCACTTCAATGGGGAAGGCGATGATAAACTTATTACCAATCTCTAATGAAGAAAACATTCAAGCTATTATGCCTATGCCTAATGAAACAGATAAATGGGATAGCTTATCAGTAGTATTTGCGACTTCCTCAGGTAGTGTAAGAAGAAATCGACTTTCTGATTTTACTAACATTAGGGCAAACGGAAAAATAGCAATGAAATTAGGAGATACTGATAGGTTGGTAGGTGTTGTTCCGTGCACCGATGAAAGTGATATTATTCTTGCTTCGAATCAAGGAAAAGCAATTAGATTTGCTACGAAAGATTTAAGAGTATTTAATAGTAGAGATTCTATGGGAGTAAGGGGCATTAAGTTAAAAAATGATGATTATGTTGTGAGCCTTTCTGTTTTAGCAGACGATGAAAGAGAATTTATATTAGCAGTAACAGAAAATGGATTTGGTAAAAGGTCAAAATCATCAGAATATAGGCGAACAGGAAGAGGTGGGAAAGGCATAGCTAACATTGAAACATCGAAAAAGAATGGTAAAGTAGTGGCTTCTTTTCCTGTGCTTGAAGGCGAGCAACTTATGCTTGCCACAGATCAAGGCAAAATTATAAGAATCTCTGTTGATGGAGGCGAAGGGAATACTATTAGGGTTGCTGGAAGAAAGACCCAGGGAGTTAATCTATTTACTCTTGCAGAGGATGAAAAAGTTGTTTCAGTTGATAGAGTTAAAGAAGATGAAGAAGAAAATGAGGAATAAGAAACTTTAAAAGATTAAAAATATAAAATATGTTTAATAAAAGAGGGTAAATGATCAAAAAAATTGCTGTATATCCAGGTACTTTCGATCCATTTACTTACGGGCATTTAGATGTAGTAAGAAGAGCTTCGAAGATGTTTTCAATGATCATTATCTCAGTTGCCGAAAATGCTAATAAGACCTCATTATTTAATATTAAGGAAAGAAAAGAAATTATTGAAGAGGTTATTATTAATGAAACTAAATTGGATAATATTCAAATTAAGGGTTTTAACGGTTTATTGGTAGACCACGTTAAGGATGAGGGTGCCGTTGCTGTCCTCAGAGGTTTAAGAGCACTTTCAGATTTTGAATATGAATTTCAAATGGCTGGTATAAATGCAAGGTTATCTAGTGAATTTGAAACAATATTTTTAATGGCGTCAGAAAACCAACAGTTTGTTGCTTCAAGGTTTGTAAAAGAAATCCATTCTTTGGGCGGGGATGTTTCCTCATTTGTTCCAGGTACTGTCTTAAGACATTTAGAGTCAAAGAGAAAATAAAATTAATTTCTTTTGAATTTCTACTTGATTCATTAGCTTTCATTTAATAGTTTGCGTTTATGGAATGGGCCGTTAGCTCAGTTGGTAGAGCAAGTGACTTTTAATCACTGGGTCGCAGGTTCGAATCCTGCACGGCTCACCATTAAATTTCTCTTATAAAACAAAGGGATAAAGACAAAAAGAAGAGGGGTTACATTTTATGTAAACCTCTTTTTTGTTACTGGGGAAACACAGGGGAAACATTTTCCAAAAATATTCCATTGATACCTACCCCTAGGCAAAGGAATATTGGAATAATGATAGTGGGGGGTCAAAACTTAGCACCCTATTAACCACTAATGTCCTGCCCTCACATTTTTTCTAGAAAGGTAACTATAAAAAAATCTTGTTTTCGTTAAAAAGAGAAGCCATTCACAGATGATGGATTTGATGGTAGGGTTTTATGTATGATGAAATGTCTCTTATTATTGTCTGTTTTCTTTGGACTTGTGATTTTACAATCCCAAGCTTCTAATTTGCCTGCCTGTCCTAGCAATATAGAATCATATTGGACTGATTGTTTTGGCACCTATACTGCTTCCAACGGAGAAATAATAATCGGTGAATGGAAATATGACAAGATTCACGGACAGGGAACTAACATCTTCCCTAGTGGAGAAAAATACGTCGGGGAATTCAGGGATGGAAAAAGAAATGGGCAGGGCACCTACACCTATGCCAATGGAAGCAGAGAAGTTGGTGAATTCAGGGATGATAAATTACACGGTGAAGCCATTGAATATAATGCTGATGGTAGCATTTTCAGGCAAGGTGTTTATAAAGATAATGAATTTCAATATGCCAAGAAGATAAAACCCTATACCCAAATAAATATTCCAGATAATGCACACGTCTATGGAGATACATGGAAATGTAATAGTGGATACTTTAAATATGGAGAATCCTGTTTAAAAATACCTGACAATGCCGTTGCATCTGGAGATTCTTGGAAATGTAAATCTGGTTATAAAAAAGTGGGTGATACTTGCAAGGCAAAAGTTTCTTCTGAAGAGTTAATTGCTGCTCAAAAAAAAGCTGCTGAGTTAGAACAACAGCTTGCCCAACTTCAAGCTGAGAAAAAAAATAAACTACAACAAATTAGTACAGACAACCAAATACCTCTGATAGATATACTCAGTGCAATATCTTCAGGAAAACAAGGTATAGTAAAGGGCAGAGCAACAGATAATGTTGAAGTTGCAGAGGTAACCATAGATGGAATAACCATCCCTATAGATAGCAATGGTTATTTTGAACATAAAACTTATATCCAAGAAGGAGGAACAACTCTCACTATCGAAGCTTTTGACATGGCAGGCCTATCATCCTCTGTTACTGTGCCCTTAAAAAGAACTGCATCAGTTGCATCCAATACAATTAACTTTGACAGACTAAATCCACTTGGAAAAAGGGTCTCAGAGAACAACGATGCACTGGCTCTCGTTATTGGTGTATCTGACTATGAGAATATTGATGCCCAGGCAGTCTATGCTGATAGTGACGCCAGGATATTCTCTGACTATGCTGCTGATATATTGGGTATACCAAACAATCGT
This sequence comes from uncultured SAR116 cluster alpha proteobacterium, assembly GCA_902532475.1. GTDB lineage: Bacteria > Pseudomonadota > Alphaproteobacteria > Puniceispirillales. The sequence continues at coordinate 13,542 of CACAIE010000023.1, forward strand.
ATCAAGACATTGGTGAATGATGGAGCCGATATAAGAGATGTATTACTCGGTGTCAAAAACTGGTTAAGACGTTCAATGAAACCGAAACAGTCCGATGTTTATCTATTCTTTGCTGGGCATGGACTTGCCAGTTCAGATGGCAAAGATATGTATTTACTGCCTTATGACGGTTCTCCTGAGCTTCTCGACAAAACTGCTATCCTAAGAAAAGAACTCTTCCACGACATTACCTCAGCCAACCCCCGTTCCGTAACCGTCTTCTTGGATACTTGCTATTCAGGCACCACAAGAGGCACCGACATGCTCATCGCTTCCAGACCCATAGCAATTGTTGCCAAGGAAAAAGCCATCCCCGATAACTTTACTGTCTTTACTGCAGCAGCAGGTGACCAGACCGCTAAACCATTGGAAGAAGCCAAGCATGGTCTATTCTCTTACTTCCTGATGAAGGGCATGGAAGGAGAGGCGGACAGTAATAAGGACAACTCTATCACAGCTAGTGAACTTCATGCTTATGTCCAACAGAATGTTATCCAGCAATCATCTGGCTCCCAGACTCCTGAACTACAGGGTGATGCCAATCGGGTATTGGTGAGGTTTCAGTAAAAAAAATGGAAAGCACAGGGGAATATTTTTATCAGAAATGTTCCTGCTTCAATAAGTTTACTTTTACGTTTATTATACTAAATATAAAAGGACTTCTGAAATGTTTTATTTAATATCTGATATAGTTTTAATCTTACATTTTTTCATTGTAATTTTTATAACTTTGGGTTTTTTTCTTGTGCCAGTTGGATATAAACTTAATTGGGAATGGTTGAAGAATATAAAAGTGAGATCTTTGCATCTTGGATTAATATGTTTAGTTGCATTAGAGACTTTTCTTGGAGTTAGATGTCCTTTAACTATTATTGAAATCAAATTAAATAGCCTTAATTATTCTCAAACTTTTATTGGTTATTGGATTTCAAGGGTTGTTTATTGGGATTTGCCCACTCTATTTTTTATCGCTCTTTATGCTATATGCGCCTCTTGGACAATCTTAATGTGGAAAATATTTCCACCAAACAAATTTTGATGATTTTTTAAATCAACTCTTTACTAAATATTGAAAATATTTTTTATGATTTGATTTAATTTTTTTTTCAATTGTTGCGTCTATAACTAAATATTCTTCTGGTTCTTCTAAAATACTAATCTGACTTTCAAGTAAAGAAACTGGCACGAAATGATCCTTTCTATTTAGTATTCTTTTTCTGGCAGTTTTCTCTCTATTTTAAGTAAACAAGTTTAAAATTTAAAGGCGTCAAATAACCTCTATGTATTTTTTAGCTAATTTTGTTGAATTTTTATAATGTTCCATAACTAAAATATATGTTTTATTATATTTACTTGATAAAATTTCTGTAATAAATTATGAAAATAATTTATTTATTTAATATAAAATATTGAAATTAATAATTAAATTGATATTTATTATTTTAATTTATAGATTTATATAGGAAATATATGAGCTCATTTGCACCAGAATGGATTTTTAACTTATGCAGTGGAATGATAGCAACTGAATTTATTTCTAAAAATACGACTTTGCCAGCTATTTCCAAAAAGTATTCAGAATGTATTTCAAAGGAATATAATGAAATTGATCCTGCACTTTTTGAAGAGGCAGCTGAGCAATATATTTTGATGTTAAATGAACTAGAAGTAGGTGATGAATCTTTTAATTATTTAACTGGTTTTTGTTGCTACAAGATAAATTTTGTTAATCCAAAAACCAAGAGAAATTTAACAGGTTTGTTTAGCAAAGATTTAAAGGGAACAACTACGCCAGGATATAATGTAAATTACGCCAAAAAAGCTTTTAAAGCCTATATATTTGCAATGAGAAGTGGTCAAATGCAATTAGCTCCACCAGGGTGGGCAATAGAGAAAGATATTTCCGTCGAATTATTAAAAGATGTTGCCGCTCAGGATGTGGGAATAGAAAGCTTATTTAATTAATCTTTAAAAATAAGTTACAATTATTCCAAAGCTTATAAGAGAAATTGAGATAGCAGCTGCTAAGTTTTTAAAAATTAACATAACAGATAAACCAATTATAAGACCTAAAACTCTATGCTCAGTCAAAGTGGTAGCTAATACACCTGTAGGATAAATTAATATCATCATCATTACAGCAGAAACCATAGAGTAAGCTATTGAGTTTACCCATTTGATTAACAAACCATTTTCTGAAATTTTATTATAAAACACGATTCCCATTAATCTCCAAATTAAAGTAGCAATGCATGCTAAAGCTACTGCTGCCCAAGATTGTAGAAAAGTGTATTCAATTTCCATGATTAAGTAATTCTCTTCTTTAAACTATTAATTAATATTGCTGATGATCCCCCTAAAATTCCTGAAAATAAAATGCACCAGTTACCTAAGAGGGGATATAAAATTATAGAAATTAAGCCACCAAAAATTACCGAAACCTTATTAATGTTTTCTTTTGAATTTATGATTAAAAGTAAGATGTAAAGCGGAGTAAGAAAAATAAATACTCTTATTAGATCATTGGAAACATAATTATTTATATAAAAGCCAATAAAAGTTCCAAGCATGCCAAATGTAAAGATAGTAAAAGAAAATCCAATGTAATAGTTCAGTAATTTTTCTTCATCAATTTTATCCTTCATGTAACCAATTTGAGCCCAACTAGTAATAGCCATTAAATGTAATAAAATAGCTTGTTTCCAAAATGGTAAATTATATTTATTAATTTTAAGGATATTTGCACCAGATATTACCAGAAGCATCATTCTCATGTTTGCTAGAGTTACAGAAATAAAAATTAAAACTAAAGAAGACCCAACCGCATATAAACTTGCAAATGCAACTTGTCCAGGCATTCCCCATACAGATGCCGTGGTTGCTAGAACCATCCATATGTCAAAGCCTGCTTCTTTAGCGATAACTGAAAAGCCTATCATTGTGCTGCCAAGGGCAAACCCCGGTACATTTATAGCATTTAAAATTCCTTTAATATAAAAATTTTTATCAATTATCGGTAAAAGTTGACGCATTTATAGATGATTTCTATTTGAAGTTTAACGTTTTAATTTTTTTTGAAATAACATATAAAATAACACAGAGACTTAAGCTTATTCTATGTTTCCTTAGGTTTGACTAAATATATACCAATAAATAACAATAATACAGCAACCCATATCGATATTGATAATACTTCATCAAAAATAATTATGCCCCATATTATGCCGGAAAGAGTTACTAAATAACCAACTTGACTTGCGAATAAAGGACCGGATTTTACAATCAGGTACATCAATAGACTGTAGCAGATTGCCTCAATTATTCCTAAACTTAATATTGAGTATTCTAACAAACTAAATGGAAGTTTTAATGGTATAAAATAATCAAACTTTATCACTATTGGAAGTAAAATAATTGAAGAAAAGAAGTTCATCCAAAAAGCCATGGCTATTGGGCTATCTTTTTGGCTAAATTTAACAGAGACTAAAACAGATTGAAAAGCGTAGCATAATGAACAAAAACATGTAACAAAAACCCAAAAAACTTGATGTGGTTCAGGAAGATTTTGCTCTGGTAAAACAATTATTAATATAGATGTTATACCTAATATTACACCAATCAACCTATTAAAGGAAAAGACTTCTTGGCCAATTAAATAACCAATTGCATAAGTTAAAATTGGAACTAAAGTAACTGTTATGGATAAGATACCTGCAGGAAGGTGTTCTGCACCGTAGTAAAACAAAATACTTGGAATGGTTAGGCCAATTAAAGATAGTTGAAGATACAAAAATAATAACTTTAAATTGATGAAAAGATTTTTTCTTGCATCATAAAGAATAAAAATAAATAAAATTATGCATGCTACAAAGCTTTGCCAAAAGGTTATCCCAAATGGGTGGGCTTGGAAATTAGTTACAATTTTAGCTATTGAAAATGAAAGTCCCCAAGTAATTCCGTTGAACAATAAGATAAAGATTGGAAACATTTGCATTATGTGGTTTCAATAAAAATAAAATTAAAGTTTATTAAAGGCTTAATTAAAAGATACCAAATTTAAAAAATTATAATTATTAATTATAAAAATTTCAAATGTTCAATAATAAATCTTTTTCTATTTTCTTGTTATTAGTTTCTTCAATAGCTATCAGTTTTGGAGGCTTGATTATGAGAAATATTGAAGTAGCAAATACATGGCAAATTATTTTTTATAGATCATTATTTTTTGCAGTTAGTATTTTGACGATAATTATTTTTCAAAACAGGGTTTCTTTTTTCAAAAGTATAAAAAATGTTGGTTTTCCTGGTGTTATAGGGGCAGTTTTTTATACATTTGCAAATATTATGTTTGTTCATGCTTTTGCTAATACAACTGTAGCAAACTCTTTATTCACTTTAAGTTCAATACCATTTATTACTGCGATATTAGCTTTTTTCTTTTTAGGTGAAAATATTTCCAAAAGAACTATATCAATAATGTTTGTAGCTCTTTTAGGAATTATAATAATGATAAGTGAGGGCTTAGCTTTAGGGCAAATTTATGGAAACTTAATGGCGCTAGGAACTGCGATTTCTTTTTCATGTTTTACTATTATTTTAAGAAAGTATAGAACTATTGATATGCTTCCAACTATTCTAATCGGTGGATTAATAATATTATTGTTTACATTTTTTATTTCTTTAGAAAATTTGATTATCCCTTTAAATGAAATTTTCTTATGTTTTTTGTGGGGTGGAGTTTTATCTGGATGTGTAAATTATATATTTATTTATGCGACACGTTACCTATATGCTTCTTCAGTGACATTTTTGATGCTTTTTGAGTTTGCTTTAGGTCCTTTTTGGGTTTGGATTTTTCTTAATGAAACTATTTCAAGAAATACTTTTTACGGTGGAATTCTAGTTATGGCTAGTGTTTTTATATACAGCTCAATTGAAGTTTTTATTTCGAGAAAAAAAATTCAAAAAGGACGGATTAACTTAAATTAATTTTAAGTCTTTTGCCTTTTCGCCATTCCCATGGCTTAATAAACATTTCTGACCAAATCCCAAGAGCTTCTTCTTTTGCCCTGTTTTAGTTGATTATATATTGTCTTGAGTATTCACGGTATGCCAATCTCCATCCTTTATCTAAAATTAACCCGTTTAAATTTTTTTCTACTATATAGCATGTCGCAACAATTCTTCCGTATCTATCGATGTCATTTTAAATGTATTTTATCACTTTGTTTTTTATAATCTTTTTAAGAAAATCCTTCACACTGTTCCGCAGAGATATTGCTCCATCTTTTGATTGAGGCAGTATTGTTCAATTTCAGGAGTACCAATTCCATGTAAGCGAATTTTTTTACCAATTATTTTTATGGTGTCGTCATCTGTTATTTAGACATTGCTAAAAATTAAATCATCGCCTATGGAAAAATTTAAAAAAAAACGAATGTTAAAATAATAACAATAGGTTTTGAAACTTTTAATAAATAATTTATACACACAGTTAATTTTAAATATATTTCGGCCATATTAAATGAACTTAAGTTTCCTAATTCAAAATATAAGATTGCTGTCTTTTGGAATTATAATGGCATTTACTTCAAGTTTTGGCCAAACTTTTTTTATTTCTCTGTTTGGTCCTTCAATACAACTAGAGTTTGGCTTAAGTCATACATCTTGGGGTTCGGTTTATTTAATTGGAACCCTTGGAAGTGCTCTTGTTTTAACTTATTCTGGAAGTTTAATTGATTACTATAAGTTAAATCATTACACTTTTTTCTCAGTTTTTGCTTTAATATTTTCTTGTATATTTATTTCAATTATTTCTAGTTATTTTTTATTGATATTTGCAATTTTTTTTCTTCGACAAACAGGTCAGGGATTAACCTCGCATATTTCTTCAACAACAATGGCAAGGTATTTTGTCAAAAAAAGGGGAACAGCTATAGCAATAGGTTCTCTTGGTATGGCATTGGGAGAAGCTACTTTACCTGTAATTGTAGTAATTTTAATTTCATTAATAGGATGGAGATATACTTACTTTAGCTCATCATTGGTTATAATGTTCTTTCTTTTTCCATTGATAATTTTGTTGTTAAGAAAATTTGAAACACGCTTTGTTGAAAAAATATCAAGTGTTAATATTATGCAAAATGGTTCTAATTATGAAACATCTAAATCATTTACTAGGCTTGAAGTATTAAAAGATTTTAGGTTTTACCTAATGGCGCCAGGTTTAATGGCGCCAGGAATCATTTTAACAGCATTATTTTTTCATCATTTAAATATAGCAGATAGTAAAAACTGGTCTCATCTTTGGATTACTGGTAATTATTTTATCTATTCATTTTCCGTTTCCTTTATAGCGATAGTTGTAGGAATCTTAATAGATAAATTCTCTGCAAAGGTACTTGCAATAATGAGCTTGGTTCCTTTAATTTTTTCAATGTTGTGTTTAAGTTTTAGTTTTAATCCATATATTGTAATTCCGTATATGTTTTTTCTTGGAACGAGTTCTGGTTTTACATACACTTCTCATCCTGCAATTATCGCTGAAATGTATGGGACAAAGTACTTGGGTTCTATAAAAAGTTTATTAAGTGTATTGACAGTTTTTGGTTCTGCAATAGGGCCAATTATATTGGGGGTATTAATGGACTTAAATTTTTCAATTGAAGTTATATTAATATATTTTTCAGTATATTCATTTGTTTGTACATTGTTTTTTATATTTGCGCTTCAAAAAAAATATAATTATGTTTAATTAAATGATTATAAAGGAGAACTCATGAAATCGAGAGCTGCAGTTGCATTTGAAGCGGGGAAGCCTCTAGAATTGGTGGAAATAGATTTAGAGGGCCCTAAAGAGGGCGAAGTTTTAGTTGAAGTTAAAGCTACTGGCATTTGCCACACGGACGCTTATACACTTTCTGGTAAAGATCCTGAGGGTCTTTTCCCTGCAATTATGGGCCATGAAGGAGCAGGCATAGTCCAAGAAGTTGGCGTTGGAGTTAAAACATTGAAACCTGGGGATCATGTTATACCTTTGTATACTCCTGAATGCAGAGAATGTGAATACTGTCTAAATCCAAAAACTAATCTTTGCCAATCAATAAGGAGCACTCAAGGTCAAGGATTAATGCCTGATGGGACAAGTAGATTTTCATTGAATGGGAAAAAAATATTCCATTATATGGGAACCTCAACATTTTCTAACTATACAGTGCTTCCAGAAATTTCTTTGGCAAAAATAAACTCATCTGCGCCCTTTGATAAAGTTTGTTATGTGGGCTGCGGAGTAACTACTGGAATAGGTGCTGTAATTAATACCGCCAAAGCAGAATCAGGATGCAGGGCTGTTGTTTTTGGTTTGGGAGGCATTGGATTAAATGTAATTCAAGGTCTAAAAATGATTGGCGCAGAGATGATAGTTGGTGTCGATACAAATGCTGACAAGGAAACTTGGGGTAAAAAATTTGGAATGACTCATTTTATTAATCCAGATAAAGTTAAAAATAATTTAACTGAACATATAGTTGAGGTTACAGGTGGTGGGGCTGACTATAGTTTTGAATGCATAGGAAAGGTAGACGTAATGAGGACTGCCTTAGAATGTGCTCATAAGGGATGGGGTGAAAGTATCATCATTGGTGTAGCAGGCTCAGGTGAAGAAATTAGTACAAGACCTTTTCAATTGGTTACTGGAAGAGTTTGGAAAGGTACTGCATTTGGAGGCGCCAGAGGAAGAACTGACGTTCCTAAAATAGTTGAATGGTATATGAATGGAAAAATTCAGATAGACCCTATGATTACTCATACATTGTCCTTTGAAGAAATTAATAAAGGTTTCGATTTGCTTCATGAAGGGAAATCTATTCGATCTGTGGTTGTTTTTTAATGGAGTTGTTAGAAAGTTTTTTTTCTCATGGCGGGGAACAAAAGGTTTTTAGTCATTATTCAAAAACTAATAGCTGCAATATGAAATTTTCAATTTTTTTGCCAGCGTTGCAAAATAACGAAACAGTTCCAATAATTTGGTACCTTTCTGGTTTAACTTGCAATCATTCAAATGTTACAGAAAAAGGTGAGTATAGAAAAAAAGCTTCCGAATTAGGTGTAGCTATTATATGCCCAGATACTAGCCCAAGAGGTGAGGATGTTCCAGATGAAAAAGATAACTGGCAATTTGGTTCTGGTGCGGGATTCTATCTTGACGCCACCGAAGAACCCTATAGCAAAAACTATAATATGTACTCATATATTACTAGTGAGTTACCTAAGATTATGATGAACCATTTTCCTATTAATGAAAATCAACAAGCAATAATGGGTCATTCCATGGGAGGGCATGGAGCGTTAATTATTGCTTTAAACAAACCTAGCCAATATGCATCTTGCTCAGCATTTGCTCCTATAGTCCAACCATCTTCAGCGGGTTGGTCAAGCTTGGCCTTTAAAAAATATTTAGGTCAAGATAAAAATGTCTGGAGAAAATATGACGCAACTATGTTAATAGAAGATGGAGCAAAATTCCCAGATTTCTTAATCGATCAAGGTACAAAGGACCCTTTTTTAGATGATGGTTTACGACCCCACTTGCTTGAAGAAATCTGTAAAAAAAATAATCAAGCACTCACACTAAGAATGCAAGAAGGCTATGACCATTCCTACTACTTTATATCTACTTTCATGAGCGATCATATTGAATGGCACTATAATAGATTTAATTTATAAATTTAAGAATATATTATAATTCATTGTATTATAATAAAATTATATGAATAATTTATCTTTAAACAATTCTGTTTTTTTGGTTAATCCGGTTGCAGGAAAATTATCTCTAAACAAAAAAATCAAAAAAATTAAAAAAATTATTGAAGGTACTGGAGCTGAAATACTTGTTAGTAATTCTATAGATAACGCCATTAACATTGCTAAAAAATCTATGAGGAAAAATAAAATTGTTGTTGCTTGTGGGGGTGATGGACTCCAAAATTTAGTAGCACAGCAGGCGATTGAAAATAATGGGATAATGGCAATTTTGCCTTTTGGAAGAGGGAATGATTTTGCTTGCTCATTAAGTATAAACTCTGTTAATGATCTTATTCAGTCATTTTCTTTTCCAAAACTTATTAACGCGAGATATGTTCAAGTAATGTTCAATAATCATTATAGAATTACTTTAACTTGTGCTGGAGTGGGGTTGCTGAGTGAAGCGGCATATAGGGCAGAAAAAATTCCAATTTTAAAAGGTATGTTACTTTATTCAGTTGCTTCCATCTTGAGTTTTATTCTTTTAAAAAGTCACAAATATAGAGTTGAATTTGATGAAAAAATAATAGAAGAGGAATTATTAATTTTGGCAGGTGCAGCTTCACAATATACTGGCGGAGGGATGTATATTGCTCCAGATGCATTTAAGGTTAAAGAGATGGTAAATCTTCTATATTCTACGAAAGTCAAACGCTTTGAAGCGTTTAAACTTTTGTTAGGTGTTTTTACTGGTAGCCATCTGAAGCATTCTAAAGTTATTAATATCCATACTGCTAAATTACTTGTTTCAACTCAGTCGAATAGTCCTTGGGCACCTTTAGTTTATGGTGATGGAGAGTATTTAGGTGTTTTACCTGCAGAAATTTCAATAGGTAAAAAACCTTTACGGGTGTTAGTTCCAAAGTAATTTTTCAAAATTCAATTATATTTTTTGATCAATAACTTTAAACCAAATTGGCGGTATTAGGGCCATTAAAATCATTGTAGGGTAATTTGCAGGCATCTCTCTAACTTTTTTGTCTTGTGTGAGAAGAGGGTAAGGCTTATTTGATATAGAATGATGTTCTGAGTGTAAGCCAAGGTTAAAGGTTGACCAATCAGCCACGCTGTGTCGACTATTCCAAGAATGGGAATGGTTGTAGCTCTCTACTGAAGTTTTATTGTTATGTTTTCTTACAAGTCCGTAATGTTGAATATATTCAACAAGTTCAAGCAAAATTATTGATATAGCTGAGTGAAATAAAATATAAATAATACCTTTTATTCCAGAAATATAATAAGAGGCAAATATCAAAAGAACTTGGAAGATCAAATAATGGAACATTCTATTTTTAATTCCTATGACAGATAATTTTTTTGATATGAGAATATTTTTTTCAATATTCCATGCAGAAATAACACCTGTAATTACGCAACGAATTAGAAATGAATAAAAGTTCTCTCCTTTCCTAGCTGTAGCTGGATCATTTTTGGTCGCCACATGAATGTGATGTCCATATATATGTTCTATCCGAAAATGACCATACAAACATAAAACTAGTAAACAAATTCCAAAACCCCTCATTATTTTTGATTTTCTGTGAATAAGCTCATGCGCAGTTGTGATTCCAATTGCTCCTCCTGCAATGCCGGTGCCTAATCCGATAGCAATCGCTCCAAGTGAACTAATTTCAGCATTACTAATTTTTGTTAGGCTCAAGAAGAATAAAAAGAACATTGCTGGGACTACGGCTATTAATGAAGCATTATGTCCCAAAGTATTTTCAAGTTCTTTATTAGTTTTACTTAATTTAGGTGTTAGCAGGTCTAATAATGGAACAATCATTAAAACCCATATATAAGGCAGAATTGACCATGTTGTTGAAAGTAAAACGCAACAATAACTTGAGGCAATAATAGTAAAAGGAAAAAACCAGTATAATAGCATAATTTAATTTTATTAATACGTTATCTTTATATAAACTTTTTATAATTTTATTAAATATTTGTTACGTCTATATTTTATAATATATACCATTTATCTAAGTACCACAAAATGTTTGAAAGTTTTTATCACTATCTTTTGGAGGGAATAAGTAGTAGCGATTTTTTTCTTTCAAGCAGAAGGGTTTTGATACCAACTCCATAAGCTTAAAAAACTTTGAATAGTTATTATCGTACACTGCTAACTTTATAGCTTCTTCTACTAAATGATTTCTAGGAATTATAGAAGGGTTCGAGTTGCACAATAATTTTACAATATTCGCTTTGGAATTTTTTTCACTTTCAAGCCTATTTTTCCATTTTAGTGTCCATTTTTTAAATTTATTTGACTTATTAATATAATCAAATACTACGTTGTTTTTGTTGATAAAAACATAATAAAGACTTGAGAATGTTAAGGTAAAATCAAGTTTATCATGTTCCATAATATCATGCAGTTCTGTTATTAACTTTGTATCCTTCAGTGTGCCAGATTTTAAAGCTAATTTTTTTCTCATTTCTTGGAGCCAAAAACTTTCAAATAATTTTGGGAATCTATCAATTTCATTCTGAGCAATTTTAATACTTTTTTCTTTGTTGTTTGATAAAAGAGGTAGCAAACAATTCGCAAGTTGAATTAAATTCCATTGGCAGATTATAGGTTGATTTTTATAACTATATCTCCCGTATGTATCGATAGAACTAAAAACAGTTTCAGGTTTAAATATATCCATAAATGCACAAGGACCATAATCTATAGTATCTCCAATTATAGAGCAATTATCAGTATTCATGACACCATGTATAAAGCTTACAGACATCCATTGGGAAATTAATTTTGCTTGAGCTCTTATGGCTATTTTCAAAAATTCTAAGTATTTATTTTTTTTGTTTTTTATTTCAGGAAAATGTCGATTTATAACATAGTCAGATAATGTTTTTAAAATATCATATTCTCCTCTTGAAGCAAAATATTGGAATGTTCCAACTCTTATATGACTTTTAGCCACTCGCGTTAATATTGCTCCAGGCAAAAGAGCTTCTCTCTGAATTCTTTCACCAGTTTTTACAACTGTTAAAGCTAATGTTGTCGGTATTCTTAATGCGCTCATTGCCTCACTTATTAGATACTCTCTTAGAACGGGGCCTAGAACAGCTTTTCCGTCTCCACTTCTTGAGAATGGAGTTTTACCCGAACCTTTTAATTGAATGTCCCATCTTTGGTTATCTTTATCAATTAACTCTCCAAGCAAAACAGCGCGTCCATCGCCTAACCTTGGTACCCAATTTCCAAATTGATGCCCTGCATATACCATTGCTAAAGGGTTGGAATTTTTAATAATCTTAGATCCAGAAAAGCATTCAAGAGCTTCTTCGCTTTCAAGCCAAGATAAGTTTATACCTAATTTATGTGCTAGATTTTTATTGCAAGCTAAAAGTTCTGGTTTTGGAGGTATAGAAGGTAAAACATTTGCATAAAATTCATTATTAAGTTCATGGAAACTATTTTCAAAATTAATCATTTTATGTATCAATTCTAATTAAAAAGTATTTATCAAATTGTTAACTTAATTAAGGATATATAAAATTACATACAATAAGCAATATTTATCAGAAGTTTATAAAGCAAAACAGGAAAATGAAACAAAAGAGTTATACAACAAATGGTATAATTCTTACGATGATGAACTTTTAAGGAATGGTTATAGTACTCATATAAGATGTGCTGAGGCAATAAATAGAAATGCATTAAGCAAGCAGGCGTCAATACTTGATATAGGTTGTGGGACAGGTTTATCAGGGCAAGAAATTTTGTCTAAAGGTTTTGTAAAAATAGATGGAACAGATTTTTCATCAAAAATGCTTGAAAAGGCGGCGGTGAAAAAAATATATCAAGAATTATTTGTTATTGATTTAAATACTGACAATTATAATTTAAATAAAAAGTATGACATTATTTGCGCTGCTGGAGTAATTAGTCCTAATCACGCCAAACCAGAAACCATAAATTATTTTCAGAAATATCTCAAAATGAAAGGCTTAATAGTGTTTTCATTAAATGATCATGCTGTTGAAGATGCCAACTTTATGAAAAAAATTAAATTTTTTATCAAAAATAATAAGCTTAAAATTATTGAAAAAAAATATGGAGACCATTTAACAAAAATTCAATTAAGATCGTGGATTTATGTTCTCCAAAAATAAATTTTAGAAAAATTAAATAAAAAACTTGATAATTTATATAAAG
>CACAIE010000024.1 GCA_902532475.1 uncultured SAR116 cluster alpha proteobacterium
TTATTGTCACTAATTCTTTGGGTAGCTTTCGTTATTGGAATATATTATACAGTTGGCCAATCACTTGGAGAAGTGTTTGGATTTAATTTTTCTGAAGAAGGAGCGCCAACTGTTATTGGTTTAGGCTATTTTATAACTTCTGAATTTCTTTGGTTTGACCTATATTATATACTTTCTACATTCATATTTTTTGGATTTTGGGCGTATTATTCTCCTCACAAATGGCAATTTTGGTCAATACTTGGATCATCAGTGTTAATATTGATGGCGTATTTGACTGTTCAAGTATCTGTAGTAATAAACGCTTGGTATGGCCCATTTTATGATGACGTTCAAAAGGCTTTAGGTGGAGGAGGTGAAGTAACAGCTGCCGATCTCTATGGGCACCTTTTGGTTTTTTGTATTATAGTTTTACCATATATATTGTTTGTTCCATTTAAAATTTTCTTTACCTCTCATTATGTATTTCGATGGCGAAACGCAATGAATGACTTTTATACTGAGCGATGGACTAAAGTACGACAAATTGAGGGAGCCTCCCAGCGTATTCAAGAAGACACAATGAGATTTGCCTCTATAATGAAAGGATTGGGTGTTTATATGGTTGATTCTGTTATGACATTAATTTCATTTTTACCTGTCTTAACAGCTTTATCTGTCCATGTTGAAGAATTGCCGATTGTTGGAAGTATACCATACCCACTTGTGACGTTAGCAATTCTTTGGTCAGTTTTTGGTACAATAGTTTTAATTTTTTCTGGTATTAAATTACCTGGTCTTGAATTTAAAAATCAAAGAGTAGAGGCTGCATTTAGGAAAGAACTGGTCCTTGGTGAGGATAGAATTGAAAGAGCGGATCCTCCATCGTTGATCCAGTTGTTTAATAATGTCAGACGAAACTATTTTAGAATATATTTCCATTATGCTTATTTTAATCTTGTAAGATATCTTTATATTCAAGCCGACAACGTAATAGTATACATTTTTCTGATTCCTACAATTGTAAGTGGAAGAATAACACTTGGAATAATGAACCAAGTGTTGAGAGCTTTTGGTCAAGTTGCAAGCTCCTTTCAATTTTTGGTAAATTCTTGGACAACTATAATTGACTTGATCTCCGTTTATAAGAGACTCCAAGCGTTTGAAGCTTCTATCTACAACAAAGAATTACCGCAAATAGATAAGGAATTTATGCAAAATCAAAAAGAAGACTAAATTATAACTATTTTTTAAATTTTAAGTCCCTTCTTTTTACTTCTTTTTGAGTTGATCTTTCTACTGCAATTGAATTTGCGTTAACATCTTTTGTAATCGTGCTTCCAGCAGCAATTATTGCATTATCTTTAATGGTCAGGGGGGCAATCAAAGCTGAATTCGAACCAATGAATACATTGTTTCCAATATTTGTTTTGTGCTTATTGGTTCCATCATAATTACATGTTATAGTTCCAGCGCCCACATTGCTGTCATGGCCAACAAGAGCATCACCAATGTAAGAGAGATGGTTGACTTTAGAATTATTTTTAATTTTAGATTTCTTAACTTCTACGAAATTACCTATTCTTACATTGTCTTCAATTTCTGTTTCTGGTCTGATTCTAGCAAAAGGTCCAATGTTACATTTTTTGCCTATTGAGCAATTTTCTAAATAAGAAAATGAACGTATAAGAGTATTGCTATTAATTTTAACATTTGGACCAATAAATACATTTGGTTCTATAATGACGTCTTTAGCTAAATTAGCATTATGACTAACATAAACGCTTGAAGGGTCAACTAAAGTAACACCTTTACTTAGAAGTGTATTCTTTAATTTCTTTTGAATTATTTTCTCAGCATTGGATAAGTCTATTCTGTCGTTCACTCCAATTAATTCTTCAGAAGAGCCCAAGACAAAACCAATTTTCTTCTTATTGTTAGAGCAAATTGAAACAATGTCTGTCAAATAATACTCGCCGTTATTTGACAACTTAACTTGTTCAAGGTAATCAAATATATCTTTTGCCCTACCTGCTAAAATTCCAGAATTGCATAATTTAACTTTTTTGACTTCTTCGCTTGCATCTCTATCTTCTATAATTTCTAAAACCTGATTACTTTGATTTGTTATAATTCTTCCGTATCCATTAGGACTATCTGTTTCAAATCCTAGAATTGAAATTTTGCAACCGTTCTCTATTTTCCTAATTATTTTTTTAATTGTTTTTGGAGAAATAAATGGCGTGTCTGCGTAAACGATAAGAATTATTGAATTTAAATTACTTATTTTTTCTCCAGCAATTTTTACAGCATGACCGGTACCTAATTGTGGTTCTTGGATTACATAATCTGAATTCTTTATATGCTTTTTTAAAATTTCAGATTTATCACCTAAGACAAAAATCCTTTTTGAAACTAAAGCTTCATCTAATCCCCCCTCAAGCCAATGCAATAGGGATTTACCAGCAACTTTATGCAATGGTTTTGGTAAAGAGGAGTTCATCCTTTTACCTTTTCCAGCTGCTAGAATGATAGAAATAATTTCCATGGAAATATATTATAACAATGTTTGATATTACACTAGTAATAACATTGCACAAAGGATACGAATATGCTATTGGCAATCAAATTAAATCGGTTTTTTTATGTGTGGTATAATAGGCGTAACTTCTAAAGATGATGCTCAAGACTATTTGATAAGTAGTTTGCAAAGACTTGAATATAGAGGATACGATAGTTCAGGTATAGCTACGATCCATAAAAATAGGTTCTATTCAAGAAAAGCCGAAGGCAAAATTAAAAATTTAAATGGAAAGCTATCTGGTAACCCATTGAAGGGTTTAATTGGGATAGGACACACTAGATGGGCAACTCATGGCAGTGTTTCTGAATTAAATGCTCACCCTCATATTGCAGGGAAAGTAGCCATAGTTCACAATGGAATAATTGAAAACTTTCAGGAAATTAAAGATAGATTAATTTCAAAGGGAAGAATATTTATATCACAAACTGATAGTGAGGTTATAGCCCATTTATTTGATGAAGAACTTAACAAAAACATAACACTAAAAGAAGCAACTCAAAATGTTCTTAGGATTTTGGATGGCGCCTATGCATTTGTGGTTTTGATGTTAGATGATCCAGATACATTAATTGCCGCTCGAAATGCTTCACCTTTGGCTATAGGCAAAGGAGATACTCTTTGTGCAGTTGGGTCTGATGGAATAGCGCTTGCAGGGATAACAAATCAGCTAATATTTTTAGAGGATGGCGATTTTGCAATACTCAGTAAAAATAAAATTTCTCTTTTTGATTTTAATGGAAATAGTGTTCAACGAGAAGTAAAGAGCAACACATTAGACCCAGCAGTTATTAGCAAGGGAAACCATAAGCACTTTATGGAAAAAGAAATATATGAGCAGCCAGAAACTATAGCTCATACAATTTCTGAAATGTATACATCTGATGGTAGAGTTTCTGAAAATCTAGATAAAATAATTAAGGAAAAACCCAAATCGATCACAATTTTAGCAGCGGGCACCTCTTATTACGCTGGAATGATTGGTAAATATTGGATAGAAAGTTTAGTCAACTTACCTGTAAGTGTTGAAACTTCTAGTGAGTATAGATATAGATCCCCTTTTATTGACACAGAAGGGTTGGTTTTGGCAATTAGTCAATCAGGGGAGAGCATTGACACATTAATGGCTATGAGATACGCAGCTGATACAGGGGTTAAAACTGTTGCAATAGTTAATAGCCTTGGAAGTACAATTGATAGAGAAGCTAATTTTTCCTTGTATACAAGAGCTGGAGCTGAGATTGCTGTTGCTAGTACAAAAGCCTTTACTGCACAATTAACTATTTTATTATCTATGTGTATTGCATTAGCAGAAGACAGAGGTATTAACCAAGAAAAAATTAGTGCAATAAAATCTTCACTATTTAAAATTCCTGGGGCTGTTGCTAAAGCATTGACGCTGGATGGAAAAATAATTGATATTGCAAATAACATTATGAAAAGTAACAGCTGCTTATATCTAGGCCGAGGACCTCTTTATCCGCTTTCTTTAGAGGGTGCTCTCAAACTGAAAGAGGTTAGCTATATTCATGCTGAAGGTTTTTCTGCGGGTGAGATGAAACACGGACCTATCGCTTTAATAGAAGAGGATTTACCAGTGATTTCTCTTTTGGCAAAAGATCATCACAGTATTAAAACTATCAGCAATCTAAGGGAAGCACTTGCCAGGGGAGCTAAACTCATAATCTTTGCAGACGAAGGGATAGAGAACAATATAGACTTTGCCCATGAAATTATAAGATTGCCTTTTATAAATGAAGAAATAACACCAATAATTGCATCTATACCAATTCAATTGCTTGCATACCATACTGCTGTAGCAAAGGGTACAGATGTTGATCAACCAAAAAACTTAGCCAAGTCTGTTACAGTAGAGTAGTTCGGAAGAGTGCTCAAATTGAAGATGGGTATTCTCAATATCTCTGTTTTAACATCATAATTGGTTCAAATAATCTCATTCCTCAAAAGGAATATTCAGACCATCAACAACAGAATTATGACCTAATAAAATCACTTCATGACTCTGGAATGGGTTATCGGAAGATTGCACAATATTTAAATGAGAAGGGGATTAAAACTGCAAGAGGAAACTCTTGGGTTAATACTCAAGTCTTTTCAGTATTAAAGAAATACAGATTGAGACAGGATAGAATTGAGAATGTCAGAATGAAAGAACATAAAATGGAAATAGGTAAGTTTGAATTAAAATGGATTAAAGATACTGCATGAGTGGAAGAGAAAGATTAGTTAATTGGATTAAGTTTTATTCTAAATTCAAACCCACTACTCCTAAACAAAAAGAGAGATATGAGAAACACATTCGGAAAGTAATGGAGGATTTTGATGAAGTCTGGGGAGATGATTTAGATTGGTTGGATTGGGTGGGTGAATTATCGGAAGATAAATCTAACAATCCGAAATCCATATAAATTCAATATACCTAAATAAGAATGATAAAGAAGTTCTCCTTTTATATATTTCTGTTTTCTTCTTTATCTGTTGTTTATGGTTTTAGATTAATAAAGGACTCCTCGTTTTATCGAGGGGTCTTTTGTGTTATTACATTCTTTATGGCAAAGAAGAAAAAGACTAGTAACTTCATTCGATACAAAGAAGGATTATGGATTCCTTATCGTTATGTTCTCTATAATTACTGGTGGCAGTTTCTCAAGAGTGCACACCAAGAAGGAAGAAAAATAGATTGGAAATATTATAAAGAATGGGGAACTCCAGAGGAGATATTTTCAACTACCTTTAGAACTTGGTGGGTCAAGAATTGGGAGAGATTGTTTGCAGTAAAGAGTCGTTATGGTGTTGATAAATTTCCTATGACAACGAAACAAGCAAAACCAGATGCAATCAAAGTTGCATTAGAGGTCTATAAGAATAAAGATTTAAAAGATGGTTGGGATATAATCATTCATCTGCAAAAAAAGTATCCAACAAATATGATGAGTATCTCTGGACAGGGTGCAACAGAAACTAAAGAAGTCAATCGAACTATTAAGAGATACAGAAACCAGGCAGAAACAATTTTAAAGTATGTTTGTGAAGGAAAGTTTCCATAAAACTCCCCCTTGTTCCATAGATTTTTATTTTGTGTTAATAATCAAGTATGAAAAAACTAACCTCAATCATACTTATCCTTTTTCTCTCTCTTCTTTCCTCACCAAGTTGGAGTGAAACTCTTACTATGGATGACTTAGTCAGACGAGATGGAATTTACTATAAGAAGTTTACAGATGTTCCATTTACTGGAGAAATATCTGGTATGAAAAATGGAAAACTTAAAAATGGAAAAAAGGATGGTAAATGGTTGTCTTATCATGAAAATGGTCAGTTGTGGATTAAAGAAAATTTCAAAGACGGAAAACGAGATGGTCTTTGGGAATTGTATTATAAAAATGGTAAGTTATATTATAAAGGTAATTACAAAGACGATGAAAGAGAGGGTCTTTGGGAATCGTATTATGAAGATGGTCAGTTGGATTATAAAGGTAATTACAAAGACGATGAAAGAGAGGGTCTTTGGGAATCGTATTATGAAGATGGTCAGTTGGATTATAAAATAAATTACAAAGACGGAAAACGAGATGGTCTTTGGGAATACTATTATGAAACAGGTAAGTTAAGAAATAAAGTAAATTTCAAAAACGGAAAAAAAAATGGTCTTTGGGAATACTATTATGAAACAGGTAAGTTAAGAAATAAAGTAAATTACAAAGACGGAGAAAGAGATGGTCTTTGGGAATACTTCAATGAGGATGGTTCTCTGGAAAAAACAGAGACTTGGAAAAATGGTGAAAGAATAAGTTGTAAAGGTCAAAATTGTTAAATGAAAAAACTACTCACAATACCAATACTTTTATTCACTCTAATGTTCTCTTTTACTTCTAATGCAGAATGGACGAAGGTGGGTGAAAATGTACATGGAGATTTTTATGTAGATTTTGATAGAATTAAGAAAGTTGATGGGTATGTTTATTTTTGGGAGTTGGGAGATTTATTGAAACCAACCGAATCTGGTACGTTGTCTGCGAAAATATATAACCAAGGCGATTGCAAACTATTTCGGAAAAAGAATTTGAGTGGGTCTTTTCACAAAGAACCGATGGGTAAAGGAACTATTAGCACTTCTGACACACCAAAAGATAAATGGATTTATCCTTCTCCTAACTCTTCAGGGGAAGCAGTTCTAAAATCTGTATGTGATAAGTGATGAAAAAACTAACCTCAATCATACTTATTCTTTTTCTATCTCTTCTTTCCTCACCAAGTTGGGGTGAAACTCTGACTATGGATGACTTGGTATTGAGATATGGATTTTATTATAAGAAATATACTGAAACTCCATTCACAGGAAAAGTAACTGGTAGATGGCAAGGTTCAATCAAGGATGGTAAGCAAGAAGGTTTATGGATTCGTTACTATGATAATGGACAGTTAGTTTATAAAGGTCACTTTAAGAAAAGCAAGAGAATTGGTGAATGGTTTTTTTACTACGATAATGGACAGTTACGATCTAAAGGTAATTACAATAAGTATGGTTATGTAGAAGGTGAATGGGTTAAATACTGGAAAGATGGAACACTTAAATCAACTTATTAAAATATCACCCCATTCCCAAAAACTGACAATCAATTCCTAATCTATAAACAGTCTCTTTACCTTCCATAGATATTTTGATTAGAGTGAATGTATGAAAAAACTATTCTTCATTCCGTTTATCTTATTCTCTCTATTCTCATTTCAAAGTTGGAGTGAAACTCTGACTATGGATGACTTGGTACAACGAGATGGACTTTACTATAAGAAATTTACTCAAGTTCCGTTTACTGGAGTAATAACTGGAAAGAAGCAAGGTTCAATCAAGGATGGTAAGGAAGTAGGTGAATGGGTTGATTACTTCAAAAATGGACAGTTAGCATCTAAAGGTAAATACAATAAGAATGGTAAGAAAGAAGGTGAATGGGTTCGTTACAATTCAGATGGACAGTTACATTCTAAAGGTGAATACAATACGAATGGTAAGAAAACTGGTGAATGGGTTATTTACTGGGGTGATGGACAGTTAAAGTCAAAAAGTGAATGGAAGAATGGTAATAAAGTTGGTGAATGGTTTGAAAACTGGGGTGATGGAAATTTATGGTATAAAGGTGAATACAATACGAATGGTAAGAAAACTGGTGAATGGGTTTATTACTGGGATAATGGACAGTTACATAATAAAAAAGAATACAGGGATGGTAAGATAGTTGGTTCTTGGGTTAGTTACCACTATAATGGAAAGTTATCGGAGAAAGGTGAATATAAGGATAGTAAGAGAGAAGGTGAATGGGTTTCTTACCACGATAATGGACAGTTATGGACTAAAGGTAAATACAAGAATGGTAAGGAAGTAGGTGAATGGGTTACTTACAGGTCTAATGGACAGTTATATAAAAAAGGTAAATACAAGAATGGTAAGGGAGTAGGTGAATGGGTTACTTACAATTCTAATGGACAGTTAAAGTCAAAAAGTGAATGGAAGAATGGTAAGAGAGAAGGTGAATGGGTTCTTTACCACGATAATGGACAGTTATGGGAAAAAGGTAAATACAATAATGGTAAGAAAGTTGGTGAATGGGTTGGTTACCTCGATAATGGACTGTTATGGTATAAAGAAACTCATTAAATAAAAACTCCCAGACATTTCTATCTGGGAGTAAACCATTTTAAATGGAGAAGTGAATCCCCAATACTATTTATATGTCTTTGTGGTGGTTGCATCATAAAGTGAGGATGGAATAGTTACTTTTGATTGTTGAACTTTTGAGTATGCAGATTTCATATCTATAATCGGTGGAATATATTTTGTTTCATTATCTAACATTTCAGTTTGTCTCTTTCTAAAATCATCTAACTTTCTCTGATATTCAGATGCAGAAAGATGATTGTTTTCAATCTGTCGCATACCCCAAGACATTATGCAGAAACCATATTTTCAAGAGTGTTTCTATGTTTCTTCATCTGGGAAATCTTTTGAAGTTTATCTGCAATCACTAATCGACATCCTTCATTAATCAAAGAGTTTGCACTTCGATTATCGAGTTCTTGTATTCTCTTTAGGTCAGTCCAAGTGTCATCATTTATTCTGGTCAAGTAGTTGTGTGTTCTCATAATCTCTTCTTTCTCCTATTTCTTTTGAGGGTTGAATTTATCAGACTGAACTTACTTTTAGGATTACCATTCCATCTTGGTTTCCCTAGTTGTTCTAGTATAAAATCCCAAGTCAATTCAGCACTCTTTACATCATCATCAGCAGTCGATTTATTGTCCTTGATTGATATGTCATTCATATACTTTATATCCCTTCAGCAGTCCTTAAATAGTCTGTAGAAGTATTTATAAGAGTTGATTTCTGGTATTTATTTAATGTTCTTTTGATATTCAATTTCTTTAGATTATCTTGAACCCAAAGATAATCCTTTTTCCATTGTTTCTTCATAAAATGGTTTTCTAGATAATCTATTCTAGAGATATTCTTGCCTATAATTTCTTCTTGAAAATGTTCTTCAATAAACCTTTCTTCAAAGTAATCATATTCCATATTTGTATCCTTAGTAGTAATACTCTTGAGGCAGTGATTTCAGACACACTTAACCTATCTCTAGGTTAAGATATCATTCTTGAGTCTAGTGACTCCAGAACACATTGCATCAGAGAAACTTTATGAACCAATAGTATCATCTTTGTAATCCATAAAGTTGGGTGAGAAGTCCGATATCCCATTCTTCTTAATTCGTTCCAGTTAGGCACAACGCAATTAAGTTCTTTCTCTACTTAAACTTCGGTAGGAATGAGCAGCAGATACAATTACAAACTCATTCCTTGAGGGTTATTTCTCCCTCGTCCTGTTGAGAATATTTAAACACCATTTCAACTTGGGTGTTTCATTATCTAAATTGGTTACCTAACCAAGAATCCGAACCAATTTCTTGTTTCTCAATGGGTTTGTAATCTCAATAATTTAATATCCCTACTATATATAAGAATAGAATATTTAAGATTGACAAAAGTCGAGTTACTTTCACCTAAACTACTGATTTTATTGTTAAAAGTCGAGTTTCTTTCACTCAGATTACTTTAGAATATGGGGTATATGTGGTAGTATATAAGAGTAGTCAGAAAGACTATTTAATTTAAATTTTAATAATGATAACAAGGAAAAAAAATGAGTAATGTTGCAAAAATTAAAGAAGAATATCCAGAGGATTATTCAGATGTTAATCCAAATTTTTTATTTGATGTAGATTGGATAATAGAAAATGCACCAGATGAACTCCGTTCAGAATGGGAAGATTTAATTTACTATCATATAGGTGAAGATGATATTTCTGTAATGTGGGATGTAGTTCAAAAATACAAAGAACCTTACATATCTTGTAAATTTCATCACGGCATTCCTTACTCTAAAAATGACGATAACAATAAAGAAATGAATAAAAGAATTGTTACTGGAATAAAAAGAAAAATAAACTTGTGGAAAGAGTTTGTTTATTCAAAAAAACCATTATCTGGAATATCAATTAATGTTGCACTATGCACATCATTACCAAAACAATATAGGGTAGATGGACTTTTAGATTTACTCACTTCAGATAGAGCAAAAAAATTATCTGACAGAGTATTCTGGAAATGTATTATTCATTGTTGGGTTATGACTGAATTTCCTAGTCAGTCAAAAGATATATTTCAATCCTTATTTAATTTAAGACCAGTTCCAAAAGTTTTCACTAGAAATTTACCAGATGAGATGACTGTGTATAGAGGAGGTCTTCCAGATGGTTGGAGTTGGTCTTTAAGTAGAGAAAGAGGTGAATGGTTTGCAAGTCTATATGAACTTACTGAAAGTGAATATCTTTGTTGGAAAACAAAAGTTAAGAAAGAAGAAGTATTGTTTTACACTAATGATAGACAGGAAGAAGAAGTTGTTTTTATCCCTAAAGAAAATCTAATTGAACCTATTCATAAAAAGAATTTAACAATAGTGAAAAAAAATTAACTTAAATTATAAAAATCGTTGTATCAATAGACTAAACTCTCACAAGACAATTAAATGATACAAAAATACTGTCTCAATAGCATCTATACTTGACTTATGAGACACGAATCGTTAAACTCTAGAGGTAAATGAGACACTTTTGGAGGTTTTTATGAAATATGGTTATGCAAGAGTTAGTTCTTCTGGACAAGACCTTACTGTTCAACTTGATGCACTCAAATCAGCAGGGTGCGAAACAATAAGACAAGAGAAAGTCTCTGGGACATCTACTCAAGGAAGAGATGAGTTAAATACTCTTCTAGAATTTATGAGAGAAGGTGATGAATTGGTTATCACAAGAATTGATAGACTTGCCAGGTCAGTCAGAGATTTGCAGAACATTGTTTATGACTTGAATAAAAGAGGAATAAACATATCTGCAACAGAACAACCAGTTGATACCAAAACAAGTATTGGAAAATGTTTTTTAGATATGTTGGGAGTATTTGCAGAGTTTGAAACCAACTTGAGAAGAGAAAGACAAATGGAAGGAATAGAAAAGGCAAAAGAGAAAGGTGTCTATAAAGGAAGAAAACCTTCTATTGATGTTAATGCAGTCAAAGAACTTAAAGAAAAAGGAATGGGTGCATCTGCGATTGCAAAAGAATTAGGAATTGGTCGTGCATCTGTCTATCGTGCATTGGAGGTTTAATGAAGAAGAAATCTTGGAAATGGGTAATGACAAGACTAATGAGATATAGAATGAGATTTGAACAAAAGAATAAATCAAAGTTTAAATTCCATAATCCCTTAATTTTTAAATTAACTGAAAAGATGGATAGAAATGATTAGAATATTAATTGGTTGTGTAATTGGTTTTTATGTTTCTGAATTAAATCTTATTCCAGAGATAATTAACTTTACAAATGAGGTTGGATTAACAGATTATTTTATTGATAGTCTGGAAGGAATGAAACAAGAGGAAACATTGTGAGATACTTTTATATATTCATACTAACTTTAATCCTTATCTCCTGTAATGATAAGAAAGGTTATGGTGGAGTGAAAGTTGATTATGGAGATAAAATAAATGTTACAGATGAGGATGAATGTCGAAAAGTTTTAGAAAAGGGAAAGATAATATCAAGTGTTCCTACTAATAGTGTCTCAAAAACATACTTTATATCTATAATACTTTATAAAAATTATCTTTATCGTGTAAATTTTAGGGATGATTATCATTATTGCGAATGGAAACAAAAGTTCCACAACAAATGAATAAATGTGAAGTATGTGATGCACCATTCAAGACACTCTATAGAGTTAAATGGGAACTATTCCATTTGAGATGGATACATATTTGCAAGAACTGTGGGAAACAGATTAGACAGATTTATGGAGATGCACTTATCTTTGGTGGTAATGCAAATTATCCTATGGGTTTCTTTAATGTGAAAAAGAGAATGTTTAGACCAAAAGAAGACCCACCTAAAAGTTTCCATCTATTGTTTAAAATAAAAGACATACCCCCCAAAACTGAACAACAAACAATTCATTAAAAAAAGAATTATTATTTTTTCCAATCTATAAGGTCGGTTGGTTGTTAGAGGAAAATATTAAACACCCCACCCCCCAAATCCTAGAGGAGTTCGTTTTAACTTCCCAAGTAAAACACTCTTCACTTTACTTTCGTTCAATAAATGTTAAATTATAATAAAGAGTGCACAAATTATGAACCAATATTTTGACTGTTACATAAGAGTTTCCACACAGGAACAAACAAAAGGATTTTCTCTTGATACTCAAGAAGAAGTAGGGAGAAAAATTGCAAAAGAAAAGAAACTTAAATTTCGTTTAAGAAATGAAGGTGGAAGAAGTTCAACAATTCATTACAGACCAGTTTTAGAAGAATTAAAAGATGATATTGAAAAAGGTCTTGTTAAACATCTCTGGGTTTATGATAGGTCAAGATTATTCAGAAATTTGAATGATAGTTTATTTTTTCGTAAAGATTTTTTAGACAAATACAAAGTAAGTTTTTATGAAGGAATAAATGGTAATGAAGTCAACTTTGACTCATTAGAAGAGAAACTTGCATATGATTTAATTTCTCAACTTCAACAATATGAGAATGAAAAGAGAAGTCAGAAATCAAAACAAGGAAAACGACATCTGCTGCAACAAGGTGTCTCTAACAGACATTATGGTGGAACTGTTTTGTTTGGTTATAAATCAGATGATGGTGTTCTTTCAATTGATGAAGATAAAAGTAAATGGGTTCTTTATATGTTTGAATCTGTTTTAGATGGGAAAAGTGTAATGGATATAAAATCTCATCTAGACAAAAATGGTGTTGAACCTCCTAGAACTAAAAATGGACTTTGGAATTTAGGAACTATTCAAAAGATATTAGGTAATCGTGCATATATCGGAGAACAGAAATTCTTTGATAAGGAACTTGAAGAAGAGTTTGTTTATTCAATAGACCCAATCATAACTAGGTCAACTTTCCTAAAGGTTAGAAATGAAATGGAAAGGAGACAGAAGTTACAAGATAATAACAAAAAACATTATACCTTATTTGGTGATTTCATGGATTGTGAATGTGGTCAAACTATCGGTTCAGAAGTTAAAGTTGGTGTTCGTAAAAATGGTAAACCTTATGACAATCAAAATTATCATTGCACAAGTAAATCTAGAAAATGGAAATATGGTGTAAAGAGTAATTGTGTAAACACTCGTTCAATGAGAATAGAACTTACAGATGAATTTCTTCTTACAAATATTGAATCAGTAGTTGCAAATTCAAACCTCCTAAAAGAGAGATTTAAAACAGATGTATTAAGTCAGAAGTTTGAGAAGGATAAAGACCTAACAGAACAAACAAGAAAATTAGAGGAAAAATGTAAGAAGATTCTGACCAGACAAGAAAAGACTTATGAAAATATTATCACAATGGAAACGGATTTAGTTCAAGGTAGAAGAGAGGAAAAAATTACAAAAGGGATAATCCAGAAATTGAAATCAGAACTCCAATCCTACAAAGAAGAAATTAAAAAAACAGAATTAGAAATTGAAAATTTAACTGAAGAAAGAGTCTGGGTTAATTGGTTGAAAAGATATGGAGATGAACTTAAAACTAAAATCTCAAATAAAAATAATCAAAGTGATTGGTTAAAAGGTTTAGTAAAAAAGATTACAGTTATTCCAGAAATGGATTTGGATAAACAGATTGGACATAAATTTAATATTCACTTTCATTTAAAAGTAGTAAGAGATAAGTTTGAATGGACAGATAAAACTAGTAAACCATGGCAATACAAAGTTACAGAAGGTAAGAATAATTTAGTTACAAAATCTGTGGATTTAAGAAAATTCAGAGGTAAAAAAAAAGACCTAAAAACGAGGGGACATAAGGGAAATGACAATGTGGTTAAATTTGAACACTCTTCCGAACCACTCGGTAACAGTTGAATGATGGGGTTAAGTGGTATTTAGATAATCCTAACGTTCAAGTTTTTCTTTCATTCACAGTGAAGATTACGGCATCACATCTTAAGAAAATTAGATATTCACCTTACCAACAAGAACTCTGGGAAATCATTACAGAGAAACATGAAACTGGAATGGGTTATCGAAGGATTTCTTATTGGTTGAATGAACATGGATACAAAACACCCAGAGGACATGAGTTTAAAAACACTCATGTCTTCTCCATTCTGAAAAAGAAACGAATTGCAGATGAGAGAATTATGAAGAGGTTTGGAGTGAAAATTGAAAACTTGAGAATAATTATAAAGATGTTAAATCTATAATTATTGAAATGAATTTAGTGCATTAGACTATGTATTTAAAAGAAATCTAATTAAGAGGGAATTAAATTGACAAAAATAATCATATTTTTTGTACTCTTATTTTTTTCTCCTCAAATGGTTTTAGCAGAATTATCTGACTTTGAAAAAAATTGTAAAAAAGAAGATATATCCTATCCACAAAGGATAGATGAAATAAAGGAAGGGTATTATTTTGGAAAACAAATTATTCAAATTTTAAATGAAAAAAATTTAATTAAACTTTACGAATTAATAGATGGAGAATTAGACTCTGGTCCTCGAAGAACCTATGCACTTAAAACTCAATTTGATGATATATTTGATAAAGAGTGGATAGATGAAATCTCAAAACAAAAACTTCCATGTTCTCCTGTTGGTTGGAGAGGTTACATGTTAGGCAATGGAAATGTTTGGTTTGATAAATATAAAACGGGTTGGAAAATCAGGTCAATAACTGGTGCCAAACAAGAAAAATTAGAGTCATTACCAGAACAATGGTCATTTAATAATATTACGATTAGTCCATTATGTTTTACTAAGATATGGATGAGTAGAGATAATTTTGAAGAATTTTTTAGTTATTTCAAACTTAAAAATATAAATAAATTTATTAGCGAACCAGGTCAGTATTACGGTAAAGAAATTAATTATTTCAACCCAATTAAACCATCTTGGTGTTCAAAAGATGATTGTACAACAATATCGTTGGTGACCAACTTAGACACATGCACATCTTCAGAAATCAAAAAAAATGAAGTTAAAAAAAATGGAATAAGATACAAATATAAACTTATTAAAAAAGTTAGTACCTCAAATTGCCAAAAATTAGCAGAGAATTTAAAACTAACTTGTCAACAGTCTTATTTGTTATGGGTTGGGACTAACAGTGGAGGAACTATTGGTTGGCATTCATCTGTGGGTATTTATGGAGTTTTTGAAAAAGAAGACAACAAATTAATCTTTCCTCTTAAATTTTTTAAAAATCAAAATGAAGCATTAAATTTTTTAGATAATTAAAATTTTAATTTCAGTTTTAAAACCACACAACCCCATAAATCTACTACAGTAGAATAGATTTAACTTATAATTTAACAAACACCGATTGTTCGACTTATAATTTAACAAATCAATATTCTACCTACCTTTGCTTCACAGTTAAACACAGAGCAAACAAATTAGTTCATTACAAAACTGACAATTATTCTAAAGAACAACATGAAAACCACGACTATATAAAATCCCTTCACGATAGTGGTTTAGGGTACCGAAAAATCTCAAACATCTTAAATGAAAAAGGTATCAAAACTTCTAAGGGTAACACTTGGAAGAATACTCAAGTTCACTCTGTTTTAAAGAAATACAGAGAAAGAGAGGAGAGATTAAAAATAATCAGTCAAGAATATGAAGATGTTTGGGGAAAGATGGAGTTAGTATATCAAAAAATAAAGTAATCTGTAGGTTTAAAATATACTTGTGAGAGATATTTTCTGTTTATTCTAATATTTCTCCGTAAATATTTGACTCTTTAACAGAAGGTTTTGCTAACCAATAAATAAGTGGAATATAACCTATAATAGAAAGTTGTATTAATTGCCACCAACCACTTTTGCCTATATCATGCAATCTTCTACTTCCAACTGCAAATAATGGAATAGTAATAATAATATTTATAATCAGTCGTAACATTTCGGATTCAATGCTTTGATTAATTCTTACTGAACTAGATAATGCTAAACCTATTATTAACCAGAAAACGTAATAATGCCAAAATTCTGTTCTAGATGCTCTTCCAGAAAATGTTACATACTTTTTTAAACAAATTTTTAATGATTGAAAGAATGTTTGTTTCATAAAAAAAACTTTTATTCCTGCGTGTAAAAATATACTTAATCAAAGTATTTACAATTACTCAAACTTTAATTTAACATAATTTGGTAGCATTATGGTATGAAGTTTATTTAAATAATAAGTTTCTGGGAGTTAATTATGGAATTAATGTTTCAACCTTTTCAAAAGTATTTTCAATTCTCAGGTCGTTCGAGAAGAAAAGAGTATTGGTTATTTGGATTATTCATATTTATAGTTGCTATTGTTTTAAGTGTTTTTCAAATAAATAGTAATCCATCTTCAATGGGTGGTTCTTCATTTGCTCAGATAATTACTGCAGTATTTAATATAGGCATTTTTATTCCAAGTTTGGCAGTTCTTTCTCGAAGACTTCATGATACAGATAGAAGTGCCTGGTGGATGTTATTAGGATTGGTTCCTTTGATTGGAACTATCGTACTATTAGTATTCTGCTGTCAAAATGGCACCGAAGGACCAAATAGATTTGGTTCTGACCCAAAAGTACTAAATGAAGAAAATAATTCTTAGAATTCCATTCGATTTATAAATGTTTTAATTTTTTGACGAATGATCTTGTTTAATCATAAGTTAAATCCAATCAGTAACAGTCGAATAATGGTGTGATGACGCATTTTTTAAAAATATTTTATTTTATTAGTTTTATTTTTTATTTTTCTTATTCTAATTTCTCTTTTGCTAACGAACTCTTAGATGAGGAATTAATCGATAATCTTTGGACTGTAAGATTAGAAACAAAAGATAAAGTTGATACTTCAAAATGGGAAATTCATCTAAGTGTAAATGGTCAAATTACGCATGGTGATAGACTGATAATCAGAATTCAAGCAAAAGATAGTGAGACTTGTAATATAGGTAATACATACACAACTTTTTATACTATTACTGATAACAGAAATATTTTAAATTTAAAAAGGAAAGTCTTTCCTGCTAAGTTTTTAGATCAAAATATTTATATTGAAATGCTTTTTGCATTTGAATTTCTAACAGGTTATCGAGCATATTTTGATCTAGGATGGAATCAATTAGATGATATTAAAAATTTTTTTAGAAATCATGAGCAAGTAAATTTATTACTTTTAGATAGTAATGAGATTAATATTTCTGAATATTTTGATATTAATGAGAATATCTTTTCTTTAAAAGGATTAAATCAAGCAATTGATAAAGCAAAAAATGAATGTATAAAAATTGTTAATAGAAATTAAATTCATAATTGGAATCTATCTCCAAACTTAATTTTATAAAGAACTAATCAAACTCTTATCAACCACTTCAAAACTAATATCAGACCATTCTTCTGGATATTTCTTATAAAACTTTTCATCTCTCATTCTTTTCTTCTTCACAATTGAATGAACATGATTACCTTTAAATACTTTACCTCTTGCAGATAAGTATTCTTGTCTATTTAACGCATCTGCAATCTGATTGAATGTCATTCCTTTGTCTCTTAGTTCAGATATTGTTTCATAGAGAAAATATTGATAGTCTGAGTATATACTTTGTTGGAGTAGGGGAGTTCTTTGAGAGATGGTGAAATGGAAGAAACAATCTGCTTTAAAAAGTGCGTCATCACACCGAACAAACGATACTGTCGAATAATTTATTGATTTTATCACATTTTTTTACCCTACAGACTGACATAGTAAGTGTTTCTGTAAGGATGCGTTTCTGATAAACTGTTTTCTCACTTTACGTTCCATAAATAGTTTGGTTAGAGTAGGTGTATAAGAAACCAAAAACTAATTGGGAGATCAAAAATATGTTTTCCGCTTTTATATCATTGATTGGATTGGCAATATTTGGAATGTAATTTTCATTACAATCGGTTTTGTGGTGAACTCTTATAGAGTTAGGAATGGTGAAAACATAAACGACCCTGTAAGTTCTTTTATACAAGGTTTGGCACTAGGTCCTATCGCTATTATGGGTGGATTTGATCCTCGGCAAAAGGCAATGGGTAAAAGTGGTGGGTTAATCTTTGGTGGTATAGTCGGCACCCTTGGTTTTCTTATAACTTATGCATACCTATAATTAGGGTCTGCATAAATTATATAATCATTGAACTAACTAAACTCTTATCTACCACCTCAAAACAGAAAACAAATGTATATTAAAGAAGGACCTCTTTATCATTCTTAAATAAAAAGTCTTAAGCAAGGACAATAAAGATAGGATCGATTTAGATGGTCAATTAAACCCAGTCCATAACTGTCGAATAAGTTATTGATTTTATTACCCTTTTTAGACCCTACAGATTGACGTAGTAAGTGTTTCTGTGGGGTGCATTTCTGATAGATTATTTTTCTAATTTTACCTCCCAAAGATATTTTGATTAGAAAAACTTTAAAGTGCTTCTATAATATCATTTTGTTTAATTATTCCACCCTTGATGATTTTACAATTTAAACCTGATCTATTATATAATGGTAAGACAATCGGTTTATTTAATAATTCCGCAAGGTATTTGCATGGAAAATTTAATCTTCCTCCCTCTAATATAACTTCACCAACTTTAAATCTTTTTCCAACAAGATAATTTAATGGAACACCCTCTGATGTAAGGTTTCTTCTATGTTCATGGGGTTTTAAGATTATGCTTTTTTCTTGAATAGGGGGTTGATTTTGTTCTAAAGCATCAAGAACTTCTTTTTCTATTATTGTAACATCTCTAACATCGGGAATACCAGAGTATTTTCCAGTACCTTTAAAGTATCTATCACCTTTGATACCTTTATCTTTAATTAATTCTGCGACTGGCAATTCTTTCATATTTTCTGATGCTAAATCAGCAATATGAATGAATAATAATTTTCCTGGTCCCCATTTCATAAAATACCTTTGCTCAGTAATATAACTAATTAAAAATTATTATTAAGCAATACTTTATAATCTATAAACAGTCTCTTTACCTTCCAAAGATTTTTT
The DNA here is from genome assembly GCA_902532475.1 of uncultured SAR116 cluster alpha proteobacterium. Lineage (GTDB taxonomy): Bacteria > Pseudomonadota > Alphaproteobacteria > Puniceispirillales. Next base: position 19,214 of record CACAIE010000024.1, read on the forward strand.
GGTTAGAGTATATTTTGTTAGCAATTTCATAGTTCTTAAATGTATGACTCAATTATAAGTTTTTTAGATTTTATACTAATAAACTTTGATATAATTCTTGATCAAGCAGAAGTTTTTTTTGGCATTACTTATAAAGAAATTAACTTTTGGTTGACACCTGTTTTACTTATTACCCTAGTCAGTCCATTTATTATTATAATATTTTTAATAGGCAAAATATTTAAAGGTATTAGAGATGAAATCTATCTTTATAGTTTCATCTCTTTATTCATAGGTCTGATATCATTTTTTACTTACTTTAATAGTATCTTTCTTGTAACAGGGGTAATTGGTGAGTCTATGCTACCAAACTTCCAAAAGGAATATGAGATTTTAGGTAACAACTTCTACCTAAAAAATGAGATTAAATATGGTGATGTAATTATTGTAGAAGGGCATAACAAAACCGAGGGTGATGCTTTAGTAAAAAGAGTAATTGGGTTTCCAGGAGATAAAATCAAGATCCAAAATGGAAAAGTAATGTTGAATGGAAAAGTCTTAAAACAAAAAAATGACGGTAAATTCACATTTAATGGGAAAAAATATGAGAGGGAAATAGAGTATATTTCAAATGATAAATCATATAAAATTTTAAATGATGGTTATCATTATTCACAAGACTTTTTATCGGAATTGACTGTCCCCAAAAACCATTATTTTGTTTTAGGTGATAATAGAGATCATAGTGGAGATAGCAGATATTATGGTTCTTTTCACCGTTCTTTCATCAAACATAAAGTAATGATTACTCAGTCAAAATTACTAACTAGAATTAGTTATATTTTTCTTGGTTACTACGCCTTAAAGTAAAATTAAATACTGATAAACATTTACTAATCTATAAACAGTCTCTTTTTATTTGTTTTTACTTAAAATTGATAGTCTGAATAAGAAGTTTGTTGGAGTAGGGTAGTTGTGGAAAAATCCTAGAAAGGAGTTTAAAGAATTTAATTATATTTTTTTAATTGTATGATCAGTTATAATCATGATAAAATTTCACCAATCATTGTTTTGGAGATATCGATTTGGGTTTAACTTGGGTGAAGAAAAGACAAAAATCAAAGAATTCTGGTAGAAGTATTATTGCAATTATTAAAGACTGTATCGAAGATCAAAAGATTTTACTCGATCCCGATCTGGAGAATCCAAAAAACCCAAAAGGAAATGATATAAAAAGTTGGTTTAGTAATGGTCAAATGACCCCTATCATTTCAAACCTTAACTTTAATAGTAAAAATCCGTCTATAGAATGTGGTAATTCCTTTAAAGAAAAAATGGATTTAATCAAAGAATTTAATGATGGAATTATGGATGGAAGTTTAAAGGGTTTTATAAGTGACTTAGAGATAAGGATACAAGAGAGAAATGAGAAACTAAAAAATAGAGTAGGGTTTATTAAAACCTAAGAAAAATATTTAAAGGAGTAAATGAAATGAACAAATTATTAGTTATTTTAATTTTAATTTTTTCACCTATAACATTATATGCATCAGAATTTTCATTTGAGTTTGATTGGAGTGATTTAAAAAAATGTACAACTGGAAACCCAAATGTAGTTCAAAATCCAGTTTTTAAATTACAAAATGTCCCAAGTGGAACCAAGTTTATTCATTTTAAATTAACTGATAAAGATGTACCTGGTTATAATCATGGAGGAGGATGGGTAGAATATAAAGGTGAAAATGAAATTTTACCTGGATCTTTTACTTATAAAAGTCCTTGTCCACCAGATGGCAAACATAATTATGAGTGGACTGCCTCTGCCAAAGCAAAGAAAGGTATGTTTGCTGGAACTATTGCAAAGGCAAAAGCATCAAAGTATTATCCTTAAAACTTATATTCTACATTATTGAGAATAATTAAAAAATCAATTTCTCTAATTATATAGGATTTATGTTTCCTAATTACCCACTTACTAAAACATTCAGTCATTTTGGGATTGTTTGGATGTGGTGGATACTTCCAACTATAATTATTCCGCCAGTTATAGTATTGTGGAACTGAAAATTTCTTGGTTAAAGTGATTCAATAAATACATTTGCAATACATTTGTTTTGAACATATAAGGCCAATGTCTATTGTTCATAATTGGAGCAGATCGACTAATGAGATTGAAACTGATGAATAACATTGATAATAAACATACTAAACCTAATTACAGTTTCTTGGCAAAACTTCTTCATTGGTGTTTTATATTTTTGTTCGCTTTCGGATTATATAAGCAAGTAGACGATATTAATCAGTTAGAAGACATTTCCTTTTTTAGGACTGAAATAGTTTTTGCTTCAGTGTTCTTATTGTTCCTTACTTTTCGTTTCCTTTACATGACTAAAACACAGAAAACTTCTTTACCAACTAACACTCCCAAGTCTCAGAAATTAGTAGCTAAAATAGTTCATTTTTCTATGTATATTAGCCTTGCAGGAATAGCTTTCACAGGTTTGATGATAGGGTATTTTTTTTCGCTAGGTTTAAAGGATGGATTTTTAATTGAACTTACGATTGGGACACATGAATTTTTGGTATCAGTAATATACTGGCTCATTTCTATTCATGTTATTGCTGCAATATATCATCGCCTAAAGAATGATGGCGTTTGGGATTCAATGGTGCCATTTTGGAAAGAGACTAAATAGAAAATATCTTCAGCTAATTTAATATAAAATCATTATTAGCAAAACAAATGTTTTGAACATATTAAAGTTGACGTTTAGTTGGGTATTTATTTTATGAAAGAAGAGGTTCTCTCTTTTTCTATTTTAGCTTTTAAATGACCAATCATTACTCGTCTCATATATTCAGCTTTTTCAAAGTTAGTGAAAGAGTATTCTCTTATATCATCATTATTAATTTTTATAGAAAAGTTATAAAATGCTCCAACTTTTTGAATATTTGATGCACTCCCGTTGGCCATTCTTTCAGTGTCTATAAGTGTTCCAAAACTTGTTTCGCCTAAATCTGACATAGATTAATTCACCTATAAGTTTCTACTAATATAAATAGACAATAGAATTATAATTAAATCAAACTGTTTATGTAAAAATTAAATATATATAAATTACAGATTCTAGAATAATAACATTAAATTTTTTTTTTCACAAAGTTTATTTTCGTAGCAATGATATGATCAGTCTCTAAAGTTAATAAATTGTAGTGGTAAGTTACAAAATTTTTCCTTGATTATAGCTATTGACGACTGCAAGTCGTCTCTTTTTTTTCCAGAAACTCTTATTTCGTCTCCTTGAATTTGAACTTGAACTTTACTTTTAGTATTTTTAATTTGTTTGATTATTTTTTGACAGTCTTCTCTTGATATCCCATTTTTTATTTCTATTTGTTGGCGTATTGTATTTCCGCTAGCAACCTCTGCTTTTCCATAGTTTAAAAAACTTACAGATACTTTTTTTCTTGTGAAATGAACATTAATTAGTTCTTCAACTTGCTTACGTTTTAAATCATCGTCAGCTATAACAATTATCATTTCTTCAATAATTTCTACCTTTGATTTGCTTCCTTTGAAATCGTATCTGGTGCTAATTTCTCTTGTAACACCATCTATTGCATTATTAATTGATGGCATATCTGGTTTGCTTACTATATCAAAACTTGGCATCAAAAATCTCCATATTTAAAGTGTTTCTATTATATCTCCAAGATATTTAAATTGGAAGATTAACCCGACTTCAGTTATTGGCGCTATAGATGGATCGGTTTTACTTTCTCTTTCGTACTTTAATTCTATAACCATGCAATTTTGAAGAGATCCTGAATAACTTATTCCGTATTCTGTTTTCAGTAACTTAACATCTCCATTATGAAGGTTATAGTTTTGAAGGCCTGATAAACTCCAATCATTTGTAATTTTAGAGTTAAATTGAAAATTTAGATTTTCAGCACCGTTGGCGTCCTTAATGTATCCATCACTTAATGAAGCGTGACTTGCAGATAAGTCAAATGATCCAAGGTTTTGTGAAATTGTAGTTATTGATTCATAAATTTCAAAGGTTCGTGGGTCTAGTCTCGCAGACCAGTCAGTTGAAAAATTATTTGAGTTTTGAATAGCAAACCTTGCAATGTAATCTGATTCTGAAATAACTGCTTTATTTGGGTTTGAAGATTGAAATTCACTTTCATTATTACCCCATAATTTTAAGCTTTGACCAAAAAAACCAGTTAAGTCCAAGAAATTTTTATTACTAATAAAGCTGGTTATTCCATAGTCAAATCTTCCTCCAGGTAAAACTAAATCGCTGCCTTGAGGTCTATGGGGCAAAAATAGATTTGTTTCATCAAGTCTATAGTCTAAAGAGTCTCTATTAGGTATAACGTTAACGTGATCTGAACCATTGATTAAAACAGTTTGTATCTGAGGTTTAATAATTGCTTTGTTATTTAAAATTCTTGTTGGAATGAAATCTTCCCATCCAAAAGAGAGAAAACTATTAAATGCATTTATGTTGCCAATTTTAGTATCTGCATCTTTACTTTTGGAAACATCGTATAAGTTAGCAGAAAAAGAAGCTTCCAAAAAACCCAAGCCTTTAGAAAGTAAGAAGTTTCTTTGAGTTGAGATTGTATTAGAATACCTTGAAAGGTCGTAGCCTTCATCATCTTGAAGATCTAAAATACTCATCTGAATCTTACCAAAAGAGTTTTTATAAGGGGGAGTAAATTCTTTTTCATATTTGATAGAAGGCAAAACTAAAGGAGAGTTGTTATTCTTAGTTTCTCTTGAGAGGCTGCCTATTTTGTAAAGTTCTATTGATGAATAACTATCGCTAGTAAACTTTTCAGAAGATAAACTTGATTTTAGGATCGTATCCTCTGTTAGTTTGTATTTTCTCAAAAAACTATCTTCACTAGAATCCTGCAAAACAATATTTGTTTTCCAATTATCATTCAACATAGCTTTATAATTGATAAAAGCAGAGATTACTTCTTCGTCTTTATTGCTAACTGTATCAACTTTTCCACCAATAAAATTAGCCTTCAGGTTTGATAATTTTTTAACGTTTCTATATTCAAAATTAGTTAAAATTCCAGTCTTTGAAAATACTATAGGTGTTATTGTATAGTCTTGGCTTTGAGACTTATTAATAAAATACGGTTGTTTAATAGTAATGCCAGTATCTTTGCCTATACTTATATTAGGTGTCAAAAATCCACTTTTTCTTTTTACAGTCCAATCTGGATGAGCAAATGTGGGTGTGTATAAAATTGGTAGATTAAATAAATGCATTGTCACACCATCATGATGAATAGTATGAGTTTTTTTATTTATTTTAGTTGTTCTAGCACTGAAATGCCATAAAGGTATTTCCTTTTCTTTTAAATTACAATTGCAGGGCGTGTATTTGGTTCCTTCATAAATTGCCAAATTTTTATTTTTTACAAATAAATTTCTAGCAGTCATTTGGCTGCCGTCAGATAGTTTTGAGTAAATGTTCTCCATAAAAATATTTGAAAGACTGTTTTTAATAATTAGCTTTTCACCATTATGAAATCCTCCCTCTTTTTCACCAAATGAAACTTTTCCTTCAGCATGAATTTCATCCAATGATTTGTAATATATAATTTTATCACTAAATAATTTAATATCATTGTATGCTAAAGTTACATTTCCTACAGCGGATAAAGTATTTTGATTGTGATCTAAAGTAACT
>CACAIE010000025.1 GCA_902532475.1 uncultured SAR116 cluster alpha proteobacterium
AATCAAAAGCCTTTGGAACAGAAAAAAGAAGAAACCAACCTAGATGATCAACAACAGCTATTGAAGCAGATGCAGGCTTTAGAAGAGATAAAAGAAGAAAATGAATAGGTTTATAAATAACACCATTAAAAATATTGGTCATTTAGATGGAAAAAGAAAACCAATTTTTTCAGGTCGAGTTAGCAGATATGATGGAAATACAATTGAGTGTAGTGGTTTCCCAGCAACAATAGGAACGTTATGTAAGGTTATTACAGACGATGGCAATCCAGCAATAGCTGAAATTATCGGCTTTTCGAATGGAAATAATTTAGCAGCTATGCACCAACCTAACTCAAGGGTTTTAGTGGGATCAGAAGTTGTAGCCTTTGATGACGGTTTCTCTATTCCTGTAGGTCCAGGAATTTTAGGAAGAGTTATAGATGCTTTAGGTCAATCACTAGATGGAAAACTAATTCAACAAGTAAATGAAAGTTGGCCTCTAGCTGGCGAAAAAATTAATCCTCTTGAGAGGGCTGCTGTAGACACTCCTTTAGACATTGGCGTAAGAGTGATAAATTCACTGATGACTGTAGGCAAAGGCCAAAGACTTGGCATCATTGCTGGATCAGGAGTTGGAAAGTCCGTCCTCTTGGGAATGATAACTAGATTTACTACAGCAGATATTGTTGTAGTTGGCCTGATTGGAGAAAGAGGGAGGGAAGTTGGTAATTTTGTAAGATCTAACTTGACAGAAGATACAAAAAAAAGAACCGTAATGGTTGTTGAACCTGCAGATAGATCTCCTTTACTGAGGATAAGAGCAGCAAACAGAGCTACAGCAATTGCTGAATATTTCCGTGACAAGGGTAAAGATGTGTTACTTATTATGGATTCCTTAACCAGAGTAGCGCACGCAAGAAGAGAAATTGGCCTTGCTCTCGGCGAGCAGCCCACCTCCAAAGGATATCCCCCTTCGGTTATTTCTCTAATACCTTCACTGATAGAAAGAACTGGTTCTGGTTCAACAGGGAAAGGCACGATAACTGCTTTTTATACAATTTTGGCTGATGGTGACGACCAAAATGACCCTGTAGTTGACACATCTAGAGCTATATTAGATGGCCACATAATGCTGTCGAGAGACCAAGCGCAACTTGGTATATACCCAGCCGTCGATGTGCCTTCATCTGTGAGCAGAGTAATGAATGATATTATTGGAGATGAACATTTAAAAGCGAGCATGAAATTTAGGGAATTAGTTACAACTTACAATGAAAACAGAGATTTACTTATGATGGGTGGATACACTCAAGGTCAAGATCAGACGCTTGACCAAGCCATCACTCTTTGGCCAAAAATAACTGACTTCATTAAACAGGAAGAAACAAAAAAAGAACCATTTAGCTCTTCTAGTACTCAATTGATGCAAGTTTTTGGGAACTGATAATAAATGAAAAAAAAAAATTTATTTGATCTCTTAGCATTGAAAGAAACAGTTGATTCTAATAAATACTTGCAAAAACTAACTCCTTTAAAGGAGGAAAAAATAAAGGTTTTAAAAATATTAGATCAACTAACTGAATTGAAAGAAAACAAAAATTCAAAAAAAAGCCTTTCTGCTTGGGAACTGAAATCTTCTTCTAATATACAAGAAAAAATTTTTGATCAAATATCACTGGCTAAATCACGAATAAATACAGTTAATGAAGAAATTTCATTATTAGAAAAAAAATTTATAGAGCATGAAATCAGAAAAAAAAGGTCACTGGACAAATCAAAATCACTCAATAACATTAAGAATTTAGAACAAGATAAAAAAAATGAAGCAGAGATACAATCTTTAAAGAGATCAAACTTTAACTAGTTTTTGAATGATGGCATTAATTTTGCAAAACCATAATTATTGTACAATATGAGGTAAAAATGGTTGCTGTTGGTTCAAAATCAATGCCAGACAAACAAGGCCTAGATTTAAATTTATCGAAAAATTCAAAGGATAATCCAGAAACTGATTTATTCAGTGAAATATTTTCATCTGAAAGCCTCGATACACCTAATTTAGACACAAATATGGAAACATTAGAAAAAAATTCTAACGATCAAATTTTTACTTCTGAAATAGCTAACTCTGAAAGCATAAATATAGAAGCCGAAGACATAAACAAATTACAATTAGGACTAACTGGTGATCAAATTGCACTAAGACAAGATGGCGCAGTAAAAGATACAGAACAGTTAGATACAGAACAGTTAGATACAGAACAGTTAGATACAGAACAGTTAATAAAATTGCCTTCTGTTGATGAAGAACTCGAAAACACGACTGGGTTACCTATTGACCCAAAAACTTTACCTGAAGAAGAAAATAGTGACCCATTATTGGGCATGGTGGCAGTTAATTTAGCATCAAAGACCCTAGAAAATAAAGAAATTCATAACGAAGATGAAACACAGTTTGAAAGCGACGAGCAAAAACATAATTCATCTATTGGATTTGGTAATATTTTAATTAATGATCCTAAAACAATAAAACATGTTCCAAATACTAAAAAGAAAGAAGCAAGTGAAACCCCTCAAAGATATTCTTCTTCAAATCAAAATTCAGATAATGATGTTTCCTTAAATCTTGTTCACAATAAAGAAATTAAAAATAAAGATAATACTGATGACCATGATATAGATTTATCCCATCACAGGAATGGAAGAGTTGTTAAAGAGCACTCTAAGCAATCTGCTATAACTATAAGTTATCCAACCGATGATGAGGGTGAAAATTACTTTGATGAAACCAAGATAAAAAACGGGGACTATTCTAAGATAAAAAAACATGATGTGCTGATAGAAGAAAAATTGATGCAAATTAACAAAAGTTTAGAAAGCAAAAAAACATTGGTTTCAAATACAGAAAAATATTTCGACACTCGATATCTAAACACGTCAAATACATATTTCCCTCAAAATAAAAACAATTTATTCAATAACCAAAACATTGTTTCTAACGGCTCTTCAGAAATCAACCATCTTTCTCACATTAATAACTCAGGAAATAACAATTCAAACCAACAAGGTGGCAATGCTCAATCCCAAACAACAAGCAGTAACTTTCAGACCATCAATGAAATTAAAGAAATGCTTGATATGACTGATAGGAGATGGGCTAATAATTTGGTCTCACGACTTCAAAAAGCGCATTCATCTAATATAAATGAACTTGAGTTAATACTGACCCCAAAAAATCTTGGAAAAATGAAAATAAAAATTACCCTTTCTGACAAGACAGCTTTCGTTAAAATTAGTACGGAAAATGCATCTGCTTCTTCTCTTATCCTGGAACAAGAAAACAAATTAAATGAAATGTTTAAGCAGGTTGGTTTGGTTTTAGAAGATTTTTCATCCAGCCAATCATTTAAGCAAAGTGCAAATGATAGACAAAAAGATCAAACTAAAAATAACCTAGGTGAAGTTAGTAAAACTAATAAACCAAGTGACAAAGAACAAGAAGATAACTACATTGAAGATGAAAGTTTATTAAATATAAAAGTTTAACAAATTTTTAATAAAATAAGGAAATTTTTTTATGGCTGAAGAAGAGAAAGAAGAGAAAAAAAGCAGTAAACTTATTCCAATAATAATAGGTGCTGCGGGAGGAATAGTTTTGTTACTAGCCGGATTGGCTTTAGGTTTTTTTCTATTTTCCAGCCCAGCTGCTGACCCTTCTGCAGAAGTTGATGAAATAATTGAGAAAAACTCTGAAGGTGAAGGCGAAGATGAAGGCGAAGAAGACGACAATTCAACTCCTGATAAAGTAGCTTTAGATACTCCAGAAGCTCAAGTTTTTTTAACAACATATTATGAGTTTCCTGGGTCGTTTACTACCAATCTAATGAACTCTAGGAAGTTTCTACAAATATCAGTTGGGGTTTCAACTCAATATGATGACAGAGTAATGGCAAATGTGGAAGCGCACCAACTTGCATTAAGGTCAGAAATCCTAGGAACTATGAGCGAATTCACTGAAGAGAGCATTCAAGGTAAAGCTGGTAGACAAGCCTTAGCTTCATCTCTTCAAGAAGCAATTAATACAAAATTAGAAGTTTTGGAAAATTTTGGTGGAATAGATGAAGTGCATTTTACTTCATTTGTTTTACAATAATCATAAATGTTAAGTTTTTATAGGAATATAATAAGGTAAACTTATGTCATCATCGAGAAAACTATCTACAGATGAAGTCGATGCACTTATGGAAGGGTTACAATCTGGTGTCATCTCTACAGAGGGTAATATAGGACCAGAAGCAGATGTAAGACCTTTCGTTTTTGGCTCTGATGATCTTTCCCTCTTAGGCGATTATTATGCCCTTAGGTTAATAAATGAAAGGTTTGCAAGGTTAGCCAGAAGTACATTTTTGCCAATGCTAAGAATACAACCACGCATTAGTTCTTTTCCTCCTGAGGTCAAAACATTTGATGAATATTGCAGTAGCATTGATGGTTTTATGAGCCTAAATACGAGTAGAATAGAAGAATTAAAAGGATTACTCCTAACGGTTGTACATCCTAGTTTTATCTCAGTTTTGACTAATTCATATTATGGCGGTGAAATATCACTATCAAATACCCAAAGAACAGAATTTACTGCCACAGAAGAAAGAGTGATTGAAATTGTATCAAATGGGCTTAATGATGCTTTAGAAGTCTCATGGCGTGATTTAATGCCTATTAACCTAAGAGAACAAGGAAGAGAGACTAACCCACAATTTACATCATTTGTTGATGGAAGTGATTTAGTCATTATTTGTTCATTTGTTGTTCAACTTCCTGATATTGACGCTGCAACATTTGATATAATATATCCACTACAAACATTAAAGCCAATTGCATCTCAGTTAAGATCAAGAGTGCAATCTGATGTTATTGATGATGATTTAACCTGGAGAGATAGATTGGAAAAAGCTGTCCTAGATGTTCCTCTGCATGTTACTGCCAGATTAAGCGAACCAACAGTCCAAATGCCTAAACTATTAAATATGAATGTTGGTGATACGATGCCAATTGCAGTAATGGATGGTGTAGAGTTACTTGTAGAAGGAAACGAAATATTCCAAGGTGAAATTGGTGAAGTTGCAGGTCAATCGGCAATTAATTTAACTAAGCGAATAGAACAAATTGAAAATGAAATATAAGATGGAGAATTCCAAATGTCTGAAGAAAACGAAGCAGTAAAAGAAAACACTGAAGACAACCCAGAGGAAGCTTCGCCCGCCTCAGAAACTAAAGAGCGTGGCAGTACTGAAAATTTAAGGGTTCTTGAAAATATCGAAGTTAAACTTACTGTAGAGGTAGGTAGTACCGAAATAAAAATTAGAGATTTACTTCGATTAAATGAAGGCTCTGTAGTTGAATTAGATAGACTAGCTGGAGATCCTCTTGATATTCTTGCTAACGGAACAACAATTGCCAAAGGGGAGGTTGTTATGGTTGGAGAAAGATTTGGAATAAGATTTACAGAAGTTGCCGACCCTGAGGAAAGAGTTCAAAACTTATAAGTCAATTTTTTGACATTTTATTTAAAATAAATATCATATTCACTTTCATTTTTAAGCGTAACATTCCATTCGAACAATAATTTGAATTTGGCATGTTCTTTGCCTTTTCCATATATATAATTTATGGAGTTATTATGGGCATAGAAGATCCAGGTTGGGGTAAAATTATAATAGTAATCTTTTTTATTACTATTCTTTTGGGTTTTTTATATTTTTCAAAACTTAAAGGTAAAAATTTCTTATCCCAGCTTTCAAATAATGAATATCTAAAAATAAATGAAACGATTGCCATTTCAAACGTATCAAAAGCAAGTATTATAACTGCTTATAATGCAAAATTTTTAATTGTGCATGGCAAGGGTCAGCAAGCTTCAGTAACTTCTCTTCCTTTGGTTGATAGCTTTTCAAAAGATAATAGTGATAATAAAATGGGACATAAATAATGATAAACTTTTTATCTAAAATTCTTAAATTTGGATTTATTATTATAGCATTCGCTTTGCTTTCATCGCCTTCACTTGCGCAATCTGTCAGCTCTGGTCTTCCCGCGTTAAATATTACTGACCAAGGAAATGGTGAAACAACTTATTCTCTGTCCCTTCAAATATTAGCATTAATGACAGCATTGACAGTACTTCCTTCTCTACTTTTAGGAATGACTTCTTTTACAAGGATTATAATTGTTTTATCAATCCTTAGACAAGCTATGGGAACTCAACAAACTCCTCCAAATCAAGTCCTAATAGCTATTGCTTTGTTTTTGAGCTTTTTTATCATGTCTCCAACGCTTACAAGAATATACGATGAATCTATTACTCCATTTTTAGCAGAAGAGATGTCAGCAGAGGCAGCAATTAACAATGGAAGCTTTCAAATCAAAGAGTTTATGGTTAAAAACACTCGAAAAAATGATCTTTCCATGTTTTCTGATATGTCAGGCACAGGAAATTATGAAGGGCCGCAGGATGTTCCTTTTTCTGTCATATTGCCTGCTTTTATAACTTCAGAGCTCAAAACTGCCTTTCAAATAGGGTTTCTCCTTTTCTTACCATTTTTAGTTATCGATATGGTAATAGCATCAATTTTGATGTCCCTTGGAATGATGATGCTTTCACCAATGTTAGTTTCTCTGCCATTTAAACTCCTTCTGTTTGTTCTTGTCGATGGGTGGGCAATGACAGTTGGGTCACTGGCAAGTACTTTTGTTGCCGGTTAGGTATTGTTATGACTTTTGATGGTAATATTGATATGCTTCAAATGGCATTTTGGCAAATTATACTTGCTGCAGGTCCGGTTCTTTTAATTGCTCTTGCCATTGGATTATTCATTGGTATTTTTCAAGCCGCAACCTCAATTAATGAAATGACATTAAGTTTTGTTCCTAAAGTAATTATAGTGATGCTCACACTTTTATTAACTGCGAACTTGCTTTTCATTTCACTTACTGACTACTTCAATTTTATTTTTGAACAAATTTCGGCCCTGAATTAATGCTAGATTTAGGTATGCTAAATTCAAAAATAGATGCCTTTCCTGGATTGAATCTAACTCAGGTCATAAACTTGTTGCCCCTATTTTTTCTTTCAACTATAAGAGTAGGTGCTTTTATGCTTTCCTCTCCCTTTTTTGGAATGCAAGGTGTACCTCTCCAATTACGAGTTGTAATCTCTTTTATTTTAGGGCTTGCTGTAGTAAGTTTCATCGGTTTGCCATCAGAAGAATTATTAAATGATCTAAATTTTATCTTTATAGTAATGGTAGAAATTGCTGTTGGGTTAACAGCTGGACTAATAGTAACAATTTGGTTTTCGTCTGTTGCTCTAGCAGGTGAAAAAATGGCAACTAGTTGCGGATTAGGATACGCAGCTCAAATAGATCCCTTAGCTGGTGGACAAACACCAGTAGTAAGCCAGACACTAAATCTGTTTCTAATTGTCTTATTTATCACTTTAGATGGTCATCTTCTTATGTTGCGAGTTTTTTTTGAGAGTTTCTCGATACTCCCAATAGGATCATTGCCCCCTCCTCTAGTTTTAATTGGAGCAGGAATTAAAGCTGCTGGATCAATGTTTGTAGCAGCCTCACTAATCATGCTTCCTGTAGTTGGTATTATTTTGATGATAAATGTTTCTGCTGGAATTATGACCCGATCCGCCCCACAACTTAATCTATTTTCTTTTGTCTTTCCAGTTACTATTTTAGGGTTTTTTATTATTTTATATTTTTCGACAGGGACTATGGCGTTAGCATTTTCTGATTTGATTTTTTCAGCAATTGAGGCACTCGAAGACTTAATGATGAGTATTAATGATGGCTGAACAATCTGAAGATGGACAAGAAAAAACCGAAGAACCGACAGCAAAAAAATTAGAGAAAGCTGCTGAAGAAGGCCAAGTTCTAAGTTCAAAAGAAATGTTTGTTTTTACTGGCGTATTTGTAATGTTTGGATTGGTGTACATTCTTCCCTACTTTTCACAGATGTTGATTTCTTATTGGTCTATTTTTTTTGACTGGTCAGATATAGTCAATGATAAGAAGTCTATTTTAGACATATTATACTATGCTTTAAATTTTTTTCTTATGGTTGTGTTATTCATTTCAATCCCAATTTTTATAATAGTTTTGCTTACTCAAATTGCAGTTGGAGGAATTAATTTTGCTCCAAAGGCATTGCAATTTAAAGGTAAAAAAATTAACCCTATTGAAGGTTTTAAGAGAATGTTTTCCCAAAAAGCTCTTGCTGAATTAGTTAAAGCCATATTAAAAGTTTTACTTCTATTTGGATTAACTGCTTTAATCGTCTACGACAGATTAGATGACATGATCCAATTAACAGAAAGAGAGTTGTCCCAAGCTGTTATTGTCATGGGGGAATCTTTCCCAAAATTATTATTTGTTTTATTAATTGGTTTAGCAATTATTGCTGCTATTGATTACTTTTGGCAAAGGCATATCTTTATTCAAGGTTTACGTATGACTAAACAAGAAATCAAAGATGAATTCAAACAGACTGAGGGTTCACCTGAAGTAAAGGCTAAAATTAGAAGAAAACAAATGGAAGCTTCAGCGAACTCTGCTAAACAAGCTGCCGCTCTTGAAGATATTCCTAATGCTACTGCAGTAATTACAAATCCAACACATTTTGCAGTAGCTCTTAAATATGAAGTTGGTAGCAAAGGCGCACCTATTATATTAGCTATGGGAAAAGGCTCAATGGCAAAAGCTATAATAGAAAGAGCTGAAACTGCTAAAGTTGCACTGTTTAGATCTCCTTTATTAGCAAGAGCATTATTTTTTACAGGTGAAATAGGCCAAGAAATAAATGATAAATTATACACAGCCGTTGCTGTTGCATTGGCTTATATTTTTAAGTTAGATAGAGGTGAATTTGCATCTGAACCAGAGATAACAATACCTGATGATTTGCAATTCACTGAAGAAGGAAATGTAATTAAAGGTCAAGAAAATGGTAAATAGAGCTAATATTGGTCAGTTAATTAGTACAGGTGTTTTTTATGGGGTTGCATTATTAATATTTCTGAAGGGCATGGATTTTCTAGAAAACCAGCAATTCTATCACGCTTACTTAAGTTTTTTTTGTGCTTTCTTAAATTTTCTAGCTGGTATGCGTTTTGCAATAGCTAATTTATATAAAAAAATAAAAAGTTTTTATAATGAAAATTAAATCAAAACAATTAAATTGTAATGACTGCAAGCAATTGTTTATTACTCATGACCCAAAAAGAAGATGGGGATGTAGTTTTTTTGGATTTAAATCAAATTATATACCTTCTATTGAAGTTAAAAGAGTAACTGGCACGAAATGTGCTTATTTTCTTAATAAAGAAAGTAAAAAATTGCCAAATATTGAAAAAATTAATTCAAATGGGAGACTAGCATGAGTGTTGATACAAGTGCAGTTCACGAAAGTATTAAATTAGCATTAGATGCAGCTGATGCAGCTACTGATGTTACTACGGAATATAACAGAGTAAAAAGAGATCATCGTAATTTGGAGGTATCTGTGAAACAAATCCACCGCTATACTACAATAATTTTTTCAGTGTCGATTGTAACAGCAATTTTGGCAATTTTATTAACATCTTTACTTTATTTTAGATCACTATCAGAATTATCTGTAATGACAAAAACAAGCAAAGAAGCCCTTGTAGTGTTTGCAGAAAATGTTGATAGAGTTAATGGTTCCCTTTCACAGTTAGAAGGTGCACTTCAAAAACAAACAGAATTACTTGATGTTAATAGGCAACTTATTAAAAGTATGGCTTCTCTTGAAAGTATTGTAACAGATGCAAATGATCAAATGGTGATAGAGCTAAGAGCTCTTACAACGGAAATGAGTGATTCTACACAGCAAGTTTCGGATTTAGTCCAAGGTTTATCTCAATCACAAATTAAATCGATTAATTTGGAAATCAAAAAGCAGGTCTCTGGCTCAGCAAATAAAACATCTGAAGAAATTTCTTCATTAAAGTCTAAAATTAAAAATACTGATAGTTCAACCCTTAAAAAACTTTCATTAAATCAAGCCGCAATATTATCAACTCTCCAAGCTGTTTCAGCTCAAAATGATGATATTAAAAAGCGATTTGAGGATACACAAGATAAAATTTCATTTCCCTAAAATAAATAATTAATGTTAATTTGAAGTTATGGCTGAAAGTATCTTAGAAGATAACCTGAAAAATGAAGATTTAGAAGAGATTAAAGAAACTGCATCTTTTCTAAAAATATCCGAACTAAAGCTTAAATGCAGAGCAAGGAATCTTAGACTCAAAGACGATGATGTTATAGTTGCTGTTGATGGCGAACCTTTTCATGGAACAATATTAGAATTCACAAACATTCTAGCAGAAGAAGATAAAAAAACACTTTTAACCATTAAAAGATCAGACATTATATTTGAATTATTTGCTTTCGGAACTCTTGGCACAAAGTTTAAATTTACTAGCCCTTTAGAAACGATTGAAATTGAAAAGTCTTTTGAAAACCATACAATTCATCCGCCTGAAGAGTATACGATTTTTGAAGTACTAAGAGATTTGAGGAGGAAAATTGATATTATTGATGCCAGTCCTTCTTCTTTGTCCTGGATTTTTCCACCTTTCTGGTTGATACAAAATAAATTGTGGGAAGTCTTACTTGTCACAATTTCTGTGTACTTAATTACATTTTGTGTAGCTTGGTGGATGTTTGTTATTACATGGATTTTATTAGCCTTATATTTCAAAAAAGGTCAAACAACAATTTTAAGAAGCTTTAGCATATACCGTGACAAACATTTTTGGCTGGTTCTTGCTGCTAAAGATGAAGAGGAAATTCAAAAAATTTGCAGAAAACTTGACCCCAAATGTACTTTTGATTATCCGTTAGTCCCTCCTTTAGAAGAAGTGCCGAAAAAAAAACGTAAAGCCTTTGCTTAAAATTTTTTGATTGATAATTAAACTTCTTTAATCTTCCTGGCTGGGTTCCCAAAATATAAATATTTAGACCTAGTATCCTTTGTAACCACAGATCCTGCACCAATAATAGATCCCTCGTGTAAAGTTATTCCGCATAAAATAGTACAGTTAGCTCCTATGCTAACATTATTTTTAACTAAAGTTTTAATAATCTTCCAATCCTGATTGACTTGAGGAAATTTATCATTTGTAAAACATGTGTGTGGTCCAATAAAAACGTTATCTTCAATTTGAACACCATCATAAATTGAAACTTGATTTTGAATTTTTACGTTATTACCAATAACTACATTTTTGTCTATATAAACGTCTTTACCTAAAATACAGTTTTCACCTATTTTCACATTTTCTCGTATTTGAACATTATTCCAAATATAACAATTGTTTCCAATTTTACTTTGGTCACTTATTTCGGCAGTATTATGAAAAAAACTCCTTATCATTATCATTTAATCTAAATAAGCAGAGTTAACTATATCGATAATCAAATTTAATTCCTTGTTTTCAATATACGGGAATAGTGGTAAGCTTAATACCCTTTTGCAAAATTCTCTAGATATATTTTTTAAATTTTTCTTTATTGTTAAACCTTTCAAAGCTTTCTGCTCACTGATTGGAGTTGGGTATATAATTGAATACCCAATGTTATTTTTTTCAAGGGCAGATATAACTTTCTTTCTAATATTTAAATTTTCGAAAAGACACACTTGACAATAAGCGTTATCAAAAAAATCCTGGGAAGATTGTAATTGTGGCACCATTAATTTTTGTAAATATTGATTTTGCGCTTTTCTTCTGCTTTTTAGCTTATTAGGAAAAACTTCTAAAGCTAGATTTAAATAAGCAGCTTGAAGATTGTCTAACCTAGAATTCCAACCAATTAAGTCATGTTGAAATTGATTATTACGACCATGGTTTGCTAACTTTCTTATCTTATTTGCTATGTCTTGGTCATTTGTAAAAACGCAACCACCATCTCCAGCTGCTCCCAAAACCTTTGTAGGATAAAATGATGTGGTTGATAAAAAAGCATCTGAATAGATTGGCAAATTTAAATACTCCGTTCCAAACGATTGAGCTCCATCCTCAATAAGTGGTATTTTTTTGATTTTGCACAGTTCTCTAATTTGAGAAAGATTATTACTTGACCAACCATAAATGTGAGCAATGATTATAGCTTTCGGTTTATATTTTTTAATTGTATCTTCTAGTAACCCAGTATCTATAGAAGCATAGTTTTCTTCGATATCAATTATTATTGGTTTTGCACCGACATTAAAAATAGATTCACAAGTTGCCCAAAAAGTATTATCTTGGACAACAACCTTATCTCCTTCACTAACATTACAGGCTCTTAAAGAAAGCTGGAGTGCATCAGTTCCATTTGCGCATGTTATTACATTTTTTATCTTTAATAATTCGCTTAATGTTTTTTCTAATATTTCTACTTCCTTACCCCCAATAAAATTAGAAGAAAGAAGATGTTTTTCTACTTTCTGTAACCACAATTTATGGAGCTTTAGTTGATTTCTATTCAAATCTATAAAGGGGATCATATAATTCCACTAATTAATTCCAGATATCAAATCATAAGTATTTAATAGTTTCTGAGTTAGAGTATTTTCTCCAATTTTGATATCAAATCCATGTAAGATTCTTTTATCATAAAAATTTTTTCCTTTATTAATTTGTGTTAATGGCAATGGAGCCGGCCCAACAATACTGTAATGTAGAGTTTTTGGGTTTCCAGATAAAAAACCTTTTGTTAACAAATAATTTATTATTTTGTCTTTGGTTGGAAGAGTTTTATCAAATGATGTAAACTCTATTGCTAATTTACAATGTCTATTATTTATCCCATTAAATGAATAATTATCGTAATAATTAACTCTATAAAGATCAATTTTATCTTCCAAAGAATTGCAAGTAAAGTCATAAGCGTAATATATATCGTTTGGGGTTTCAGCATCTTCAAAAAAGAAATTTGCTAAAAAATAGTTTTTAGAAAATAATTGACTTTTGTTTTTTTCTTTGCCTAAACAACTCTTCAGTAGCTTCTCAGGACTATTCCATAATATAAAATCAAATTTTTCATTAATTTTAATTTCTTTTGTCGATAATGATAAATACTTTTTTTGAGCACTTATGTTACTTATTTTTTTATCAAAATAAAATTTTATGCCCATAGCTTTCAGTTTTTTAATAGCCTGTTCTATTGATACACCTATTCCAGCTTCTTTAGAATAAAGACCAACATTATTGATAAATAAACTCTCAGGTAGTTCTTTATGAGGGCGGGAAGCTATAATTTTATTTCCATTTTTCATTTTTTCTAAAATATCATTAGTTTTTTTAGAAAAAATTAGCCTTCTAATAGGAAAAATATTAATGCAAGAAGAACTGATGTGCTTTGAATCCAGGCCAAATTTTTTTTCAAAAATAACATTTATAAGATTTTTGGTGATTAATTTTCCAAATCTATTTTCCCAATATTTAAATAAAGATATATCATTCTTTGGCAAAAGGTCTCTTGGTTGTTGGTGATGCTTAATTACTGACCTTTCAAACTTATCATTTAATTTTTTCTCAATTTGTGAAAGATCAATTATAGATGAATCAAATTGGAATGTGTTATTAAACAAACATCCTGATATATCAGATTTATTTCCTCTAAACTTTACCCAACCATCAATTGGCTTGCAAATCTTTTCAAAAAATTCATCAACTTTATTATTTCCTGTTAAGGCTACAAACCTACACCCAAGGTCATATTTACCGTATTTAGTTTCTAAAAACTTATATAGACCACCGCCCCTTTTTTCTCCTTCAGTCACCACTACTTCATAACCCTTCTCTTTTAAAAAATACGCGGCGAATAAACTCGGTATACCTGATCCAATAATTCCTATTTTTTTCATTTTACCGTTTTCTTAATACTAGGTTTAATCTTGAGTTTATTGATTTCTTTGCTAGAGATTGCGAATTAATATTGAACCTTACATTATCAAACCCTGAAAGAAATTGAATTAGTTTGTTCCAGTCAGGGACTAGATAATAATCATGTTTTCTCCATTGAAGGTCTCCAATAATAGCTACTCCTTTAGGCTTTAACAAAAAAATTATTTTCTCTATAGCATTAAAAAAGTAATTCATGTCAGGGAAAAGTACTGCAACACTATAGCAGATTATTTTATTAAATTGTCTACCTGTATTAAATTCAAGTATGTCACTTTCCACTATATGCGATTTGCAAATTTTATTTTTTATTAGTTTTTGAGAAATTTCTACTCCCAAAGCACTCTTGCAATTTTTTTCAAAGTATTTTAATTGATAACCACATCCACACCCAAGATCCAACAATTCATCTTTAGGCAATATACTTATACTTTCTAACACGTCATTTAAAATGTACTTTTCATATTCTTCGTTAGTCAGAGGCTTGCCATTAACGCACCACTCCATTAACTCCATGTGATTAATAGTAGATTTACTATTAATTTTATTTTTTACTGAATTGATACTCTTTATATGCATT
This sequence comes from uncultured SAR116 cluster alpha proteobacterium, assembly GCA_902532475.1. Classification (GTDB taxonomy): domain Bacteria; phylum Pseudomonadota; class Alphaproteobacteria; order Puniceispirillales. The sequence continues at coordinate 14,544 of CACAIE010000025.1, forward strand.
TTTTCACCAATGGATAATTTTATTATAACCGCTTAATTGTATCAACAACACGCTCACAATCCACTCCCTCATAACAAGGGAGCGCTATAGAGTTGTTCATAAGATATCTTGAATTAATATTATTAAATTTATATTTTGAATTATAATATTTTAAACTGCTAATTGAATATGTTCCAAGAGTTGTCTCAATTTTATGATCTTTCAAAAAATAAATAAGTTGATCTCTTGATTTTATTTTTGGCACTTTAAAAGCAATTGTTTGATAATTTGTCTTGGCATTTTTATTTATTTTTTGTTCTTCGAAGCCAAATTTATTTAATTCAATTTTATAAAAGTTAAAAATTTCTTTTCTTGATTTAATTAAATTTTTTAAATTATCAATTTGGATTAAGCTCATTGCTGATTGAATTTCTGAAAGTCGAAAATTATATCCAAAAGTTTCAAATTCAGGAAAATGACCATCAGACTTTTTACCCCCATGAGCAAGTTTTAAATCAAACCATTCTTTCCAATTTTTGTTATTCGTTGAAATCGCTCCACCTTCACCAGCACAAATCAACTTTCTTGGATGAAAACTAAAACAAGTTAAATCTGCAATATTCCCACAATTAATATTATTTTCACTACTTCCTATTGAACAAGCAGCATCTTCAATCAAAGGTATTTTATAATGCTTAGAAAGCTTGCTCACTTTTGAAACCCCACTAGGATTTCCAAGAGCATCTACAAAAATAATTGCCTTTGTGTTATTAGAAATCAACTTTTCTATTTCACTAGCTTCTGAATTAAAAGTATCTGGACTTACATCCACTAGAACAGGCTTTGCTCCTAAATCTTCAACAACATTGGCTGTTGCTGGAAATGAAAAATCTGAAATTAAAACTTCATCTCCTTTACCTATATTAAGCATCTTCAGGCAAGACCAAAGAGCTGTTGTGGCTGAAGTAGTCAATGAAATATGATTACTTCCAATTAATTGTTTTAGTTTTAATTGAAATTCTTGATTATATTTTCCAGATGAAAAAATACCGGATGAAAAGATTTTTTCAAAGTCTGGCAAAACATCAACTAAATTAATAGAGGGTCTAATAAGCCTTATTGTTTCCGTGTTCATCGATGTACCAGTCAATTGTCTCTCTTAAAGCAAAATCAAAAGGGGTGAAGTTTACGTTATGGATGATTGATTTTAATTTATCAATGTTTGCATAATGTCTCTTAACATCTGAAACTCTGTTTGCTTGAAATTCAAACTTGCCAGAGTAATTCAAAATTGAGGAAATAGTTTTAATAAGTTTTATAACACTAACTTCATTATCTGAAGACAGGTTGACACAATCACCAGGTGATATGCTTTTATATAATTCTAGTGTTAACCTTACAGTATCCTTTACATAAATAAACTCTCTGGTTTGCAAACCATTTCCGTTAACAATAGGCTCTTTGTTTTCAAGAATTCTAAAAACAGTGTTAGGAATTATTCCAGCAAGTTTACCTTGGAAATTTTGTCTTGGACCAAAATTATTAAAAGGCCTAATAATAAAAGCATCCAGGCCAAACATATCTACATAACTCTTTACAGCAAGGTCTGCTGCTGCCTTGCCAGCAGCATACGTCGTTGTTGGATTTATAGTATGATTTTCACTCATTGAAGAATTAACAAAAGAACCATAAACCTCAGATGTTGAAAATTGACATAAGGTATTAAATTTTCTCTTTCTTAATAACTCTAAAAGATTAATTGCTATATTAGTATTGACTAAGTATGAACTTGATGGGCTTATAAACGAATGATTAAGAGCTTTTGTAGCGCAATTGAATACTGTTTCTATATTAATGTTTTCAAAAATATGTTCTATATTAGATAAATTCTCAGCATCTTCTATAAAAACTTCTATGAGATTATCGTCATAATTTAATAAATTTTTTTTATCACCTAAAAATAAATTATCTATTATTACGACCTTTTTTGCTCCCAACTCTAATAACTCTCCAACCAAATGGCTGCCTATGAAGCCAGCACCCCCTATAATACAAAAAACATTTCCATCAATATTTCTATAATTATGCATAAGAAATTTTTCTGGGTTTATTTAAATTTTTCTGAATTTTAAACCCTTTTGAAAGTTGTTTTTGGAGAACATTTATTGAAGATAAAGAGCTATGTGTCGCTGATTTTAGAAATATTTCATTTCTTATTTCGTCACCAATTTTTTGGGCTTGATATGCCTCTATTTCATTTGCAATTTTTGAACTTAACGTAGATTTCTTAATAACTAAAGTTGTCAGTTGATCGTATAGAGGCTCAGACGGCAAAAGGTGAACCTGTTCAGAAGAAGCGGAAATCACATACTCTTTATCAGTTTTTTCAGTTGATGTAGTTTGCCTATGAATTAAAAGATTTTTATTAAGTAAATTACAGTTAACAAACTTATCTTCGAATGTAACATCAATATACCTCATCTTCTTTTCTGTTAGTTTGCTGGCCATCAACCTTGAATAAGAACCATTTTCATGCGCAAGAGTTGCACAAGCAAAAGCTATTTGATTATTAATTATTGTTCCATATCCATTAGTGGAAACCACATCTCCATTTAAATACAAAGCCAAATCAATATCATGTATCATCAAATCAGCAATAACATCTACATCTTTAATTCGAGAACTAACTTTATCTGTTCTAAAGAAATCCGCATTAATACAAGGTTGTTTAAACATTCTTTTTAGGGGTTCTATTACTGGATTAAATCGTTCAATAAATCCTACAGATAATGATGTGTTTTTCCGTTTACATAACTCAACAATTTTCTCAGCTTGGATAGAGTCTTCACAAAGAGGTTTTTCAACAAATATATTTTTTACTTTGCCAATAAAAAATTCTAGAAGTTCAAAATGTGTTGATGTAGGTGAAGAAATTATTACTGTATCAACTTTATTTGATAACTCCTCTAAACTGTTTACTAAAAATACAAAGTCATTCTTTTCAAGAGAAGCAGCTGTATTTTTGTTTGTGTCATATACAAAAATATTACTTATATTTCTAATGGTTGATAAAATGCGCAAATGATTTTTACCCATTTTACCTAGTCCAACCAAACCAAAATTTCCTGAACAATTCATTGCTAAAACTTAATTTTTTAAAATTCAAATATAGAGCTTTTAAATAGCAATAATAGTGCCAAAATTTAAGTTGCTGGCTTTAAATTTTTAGTAAGTAAGTTTCCCTAAAAACTCCAAAGGAACCAAACCCCTCTTTAAAACTAAAAAGGTTTGAGTTTGCTATTCCATTAGTTGACGTTGTTCCAAAATCATAATATTTGTAATCCTCTTTAATAGAAAGCATTAATCTAGTACTTATTAAGTATTTTAATGATGGAATATTTCTATATTTAGGATCGTTTGCTAAATAGAATGAACTGTTAACATACTTGTTTAAAACAAAGTTACATATTCCTGAAATTGGAATGTTATTATAGTAAGCTACATCAAAGTAGATTTCATTTGGAAAGTTAGAATTTAAATACACCAATTCCTCTAAACTATGTGTTGGGTTAACACCATGTTTTTTGTAAGTTTTTTCTAATATTTTCCAAAAAACTTCAGGGGAATCATTATTATTTACTACTAAATTATATTTACCAGCATTTTTAACTTCATTTCTTCTATTTCTTGAGAAATTTTTTGTCATTTCCTCAATAGAACAATTCAGATTTACAACATTACATATATCACGGTTAAATAATTTAAATCCAACCTCATGAAGGCAAAATTTAAATGTTTCTGTATGCCTTAAATAATTGATACTAGTAGGCATGGTTAATTTAAATTCTTTAATATTTAATTCTTTCATTAATTTCAAAATTGATTGCGCAACAGAGTGATAATCACTGTAAGATAGTGTTTTTTTAAATATTGGGCCCCCAAAACTAGCTCCATACGGGGAGGAGGCTTTTTTGACTCCTTCATCATTGATAACAGCACAAGGAATTAAACCAATTATTGTGTCATTCTTATATATTAAAAAATGACATTCTTTTTCCTTAAATTTTTCTTTATGATATTCTAGGAAATCAAGTCTATGGAAAATAGTATTCCCATTTGCACAATTGATAAAATTGTTCCAATTTTGATTAGAAAAATTAGTTTGATCTAAAGGGATTATAGAAATTTTATCATGCATTATAATTATTAATTGATTTCAAAATTTAAAATTTATTAATTAGTAACTGTTACATTTCTCTATTAATTCAATAAAAAAATCTCTAATACCAAAATCATTAGACCTAATACTTTTTAATTTTTTATAGTCATTAAAAAATGGTCTTGCTTTTTCATAAAGATCCAATGAATTTGTGTTAAGGAACAAATGAATTGGGTGAAAATTAAAAACTTTCAACCCTTTTCTAGACAATAAATTTTGAGATGTCAGCTTACTAGAAAACATCATTGAAATATCATCTTCCCAAAAATGAGGGACTTCTATTAAATTATTCCATATTTTCCAAGGTTTGAGAATAATGTTAGAATTAGCAGGTATAAATGTATTACAATCATAGGTTAAATTCAATTGTGAAAAAATATTTAATAAACTAGAGCTCTGAGTTAAATGGTGACTTCTTACACAACTCGCTCCACCAACAATTTCTATAAGTTTAGTAATGATAGAGGTACAAGAACTATCTATAGGGTCTTGATTGAACAAAATTTTATTAAAATTTGGATGAATTCCAAGTTCAAAATTTTCATTTTTCTGGAGAACATCTAATAAATCAGTCTTATGTGTAATAAACCAAGTTGCCTTAACATCATATTGGTTTAATAAGTTTAAAGTATCATCAATAAGTTCATCTATAGCCCAATCAAGATCTAAAGTAATAAAAATTTTATCATTAAAATCATCAGTTAAATTAATAGAATTAATTTTCTCAAATTTAATTTTTCTCACAAAGTTCTCTCTTGTTAAATTAGTTTTCAGATAATGCTTTTTCAATAGAATCAATTAAATCATTTGGTCTTTGATGAGCGATAACCAGTTCCTTCGATTTTTTACTACATTCTTGATAAAACTTTTTATCACTAATTAACAAATTAATTTTCTCAATTACATCCTTTTTATTACTGCACACTAAGTCATTAATTCGATATTTCAAATTCTCATCCTGATTTGGGTTCCTCATTGTCAAGACAGGCTTACCTTTTGCCATTAATTCGACGACTGATGCCCCAGAAGTTAAAGGGAATGTTTCTAACCCAATATGGGATAAATTCCCTAATATATGGACATCACTTTCAGGCAAAACAAAAACTCTATTTAATTTAATATATTTATCTAATTCATTTAGAAGCAAAGAAGGATCATTTGGTCCAGAAAATAAAAATATAATATTTTGATTGTTGTTAAGCAATTCAACGCAAAGTTCACAATATTTTTTTGAAAATTTTTCCATTCTTGCAAAGGAAGAGATAATTATGTCTTTTTCAGAAAAACCTAACTTATTCTTTGCCTCAATTATTAAATTTTGGTCAACCTTAGGATTCATTAAATCCATTTCAAAATAAACAGGATAAATAAAAGAGCTATTTTTTCTTTCAAAATTCTTCGATATATCAGTTGTTAAAGGTATTCCTATTAAATCATACCATGGTAAATCATAAAACCCAGCTGACATATATATAATTGGACATGAGCAACCAACTATAGATATCAAACTAGTAACATCAAATTCAATTTCGGTTAAAATATAAACTGGTTTAAATTCTTCAATAAAATTTTTAAATTTTTTATAAGTTTCAAAATAGTTTTTATTTTTATTATTAAAGTGGTCGATTTGATACAAGGAAATGTTTTCATTTGAGTTGGCGAAATCTTTAAAATTTTCATCTGTGTATCCTATTGTTATTATATCCACACAATAATTGTGTTTGAGCAATGCCTTTGCATAAGTATACGTCAAGGATCCAGGGGCATACATTCCCCTTGTATTTGCATGCCTTACTATAATTAAAACCCTGTTATTAAAATTGCTGAATATTATTTTTTTAAAGCCAACTTCCTTTGATTTTTTTTGTACCCAATCAAAATATGGGTCCGCAATATTTCGCCTAATATCATTCTGAATAGTAAGATAATCATTTGTGCAAAGAGTATACGAAAAGGTAAAAGCTAAATTAGCTAGGTCAATACCTTGATGTATTGATCCAAATGACAAAGTTTTAGGGAATAATTTCCAAAAATTAGGAAGAAGTTTCCTAAATTTTTGTGGCCGATTATTATTAAAGTAATAGATTAAGATTGAGACATAATAATGATAAGATTTATCTGATAGAGTTTCATTATCAAATATGTCTTCTAGATTTTTATTTATATTTTTAATTGAAAAAGACATTCAATTCTATTTTAAAATTCCCATTTATCAATAATTAATACTTATACTGATTATAAATTAAGACTAAATAATTTTATATTTGATTTTTAATTTTCACTAAACAATTAATTGTATTTATTTTTATTTAACTAGATAATAAAGTGTAAAATTAGCATTTTGCCAGTTTCTTTCTGTAAGAAAGCAACCAATTTACATGGAGAATAATATGACCTCAGAAGAGAAATTGCTTAAATATATAAAAAATAAAAGAAAAGAAATAAAAGATAACTTTAATAGACATGTATCAATTCAAGATATGCTTTCAGATAGGTGGGAAACTGCAAAATTTTATGGATTTGGTGAAGGCTCTTCTTGTTATAATAATGTTTTAATTCTTGGCAAAGTGAAAGCAGGTCAAAATGTATGGATTGGCCCTAACGTTATTTTAGATGGGTCTGGGGGTCTGGAAATTGGCGATTATGTATCTATCAGTCCTGGAGTTCAAATTTATACACATCAAACTGTTAAATGGAGTAATTCTATGGGTTCTAAACCTATAGAACGGCAAACTACAATTATAGGAAATGGGGTTTATATAGGACCAAACTCAGTAATACAAATGGGTGTAAGAGTTGGAGACAAGGCTATCATTGGTGCAATGAGTTTTGTTAACAAAGATGTTCCCAATAATTCAAAATGGTACGGAAAATCTTTAAAATAAAGAGACAGATTAACAAATAATCAATGGCAAAGTAACCATCCGCCCTACTCCACCGCATAATTTTTTAATACGTTTAATTTTATCAACAAGAGGATTTTTTAGTCTACAAATAGTAATTATTTATTAAACAACCAGCATTGAGTTTTGTCTCCCGCAGGAAATCCATTTTCTTTTCTGTTTCCTAACGACTCAACCTATTATAAAATAAAAATGGCTGACTTCATAAACTTTTTAAAAAATAATAGGACCTAAATTTTCATGAAATATCAAAAGGTTGTTTTCCTAGATAGAAGGTCACCACCACATATGCTTACGCTTGTATTAATCTCGGGGGTAGGGGCGTTAAGTATGAGTGTATTTCTTCCTGTTATTGCGGAAATGTCCAAATATTTTAATACAAGTTATACGTTGATGCAGCTTTCTATCTCCCTTTATCTAGTCTATACGGCGTTTATTCAATTAATTGTTGGCCCAATTTCTGATCGTCTTGGTAGGAGGGTAGTTACTATTATTTCTGTATCAATCTTCGTGGTTGCTTCATTAGGTTGCTATCTTTCGGTGTCTTTAGAAAGTTTTCTCTTTTTTAGGTTGCTTCAGGGCACGATAGCAGCAGGATTCCTCATGAGTAGAACTGTGATTAGAGATATAGCCAGTGATGAACATGACTCGGCCTCTCGGATTGGTTACGTTGCAATGGGGTGGGCATTAATACCACTTTTTGCTCCAGTTATTGGTGGTGTGATTGATGAATTTGCTGGCTGGCCATTTATTTTCATTTTCATGGCCCTACTGGGGTTTGCCTTGCTGTTAATAATATTTTTTGACCAGGGTGAAACTAAACGATTTAAAGACTCACATACCGCCTTTTCTCTAAAGGCGCACGTTGAGTTGTTTAAATCAAGAAAGTTTTGGGGATATTCTCTAACCCTAGCTTTTTCTTCAGGCTGTTTTTTTGCATTTTTGGGCGGTGCCCCTTATGTTGCGTCAGAGGTCCATGGCCTAAGTAGCATAGTTTCGGGCATTTTTATTGGATTTCCTGCTATTGGATACTTCTTAGGGAATTACCTCTCAGGTACCTATTCCAAAGAAAAGAGAACTTCTGTTATGATTCTGCTAGGCTGTTCAAGTATTTTCTTTGGTATGTTATTGTCACTAGCAGTCGGATTACTCACTGCTCCAAATCCTTATGTATTTTTTGGCTTATGCGTGTTTGTCGGTCTTGGTTGTGGCTTAATTGTTCCAAATGCTAGCGCAGGAATATTATCAGTTAACCTAAGTCTTTCTGGTACGGCGGGTGGCATTGGAAACGCAATTATGATTGGCCTAGGTGCGGTCTTGGCAACAATTTCAAGCAGTCTTTTAGAAGGTAGTAATACGTCAATACCCTTACAACTAGTAATGCTTATTTCTATTATAGTGGCTTTTGTTTCTTTTTATTTCTTATTAAGTAAAACAAGGAGTCATTAAGCTCTGCAGACTAAAGATTTATATCGATATAGTTTGCGAATAAAGCCTTTGACACAAAACGGATCTATTTGACAAAAAATCAGGAACCATCCGCCTCACCTCACCGCATAACGGTTGATTTGCCTCAATTTTAACATTTTGGGATTTTTAATATTTAATCATAGGCATAAAACTTATTTATTTGAAGAAAAATGCGAGGGCAGGACATTAGTGGCTAATAGGTCTCCAAGTTTTACCCCCCCCCACCATCCTAGAAGCTAAGGATGTAGCTTTGAATTAATTCACTAAATCTCTAAAGATAACTTTCTTGGTACTGAACTTCTTTATCTGTGCCAATGTCATCCAGCATGAAAGATAGAGAGTAGCCTGTTTAATATTATAACCTAAATCAGACTTATTCATTTCTTTGGTATGTGGAGATGGATTGTTAATGTTATGGGCTTGAATAAGATTTTCAACAACGGATGATTTGATTCCAAAATTAGTATCCTCTGGAAAAACTCCAAAGTCTTCATAGATTTTTTCCATCGCTAATTTAGCTACTGCTACTCCAATAACATTTCCATAATTATCTAAGATGGGTCCTCCACTATTACCAGGTTGGATTGCGGCATCAATCTGGATATTAGAGTAATTATTACCGATACCAGATTCTGAACTTACAACGCCTTTAGTGACTTTAACTGATGATGAAATGGCATTCCCAAATGGAAACCCAGCGACATAAATGTCTTGCAACAAAGAAGGGTTATTATCACTTAATGAAAAGACAACATTGGGCTTAAAGTTGCTTTTAATAAGGGCAAGGTCATTTAATATATCATTAGCTATAACTTTACCCTTATAAATATCCCCATCTTTATGAACTTTAACTTCAGCACATCCCTCTATGACATGATGGTTGGTGACTATATGTCCTGATTCAGAGACTACAAAACCAGTTCCTGATGCTGCTTGAAGGACTTCTTCTGGTTGAACTTCCTGTTTAGGTTCAGG
>CACAIE010000026.1 GCA_902532475.1 uncultured SAR116 cluster alpha proteobacterium
ATTAGAATTTTAACCGTTTGCTTTATAGAACCAACGGCTGCTCCAACTGCTCCAGCAACAGAAAAATTTTTTGGAATTATATTTTTAGTTTTTAATTTTGATGCTATTTTCGGGTAATAACAAGGGGCAGAGGCCCCAATCGAGATTATAGGTAAATTTATTTTTAAATCTATTTGTGCAAGCTTTCTTTTTTCGCCAAATAAAATCTCCTGAAGGAGAAAATTTTCATTAAGTCTATTTTCTTCAAAGTTAATAGTCTCATTGCTCAAGACAAAATTACAAATTGAAAAAGCACTTTTATTGATTAAACTTTTTATTACAACTTCAGAAAATTCTTCTTTTGTTTGTGCGATAAACTTACCAGAAGCATTTTTTTGTTTGGAAAAAATTAATGCTCCTAACTCTGCTGCTTCAGTGCAAAACCCATTAAAAATTTTTAGTACATGCGCAGCGTCTGTAGGAGTAAAACCCGAAATTTCAACTAAATTGTAATTAATTAATCTTTTATAAGCACCTAAAAGTGATTGGTTTGGAGCAGCCTCAGAGATTGGAATCGGTTTATTATTATTTAAATTTTTATAAGCTAACATTTCTATTTTGCTTAACCAATTAGGACTTTCGTTTAAATTTTTTTTCCAAATAAACACTCCATCAGTTTCGCTGCTTATAGGATATGCTGATTGTTTATGTAAAAACTCTAAAATTAAGGGTTCATTTTTGGCCCCAAGAGATAGAGGTATAATTCTTTTTGGCCCAATGTTAAGGTTATTAAGCAAATTGTTTTGAGGCAAAGATACTTCACTATCGCCACCTAATCCTGTGGTTTTAATTGATAGTGATTCAACCATAGTTTCCCATTTACCAATTTCAGCACCTTTTTTTGATATTGACGGAAAGCCAGATTTTATAAGAGAAATATCTGTTGTAGTTCCTCCAATATCAACTACAATAGCATTTTTTTTATTAGTTAACCATACTGCTCCAACTGAGGAAGCAGCAGGTCCTGACATTGTTGTATCAATAGGTTTTGATCTTGCTGTAATAGGATTAATTAGAGAACCATCACCTTTAACAATCATCAATTTTGATTTTAGATCTTTTTCTAAAATGATATTTTCAATATCAATTAGCAATCTATCAATAATATTAGCTAAACTGGCGTTTAAAACACAAGTTATAGCTCTTTTGGGACCGTTTAGATTAAAAGTTAAATCATGACTGCATGTAATCGGCAGTTGCACTTTTTTTCTAATATATTCTTTAATCCTATTTTCATGTTCAGGATTCCTTGTTGAAAATTGGCTTGTAATGGCAATGCTTTCAATTTTGTCTAAATTGCGCTTTAAAAATTTATCAATTTCGTAAAGTTTTAATTGTTCAATTTCTATTCCATCAGCATTATGACCGCCGGGTGTCAGAAAAATCTCACCATTTTTGCATACTTTTAAAAGTTTTTGATTTTTGAGGATTGATTGGTCGAACCCTGCCAAAATTAATCCAACTCTACACCCTGTTGAGTTTATTACTGAGTTTGTTGCCAAAGTTGAAGATACAACAATTAGTTTAATCTTATTTTGGTTTTTAGTGGGTATTTTGCTTAATGATATCTCTATTGAATTTTTTATGCCTATAGAAAGATCCAAATTAGTTGTAAGAGATTTTCCTTCAGAAATTATTTTTTGGGTTTTTGAATCGAAAATTACAGAATCAGTATATGTTCCTCCAGTGTCCAATCCAAGAATAAGTGACATTTTAATCTCCGAAAAAGTTAAAAGTTTTTTTCAAGAAAATTTACAATTAAATTGCTTACCAATTTTCCATCGTGTGTTTGGTTTTGAAGTTCATATTTGCTTGTTAAATATCTTTCTTCTCCAATACTTTGCCTTCTCAAATTTAATAAATCCAAAGCATATTTATTTGAAAACTCAGGATGTCCTTGGAGAGTAAATAAAAAATTTTCAACACCTAAAGAATAGTATTTACAAAATTTATTTCCTCCTAAATGATCTACATAATCAGGGATTTTTATAACCTGGTCTTGGTGAAAAGAGATTAATCTAATATTTTCAACTTTATTACGGAACCATGGTTTTTGTTTATGAAGCATAATTTTCTTAATTCCAACTCCCCATCCATTACTTGACTTTTCAACTAACCCATTTATAGCCTGAGCAATGATTTGATGACCAAAACAAATGCCAACTATTTGTTTATTTTTATCTAAAATATGATTTATTATTCTTATAGTTTCAATTATCCAATTATAATTTTCATAAACTCCAAATGAGCTACCTGTTATTAAAAAACCATCATAAAAGTCAATATTTGATGGAAAATTATTATTGTAGATATCATAACTTGTAACTTTCCAGTTTCGAGAGTTAGTTTTTAGAAATTCTGAAAACATTTCAGAGTAAGAGAGATATTGTTTTGAAAGAGCAGGATTAATAAAACCTGCTTCAATTATACATAGATGAAACATATTTTTGTCATAATATTTTTATACCAACTCTATTTATACAATATTTTATTTAAAATCCATATTCGTATATATGAAGATAAATTGTAATTATTATTGGGGCGTTCATTATCAATAGCCAAAATCAGTTTATTGAGTGATAAGCCCAAATTATTAGCCTCTTTTTCTAGCAATTGCCAAAACTCATCTTCTAAGGAAATGGAGGTACGATGATTTCCAATTGTTACGGATCTTTTTTTGATAATTTTGGCAGCTGATTTCAAAATTATTTCTTTTCTATAAATTTAGACACTATCTCCAAATGCATTGTGTTGGGAAATTGATCTATAGGTTTTAACCATTCTAAACTATAACCATTTTCCAAGAGGAATTTAGCATCCCTGGCAAATGTATTTAAGTTGCATGATACATAGACTATGTTAGTAACATTTGATAAAATGACCTCTTTTAATTGTGTTTTAGCACCTTTTGAAGGAGGATTTAAAACAATTGCATCAATATCTTTTAAAATTTTATGAGAAATTGGAAGTGATAATAAATCTTGATTGATAATTTTATTCTTATTAAGACTTTTCTGTTGTTTTAAAGCTTCTTTTAGTCCTGATAACGCACTTTGGTTTGAATCTACACAAAAAATTTCTGCACTTTGAGAAATAGGTATTGAAAGTGTCCCACTACCACAAAAAAGATCAGCAACTTTTTTTGATCCATGTATCGCTTTAATTACGAATTTAATTATTTCTCTTTCCCCTTCTTTAGTGGGTTGTAAGAAACCACCTGGGGGAGGGAGAGAATATAATATTTTCCCACTTAACTTGCCTAATGTGTTCTGATTTTTACCATTAAATTGTACTATTTGAATTCTGTCATTTGTCTTAAAGCTTACTCTTACCGTATTGAGTGAAATCAAAAATTGAATTAACTGATCAAAGTTGAATATCTCTTTATAATTTTGTTTTTTAATATCAAATAGAATATCTGCACCATTATCTAAGTAATTAACTTTAATTTTAAAATTTGATTTTTTTATAATGAACTGATTTAAATTTAATTTTAGCTTTAAGTATAGTTCAGTTAATTTACTATTCATTGTTTTGCAACTTCGGATATCAATAATTTTTTGGGTGAATCTAGAATTAAAACCTAAGTAAAAATTTCTATTATTTGCTTGAACAGAAAATACAACTCTTCTTCTTTTAGATTTTTCAGAACTAGATAAAGGTAAAATCTTATCTTTTATTTTTAATGGTTCAGTTTTTGTTATTAACTGTTGAATTTTCCATTTATTGATCCAATTAGAGTTTACATTTCTGAAATTACACCCCCCACAATCTAAAAATTTGTTGCAGTCTTCTTGTTCTCTATCTTTTGAGGGGGCAATGACTTTCATAAGCCTACAAAATATTTTTTTTTGTATTATCTTATGTACTTTTGCTAAAACTCTTTCTCCCTCTAATGCTCCAGGTACATAAAATCTATATTCATTAGAAAATCTTTCAGGCAGAACGTGGCTTAATGCAATACCATCACCATTCATCCCAAGGCTGTGAATTTCTAGTTCAAATAGTTGGTTAATTACATCATTAATACTTTGATAGGACATAATTGTCATAAATAAATAGAATCTCAATTAATTCTACTTATTGTATAATCAGCAACTTCTATCAAACCATCTTTAACTTCACAGGATTCAAAAATTGACAAAGCATCAACAGCGTTTTGTGAGTAACTTTTAGCAATTGCGTATGTTTCCACTATACCATCATATTTGTTAATTAATTCTTTGGCCTTATTAAAATCATTTTCATTTTGGTCTAAATTTGAAATTACTCTAGTCCAAAATTTTTTTTCATCTTTAGTTCCCCTCTTCCATGAAATAATAATAGGCAAACTTACTTTGCCATCCTTAAAATCATCTCCAACTGATTTCCCTAATTTTGGAGTTTCCGAAATATAATCCAAAGCATCATCTACAAGTTGAAAAGCTATTCCTAATTGTTTCCCATAAATTTCCAATGCTTTAATTTGATTTGTGTTATTAGATGCAATCAAAGCACCAGACTTACAAGCAGCTGAAAAAAGTTCTGCCGTTTTCCCTGTTATTATATCTAAATACTCTTCAGTTGTTGTTTCTGGGTTATTTTTACATTGCAACTGATTAATTTCACCTTCTGAGATTTTGGAAGATGCATTTGATAGTGTTTGTAATACTTTTAGAGAATTGGTTTTTACCATTAGCTCAAAGGCTTGACTAAAAAGAAAATCACCGACTAATATAGTTATTTGGTTGCCCCAAACTTCATTAGCAGTTTTTTTATTTCTTCTTTTAATAGAGTTATCAACCACGTCATCATGCAACAATGTTGCAGTATGTATTAGTTCTACAGCAGATGCTAAGTAAACATCTTGATTAGAAGACTGATTGTAATTCAATAACTTTGCTGATGATAAAGCTAATATTGGCCTTAGTCTCTTTCCTCCAGCAGATAAAATGTATTTTGCTATTTCAGAGATCAAAGGAAGTTTTGAGTGAATTCTTTCTAAAATTAATTTATTCACTTGAAGTATCTTGTCTTGAGAAAGAGATGTTATCTTTTTCATAATTTATCCAGAATCTAAAAATATTAATTATTTTTTATTACATATTGTATATAATCTAAATTGATATATATAAATTATTTATATTTTCGCCTATTATCAATTTATAATTTTGAAATAAAAGAATAAATTTACTTAAACAAGATAGTAAAATTATGAAAAATTTTTTTGAATTTATTTTAAGACCATTCTTCAAAAAAAGACCTACGGTTCCTGTTTTAAGGTTTGATGGAGTTATAGGTACTGGAGGAGGGCTTGGTAAAGGAAGAATAAATGCAGAAAATCTTGAAAGTAATATTAAAAAAGCTTTTTCTACAAGCAAACCAAGTGCAGTTGCAATAATTATTAATTCCCCAGGTGGCTCTCCTGTTCAATCATCATTAATTTATCAGAGAGTTAGATATTTCGCGGAAAAAAAAGATGTTCCTATTTTAGTTTTTATTGAAGATGTTGCTGCGTCAGGTGGATATTGGCTTTCGTGTGTAGGTGATGAGATTTTCGCTGATAAAGCTTCTATTGTTGGTTCAATTGGAGTTATTTCAGCTTCATTTGGTTTTAGTGAAGCAATAAGTAAAGTTGGGGTTGAAAGGAGGGTCTATACTACTGGTAAATCAAAAGGTTCGTTAGATCCCTTTAAGCCAGAGAAACTTGAAGATGTAAGAATGTTGAAAAATATTATGAACGATACCCAAGAAGCTTTTGTTGACCTTGTAAATCTCAGAAGAGGTAGTAAGTTATCAGATGATGATTCTATTTTTACAGGTGCTTTTTGGTCAGGTGAAAAGGCATTAAAGTTAGGTCTTATAGATGGGATTGGAGAGATTAGAACTGTGCTAAGACAGCGATTTGGTAATAAAGTAAAGCTTAAATTTATAAACAAGAAGAAAAGTTTTATTTCTGGATTAGTTCAAGGTTTCTCATCCCCGATAATTAATAGTATAATCAATGAAATTGAAAACAATGCTCTTTGGAAACGTTTTGGGTTGTAATGCTTTCAATTCAAAAAATTTTAGTATTAATTGCTATAATTTGGATTATTTGGACTTTATTTAGACTGTTTGATCGTAGAAATAAAAATTTAAAAGATAAAAATATTAATCTTGTAAAATGTGCTGCATGTGGAATGTGGATTGATGGAGAAAAATGTAAAAATGCTGACTGTTCCAAAAATTTATAGATTTCATGCTCAGATACTATTAAAATTAATTGACGATTAAATGAATTTCAAAAGGGTTAATAAAACAGATTTTCAGTCAATAATTTTGAATTTACAATATTATTGGTCCGAGGTTGGTTGTGTAATACTTCAACCATATGATAATGAAGTAGGGGCGGGAACATTTCATCCTGCTACAACATTGCGAAGTTTAGGTCCTGAAGAAAATTGGAATGCTGCTTATGTACAGCCTTCAAGAAGACCTTCAGACGGAAGATATGGCAATAATCCAAATAGAGTTCAACATTACTATCAATTCCAAACAATCTTGAAACCTTCACCAGAAAATAGCCAAGACCTATATTTGGGTAGCTTAGAGGCAATAGGATTAAAATTAAATAATCATGATATTAGATTTGTTGAGGATGATTGGGAAAGTCCTACTCTAGGTGCTTGGGGCTTGGGTTGGGAGGTTTGGTGTGATGGTATGGAGATTTCTCAATTTACATATTTTCAACAAGTTGGAGGAATTGAATGTTCTCCAGTACCCCTAGAGTTAACATATGGTTTGGAACGGTTGGCTATGTTTGTTCAGAACGTTGAAAACATTTTTGATATAGAATGGAATAGTACTTCTAATTCAAAAATTAAATATAGTGATATCTTTTTAAGAAATGAGAAAGAGTTTTCTGTTTACAACTTTGAAAGAGCAAATGTCGAAAAGCTTTTCTCTCAGTTTGAGATGGCACAAGAAGAATGTTATGACTTATTAAATCAAAAACATTCTTTACCTTTACCAGCATATGATCAATGCCTTAAGGCCAGCCATCTTTTTAATTTGTTAGATGCAAGAGGTGCAATTTCGGTAACTGAAAGACAAAGTTACATACTTAAAATTAGAAATTTAGCTAAAGGATGTTGTAAAGCTTACCTAAATTCATTTAAGGGCGAAGAAATTGTCTGATTTATTTGTTGAATTTTATTCTGAAGAAATTCCTGCTCGGATGCAAAAAGCTGCTTCAATGAAATTAAAAGAAAAAATTTTAAATGAACTTGAAATTAATGATTTTGATTTTGGTAAAACAAAAGAATTTTATGGCTCTAAAAGGATCGCTATTAATATTGAAAATGTCTCTTCAAAACAAAATGATGTCCAGGAGGAAAAAAGAGGCCCTAGAGTAGATGCAAATCAAATAGCAATAGATGGTTTTGTCAAGTCAGTTGGAGCAAAACCTGAAAACTTATTAAAAAGAGAAACTCCGAAAGGAGTGTTTTTATTTTTCTCAGTAAATAAAAAGGGTAAGTCTATTAAAGAGTTATTGCCACAAATAATAAAAAATTTAATCAATAACTTCCCTTGGCAAAAATCTCAGAAATGGGGTAAGAGCTCGTTGAAATGGGTAAGGCCTTTAAAAGGAATCAATGTTTTATATAACAATAAAGTTATAAAATTAAATATAGGTCCAAAAGAATGGAATTTACAAACCTCTAATTTTACTTGTGGACATAGCTTCATAAATAAGGAGAAATTTTCTTTTCTAAATCAAGAAGAATATGTTTCAAAATTGAATAAAAATTATGTTTTGGTTGATCCAATTGAGAGAAAAAAAACAATACAGAGTCAAATCAATAAAATTTTAAATAAATTAAATTTATATATAGTTGAAGATGAGAAATTACTTGAAGAAGTTTCTGGTTTAGTTGAATGGCCAAACGCTTTGATTGGAAGGATTAATAAAAAATTCATGTCCCTTCCTAAAGAGGTATTAATTACGGCTATGAAATCTCATCAAAAATATTTTTCTATCATCAATAATCAACAAGATATACAACCTTATTTTATTGTGATTTCAAATATGCCAAGCAATAAAAGAAGAGATAAAAATATTTTAATAGGAAATGAAAAAGTTTTGAGATCTAGATTAGAGGATGCTAAATTTTTTTGGGATAATGATAATTCGAGAAATTTTCCATTAATGCTCAATCAATTGAAAAAAATTGCATATTTTGAAGGTTTAGGGACGTTATATGATAAATCTATAAGAATTCAAAAAATTGTTGATTTTATATCTATTCAATTAAAAGTTAAAAATAAAGACAAAATCAAACGAGCTGCATTATTGTGTAAGATAGATTTGCTAACCGGTATGGTAAGTGAATTTCCTGAATTGCAAGGGATTATGGGCGGCTATTATTCAAAAAGTGAAGGAAAAGAGATTTCTAGCTTTATAAGTGGTCATTACCTCCCAAAAGGAAACTCAGGAAACATTCCTTCAAATATTGGAGCAAATATATTATCATTAGCAGACAAGATTGACCATTTATCGAGTTTATTTTCTGTAGGTGCATTTCCTTCAAGTAGCAAAGATCCATTTGGATTAAGACGGTCTGCTTTAAGTATAATTAGGATTCTTGTTGAAAGTAATATCTCGATTAATATTGATAAAATTATAAATTTTTCAACCAATTTGATACTTGAAAAAGATAAAGACTTACAGAAAAAAATTAAATTGTTCATTATTGACCGATTTAAAGTTTTACTGAGAGAAAGAGAATTGAAATACGATGTAATAGATTGTTTTGTGGATGAGTCTTCAATAGACCTATTGAAAATTTACTTTAAAACTAGAAAATTGAATTCTTTTTTAAAAACCAGTGAAGGTAATGATTTGAAATCATTGTGGTTAAGAGTTTCAAGCATTTTAGAAATAGAAGAAAAAAAAATCAATAAAAAGTATGGCATCAAAATACAATCGAAAAATGATTTTCTTAAGCAAGAAATTAAACTTCTAAAAAAGATTGAGGCTATCAAAGAAACTGATAATTTTTCTATAATGTTAAAACAGAGATCATCTCTTAAAAAGGTTGTTGATGAATTTTTTGAAAAATATCAAATAAATGATCCAAATTTATCTATCAAGCAAAGAAGATTAGAAATTTTATCGCTTCTAAGAAGTAAGTTATTGGAAATAGGAAATCTATATAATTTAGAAGGTTAATTAAAAATAATTTAACTTAAAAAATAATATTTTTCTTTTTTAATAGTTGTAAGTTTTTGGTATTTTTTATTTATAATTTATGGAGATTAAACATTGAATAAAACTGTCTATTACTTTGGTGATCAATTAACTGACGGTAATGCAGAAATGAGAAATTTACTTGGTGGAAAAGGTGCCAATTTAGCAGAAATGTGTAAAATTGGTCTTCCTGTTCCCCATGGCTTTACAATTTCAACAGAAGTCTGTTCCTATTACTTTGAAAATGATAGAAAGTTTCCTGAAACTCTTGATCAAGAAATTAATTTCTACATTAAAAAAATCGAAGACACTTCTAAAATGCAATTTGGGAGCAACATTAGTCCATTGTTATTGTCTGTACGATCAGGTTCAAGAGCATCAATGCCTGGTATGATGGATACTATTTTAAACTTAGGTTTAAATGATGATGCGGTTATAGGTTTGGCAAAGAGCACTGGAAATGAAAGATTTGCTTTTGATAGTTATAGAAGATTTATCCAGATGTATTCTGATGTTGTTCTTGAAGTTGATAATTCACTGTTTGAAGATGCCTTAGAAGATATGAAAATTCAAAATGGATTTGTTGAAGACACTCAGTTAAACACTAAACATTTGAAAAATTTGGTATCGGAATTTAAAGGAATTGTTTTAAATGAAACAAGTCGAGAATTTCCAGAAAAACCATATGATCAATTATGGAAAGCGATAAGTGCTGTTTTTTCAAGTTGGATGAATAACCGAGCTATAACATACCGTAAATTAAATAATTTACCTTCTAGCTGGGGTACAGCAGTTAATATTCAATCAATGGTTTTTGGTAACATGGGAGAAGACTGTGCTACTGGAGTTGCTTTTACTCGAAATCCAAATAATGGAAAAAATGTTTTTTACGGTGAATATTTAATTAATGCCCAAGGCGAGGATGTTGTAGCTGGAATAAGAACTCCAAATTCGCTAACTAAAGATAGTGACGAACACGGATTAATTGATTTAAGTTTAGAAACTAAAATGCCGAAAATTTACAAGCAACTTGATGAATGTAGAATTATTCTTGAAAAGCATTATGGGGACATGCAAGACATTGAATTCACAATTCAAAAAGGAAAATTATTTTTACTTCAAACTAGAAATGGGAAAAGGACTGCTGAAGCTGCTATTAAAATTGCTGTTGATATGGTTGCAGAAAAAAAAATAACTATTCAGCAAGCCTTAATGAGAGTTGAACCAGAAAGTTTAAATCAACTTCTTCATCCAACATTAGATGAAAACGCCAATTCAGATTTTCTTTTAAAAGGTATGCCAGCTTCGCCAGGAGCTGTTTCTGGCAAGATTGTATTAGAATCAGAAGAAGCTGTAAAACTTTCTGCTGCAGGGGAAAAAGTAATATTATTAAGATTAGAGACTAGCCCTGAAGATATCGGAGGAATGCATGCTGCAAGAGGAATTTTGACTTCTAGGGGAGGAATGACAAGTCATGCGGCAGTTGTTGCAAGAGGCATGGGGAGAGCGTGTATAACAGGTGCTAATGAACTCAAGATTGATCAAAATAATGGCATTGTATATTTTGATAATAGAAAGTTTAAATCTGGTACAGAAATTACAATTGATGGAAGTACAGGCAATGTATATTTAGGAGTTGTTCCTACGGTTTACCCTGAAATGTCTTCAAACTTTGAAACTTTAATGAAGTGGGCGGACAAGGAAAGAAGATTAAAAATCAGAGCAAATGCTGAAACACCAAGTGACGCAGAAACTGCTATAAAATTTGGTGCTGAGGGCATTGGTTTATGTAGAACAGAGCATATGTTTTTTGATGAAGATAGAATCATCGTTATGAGGGAAATGATACTTTCTGAAAACATCAATGACAGGAAAAAAGCTCTAGACAAGCTTCTTCCTATGCAAAGGAATGATTTTGAGGAACTTTTCAAAATAATGAAAGGACTTCCAGTTACTATAAGGTTATTGGATCCACCTCTTCATGAATTTCTTCCTAATAGTGAAAAAGAATTAGTTTCATTCTCTAAGAATACAGGGATTGATATTGAAAAAGTTAGAACGCAATCATTAAGGATGCGTGAGGCTAATCCAATGTTAGGTCATAGAGGTTGTCGACTTGCTATAAGCTATCCTGAAATTTGTGAAATGCAAGCAAGGGCAATTATAGAGGCTGCTGTCAAAGTTCAAAGAAACATTGATGATGAGCTTAAAGTTGAAATTATGATACCTTTAGCCTCAACATCAGCTGAAATAGATTTTTGCAAAGATATAATTAATTCAGTTGCTACTTCAATTATTAAAGAAAATAAGATTAATTTTAACTATTTAGTTGGAACAATGATTGAATTACCTCGAGCTGCATTGTGTGCAGAGGAAATTGCTTCCTCAGCTGATTTTTTTAGCTTTGGAACTAATGATCTTACTCAAACGACTCTGGGTATAAGTAGAGACGATATAGGCACATTTTTGAACAGATATTTGGATGAAGGTATATTTTCTCATGACCCTTTTGTTTCTATAGATAAAGAAGGCGTCGGATCATTAGTAAAATTAGGAGCAGCTAAAGGAAGGAAAAAAAATAAAAATTTAAAATTAGGTATCTGTGGAGAACATGGAGGTGATCCTGATTCAATAGATTTTTTTGAGCAAGTTGGATTGGACTATGTTTCTGCATCACCATTTAGAATACCTATAGCTAGACTTGCAGCAGCTCACTCAAAAATAAGAAGAAATTAGTTAAATCTCATATTCCTAGTTTGCCGAATTTTTTATTAAATCTTGCAACTTGTCCACCAGAGTCAACAATTCTGTGTTGTCCAGTCCATGCGGGGTGGGTTTTAGGATCAATATCTAATTTCAAATTATGGCCAGGTTTTCCTAAAGTAGATCGAGTTTTATACTTACTACCATCTGTCATTTCAATTGTGATTTCATGATAGTCTGGATGAATATCTTTTTTCATTTTATCCTCAATCAAATATAAATTATAAAACTTTGTATATAACCGTATAAGTATTATCGCAAGTTTAATTTTTATTTAGTTCACTATTCTTTGCGTAATTTTGAGTTCAATTCTTCTGTTTTTACTGTTAATTTCTTCTTGTGTTAGATCACTATCTATTATAGAAATTGGTTGATGCTCTCCGTAACCAGTTGCAGACAACCTACTTGGGCTAATCCCTTGGTTGATAAGAAATCTTACTACAGATAATGCTCTTTCGGTTGAAAGATCCCAATTATCTAAAAACTTTCCAGCGGTTATAGGTATATTATCCGTATGACCCTCTACTTGTAAAACCCAATTAATGTCACTGGGAATGGTTTTAGCTATATCATCTAAAGTAACAAATAGTTTCTTTAATTGTTCATCCCCTTTATTGCCAAGATCTGCTGAACCTTTTTCAAATAATAATTCTGATTGAAAAACAAACCTGTCTCCAACAATTCTTATTTCCTCACGATTTTCCAACAACTCACTTAATCTACCAAAAAATTCTGACCTAAACTTTTGAAGTTCTTTGACTCTAGAAGCTAAAGCGGAATTTAAATTTTTACCTAAATTTATAGTTTCTATTTTATTTTTTTCATCCTCTGCTTTTTGTTTTTCAAATAAAGCTTGCAATTGGCTTAACTTTAAATTTACTTCTGAAAGAGCAACTTTTAGAGTATTAATTTGTGAACGAAGTTTTATTATTTCTTTAGAGCCCTCAATATTTTCTTTTTGAGAAAGTAAAGCTTTGTCTTTTAAAGAAGCAATTTTTTCTTCAAGAGTTTTTGAGTAATCCCTTTCTTGTAACAATTCAGAATTAATTTCTTTATCCTTCGAAATTAAATTTTCCACTTCTAGCTGAAGTTTGGATTTAATTTTCTCTAGTTGTAAAATATCATCAATTTTTATTGCCAGCTCATCTCTATTAATAGAGAGTTTTTGTTCTAATTCACTAATTTTTGACTCAAAGTTTGAATAGTCTTGAATATTTTTTTGTTCCAATTCACTAATTTTTGACTCAAAGTTTGAATAGTCCAGAATATTTTTTTGTTTTAGGTTTGAAAGTTCAATTTCTGTTTTGTATAAATTGTCTTGTGTATCAGACAATGTGTTTTTTAAAGACTCTATCATTTCAGAGAGTGCATCTTTTTCTTTTATTTGCTCAGATAAATTTTGAGTTGTAGTTTCAAAATTTAATTTTAACTGGTTAATTTGGTCATTTAGGTTGGTATTTGAATCTTTTTCGAGTTGAAGTAACTTGTAGAGGTCACTAATTTCTTTATTTAAATCAAATAATGCTTCATCTTGACCACTCACAATTTGATTGAGATAAAATTGTGCCAAGCTAAATATCATTAGAACAAAGATTATTACCATTAAAAGTGCTGCTAATGCATCCACAAATCCTGGCCATGTGTGCGGGTCATTTCTTAATGAGCGTGTTTTTGATAACGCCATTCGTTTAATCAGCTCTAAGTTTTATATTTTTGTCTTTTAAATTACCTGTTATCTTCGTTTTCTTTATTGAGCTCCCTAGTGCTCTTGTTTCTTGTTTTATTAGATCTGATTGTGACGAATGATTGCTTCTTGCTTCTTCTGTTATACTTTGAAGTTGTGCCTCTATGGAAGGTAATTTTTTTTGGATTGAATGATCATTTTCAATCTGGTCTACTAGTCTTCTTAACTGGGTGTTTAGCTCTGTAATTTGATGTAACAATCTACTTCTATCAGCCTCAATACTTGTTAACGCAGAAGCTAATTCAGACAAGTGAGATGCTGCTCCATCTGACAAAGTATCTGAATAACCAAAATTTTCTGAAATCGCATTTGAATGAATATTTGAACTAGATATTTTTACAGATGAAGATAACCAATTTTCTAGATCTTGATAAAATCTACCTGATGCTTGTCCTAATTGAAGATCTAAGAAACCTAAAATAAGTGAACCTGCTAATCCAAAAAGTGAGGAAGAGAATGCGGTCGACATTCCTTCAAGAGGTAATTCCAAACCTTTTTGTAAATTAGAAAAGATTAAGTTTGTATCTTGATTGCCAAAATTTAAACCGCTTATAACAGTGCTAACAGAACTTACTGTACCTATAAGTCCCCAAAAAGTTCCTAATAAACCAAGAAAAATTAGTAATCCAATTAAGTATCTTGCTATTTCTCTGTTTTCATCTAGTCTTCCTGCTACTCCATCTAAAACTGAACGTAATGCTGCAGCAGAAATTGAAAAATCTTTTAGACTTGAATCCTTCCCAAGCATATGTGCCAAAGGAGCCATTAATACTGGTTTGATCAAAGATTTGTTATGACTTTGAAGGCTTTCAATCCAATTTTTTTCAGGAACAAGTTTTATTGTTTGTCTGCACAGGAAAACTATTCCTATCAAAAGAACACCGATTATAAGCCCATTTATGGCTATATTAGCCTGGAACGCATTAATTAAAGGCTTGTTTAGGACCATAACTATTGCAAAGACTACAATTATAAATAAAAGCATTCTCAAAAGGTATTTTCTTGGATCCGTCATTTAAACTTACCTCTCATAAAGATACATTATAGTTTTTAAAAGTGTCAGGAATAAGATGGGTTTTTAGCCGCTGTTAATATTTTTTATTAATTTAATGGCTTGATTATGAATAGAAGGGTTTGCTGCACAAATCTCATTTTTATCAAATAAATTTTCTGCCATTGAAAAATCTGTACAAAATCCACCAGATTCTCTTACTATTAGAATTCCAGCCATATTATAATAAATTGGCATTCTTTGAAGGTAACCATCTATTCGCCCAGAAGCCACCCACGCTAAGTCAAGAGATGGGCACCCACTAATTCTAATTTGCGATCCGAGTGAGTTGAATTTTTTCATTTCCATAAAACTTAGTTCCTCAAGTCCAAGGTTAAGAAGCGATCCATTTAATGTTTCTCTTCCTGAAACCCTTATTCTTTTTTCATTTAAATAAGCACCTCTTCCAAGTTCTGCATAAAAAAGTTCTTTCCTGATAGGATCATAAATGCATCCTGCTGTAATTTTCCCCTCATTTAAAGAAGCAACCGAAATAGATATATGTGGTATGCCATGGAGAAAATTGATTTGACCAGAAAGGGGATTTACAATCCATTCATTTTTATTTCCCAAGTGTTTATTATTAGAATTTACAGACCACTCTGGTCTTGCTTTTAACAAATTTCCATTCAAATTATTTTCAATTAATTTTACAGTGTTTTCAAAAAATGAAGATGTGCCTTTTTTACTAACTTGTAAGTTTTCAATTTCTACAAAATCCTTTAACAATTTCTTTCCAGCATTAATACATGCATTAGAGATTACATTGATGATTGGAGATCTCCCTTGATAAGGCATCATTTTGTTTATCCTTTAGCTCGTTCAACATACGAACAATCTTCAGTTTTGATTATAACTTTACTGCCTGATTCAATGTGAGGAGGAACTAGTATTCGCATGCCATTTTTTATAATAGCTGGTTTATAAGAAGAAGAAGCTGTTTGGCCTTTTACTACGGCATCCGCTTCAATGATCTCTACGGTAACTGTATCGGGTAATTCAATAGAAATTGCCTCTTCCTCATATAGATTTATTATAACTTCCATACCATCTTCAAGAAGATCCATTTTATCTTCAACTAAGTTTTTTGAAATCATTTTTTGTTCATAAGTTGTAGAATCCATAAAAATAAGTGTATTTCCTTCTTCATAAAGAAAAGTAGCTTTATTTTCCTCTAATATAACTCTTTCAACGGTTTCAGAGGATCTGAAACGCTCGTTAAGTTTGGTGCTATCTCTTAAATTTTTTAATTCCACTTGTGCAAAGGCACCTCCTTTGCCGGGTTTTACATGAGAAGTTTTTATCGCAACCCAAAGTCCTCCTTTGTGTTCTATCACATTCCCTTGCTTTATGGCGTTTCCATTAATTTTCATTTTTGTATCCCAGTTAAAAAATTAAAACTCAATATACTTAAATAGATATCTAAAGTTTATATCTACTATAACGTTTACATATATCAATAGGTAAATATAAGTTAAATGTAATTTCTTAATTGACTCAAGTCATTCTAAGTAGCAGTTTAAAATATTGGTTAATTTAATCGGCATAACTAAAATGAATGAAATAAATATTGAATTACAGAAGCTATTATTAGCATTGGAAAATTTAGAAAACAAAGCAAATAAATTAAATTCAAATAAGATAGATGAAAAAAAGAAGTCCAAAATTGATTTAAATGTAAAAAATGAATTTTTAACCATTAGAAACAAAGTTAAAGATTTAATTAATAATATTGAGAAACAAATTTAAAAATGAGCAAACAAACTCAAGCAATTGTTGAAATAAAAATTAATAACCAATCGTATAAAATATCTTGTGAAAACGGTGAACAGGATCACATTCAAAACTTAAGCCAAATCATTAATAAAGAAGTGGAAGGGTTGGTATCTAATTTAGGACAAATAGGAGACACTAGGCTTCTTTTGATGGCTTCGTTAATTATAGCTGATAGAGTGTATTCTAAACAAAACTATAGTAATAAAATAGATGACAATGAATATGCGTCATTGTTAGAAATTATAAAAAAATCAACAAAAAGAATAGAATTAGTTGCAGATAAATTAGTATAACTTATATTTGTATTGCGATAGCTGATTTGCGCGACAGGTATTATATCCCTGGGGCCAATATCTATCCTTAGGGAGCCGCCTCTGATTAAGCTCATGCTTTTTCAATGTGGTGCCCACCTGTTTAATCAGGCCACATAGGATTTTTAAACCATCGGCAGTTTTGGCTATCGCATTGTTATTATTAGAAATATTTATGATAGATATAAATTCACCAAAATCAAAATTAAATTTAAAATTAAAGTTAAGGAATAAGTTTTTTGAATTAAGAAAAAATATAAGTAATGAACATGCTTTATTTGCTTCTCAAAAAATTGCTAACAAAGCAGAGGAAATAATTAAAATTTTTAAACCAAAAGTCATTGCTGGGTTTTATCCTTTCAAGAATGAAGTCAATACATTACCTTTATTGAGAAAACTATTTTCTTTAGGATGCAAACTATGTATGCCTATAACTCCTAACAACAAAAAACCTCTGAAATTTAAGGAATGGCATCCAAAACTAGTTCTTCAAAAAGGCAGGTTTGGGATTTTAGAACCTCCAAAAACTTCTAGGACTATTCAACCTGACTTACTGTTAGTTCCTCTATTGGCCTATGATAAATTTGGTAATAGGTTAGGGTATGGTGGAGGTTTTTATGACAGGACATTGAAAGAATTATTAATAATAAACAAACATACAGCAAGTATTGGTCTTGCATTTGAAAGTCAAAAATGTAACAAGTTGCCAAAAAATAACTTTGATGTTCCTTTAAATTCACTACTTAATGAAAAAGGATTTTTACATTTCAAAAATAACTAAATTTAGGTTTTAAATGAGAATTCTTTTTTTAGGTGATATTGTTGGAAGAGATGCACGCAAAACAGTTCTTTCAAAAATTGAATATTTTAAACGCAAATTTAAAACTGACATTTTAATTGTAAATATAGAAAACGCTGCAGGTGGTAGAGGTGTTACTCCCAAAATTGCGGATCAGTTTTTGAATTCAGGAGTTGACGTCTTAACAACTGGAAACCATGTATGGGACCAAAGAGAAATTTTCAGTTATATTTCTAATTCAAAATATTTATTAAGACCAATAAATATGCCTGATGGCTCACCTGGACTAGGGAAAACAGAAATTAAGTTTGCAAATGGAAATAAGGTATTAATTATAAATTGTATAGCAAATTTATTTATGCCTGATAATGAATCTGTATTCAAATCAATAGAAAAATTATTATTAAATGTTAAGTTAGGTGAAGATTATAATGCTATATTTATTGATTTGCACGGGGAGGCAACTAGTGAAAAAACAGCATTTGCAAATTACATTGACGGCAAGGTTTCTGTTGTGATTGGAACACATACTCATGTACCTACTGCGGATGCAAGAATTCTTCCAAATGGAACAGCTTATCAAACTGATGTGGGAATGTGTGGAAACTACGATTCTGTTATAGGAATGGATAAAAAAGCTGCAATAGAAAGGTTCTTATCTAAAAAATCATATTTGACAGTAGCCGAGGGAGAAATTACTATATGTGGTGTTTTCATTGAAGTAGATGATTTTACAGGAAAGTCTAATTATATAAAACCAATTAGGATAGGTGGAACACTTAAATCCACTGAAGATAATTAATTTTTAACTAGTTTAATTCTGGAATATTTTAATGGCAGGTCATTCCAAATTTAAAAATATTATGCATAGAAAAGGTGCTCAAGATGCAAAAAGAGCAAAAATTTTTACTCGTTTAGGAAAAGAGCTTTCAGTTGCTGTAAAGCAAGGAGTTGACCCAGATGGGAATCCAAGGCTAAGGGCTGCTATTTCAGCATGCAGGGCTGCTAACATGCCCAAAGATAATATAGAAAAAGTATTAAAGAAAGCAGAAGCAGGAGACATTAATGATTTTAGTGAGATCCGTTATGAGGGTTTTGGCCCTGATGGAGCAGCAATAATTGTTGAAGCTTTAACTGACAACAAAAATAGAACTGCTTCAGAAGTCAGGACTTTATTTAATAAGTTTAATGGCAATTTAGGAGAAAATGGTAGTGTGTCATATTTATTTGAACGAATAGGATTGATATTATATTTACCTTCATCGGGAGATCTTGACGAGTTTATTGAGTTTGCAATAGAAAATGACACGAAGGACTTTATTGATAATGAGCAGAGCTTTGAAATTATAACTTCCTTGGAAAGTTTTAATGAAATCAGGGAAAAATTTTTAAATAAGTTTGGAGACCCTGATGAAGCAAATATTATCTGGAAACCAATAAATTTGGTTGAGATATCTGAAAATTCTATTCAAACAGTTTTAAAGTTAATAAGTGGCTTAGATGATTGCGAAGATGTTCAAAGTGTTTTTTATAATTTTGAATTTGATGAGAGAGAATTATCATTAATCGATTAATATTTAATGAAAAGTTTATAGAAACTTAATGGTTATAACTAATAATAAAAAGGAGTTAATAATAATAGGAATTGATCCAGGTATAAGAAATACTGGATGGGGAGTGATAAAAAATGTTAAAGGAAAATTGTATCATGAAGGACATGGTGTTATTGTTCCGAAGACAATGGACAGCGATGCAGTTAGATTAAATTATATTTCTCGTGAGTTAGAAAAAATAATTATTAACTATAAACCTGAATTAGCTGTAATAGAAAAGATATTTGTTAGCGCAAGTGGTGAGTCAGCTCTAAAACTTGGTATGGCAAGAGGTGTGGCGATGAATTTATTAGCTTCTCAAGAAAATATGGTTATAAGAGAATTAGCTGCAAGATTTGTTAAAAAGGCAATTACTGGTTCTGGAGCAGCAGATAAAAAACAAATTAATTTTATGATAGAAAAATTATTAGGAACTAAAGTAACTAAGTATGATGCCTCTGATGCTCTAGCGATAGCAATTGCAGGTTATAATTCTGGAAATGAAAATATAGATTCAAATTTATTAGGAAAGAGCTTAACAACAAAAAATAACAATAGTAACTTAAACATTGCTATTCAACGCGCACTGAATAAAAAATAGAGAAAATCGAAATATGATCTCTCAACTTTCGGGCAAAATTTTATCCATAAGTGACAAGCATTTAATTATTGATGTAAATGGAATTGGGTATAAGGTCTTTTGCTCTTCTCAAACAATAATTAACTTTAAAGATAGTTTGGAGACTATTACTGTTTTGACAGAATTGATAGTGCGGGAAGATAGCCTCACATTATTTGGCTTTTCAAATTTACAAGAAAAAAATTGGTTCAACTTGCTAATATCTGTGCAAGGCGTTGGTGCAAAAGCAGCTTTAGCAATCCTCTCTTCTATATCGCTTGAAGAAATGTCTTTAGCAATTATAAATGCTGATAAAGCTCTAATTACTAGAGCAGAAGGTATTGGGCCAAAAATAGCTGGCAGAATATTAAATGAATTAAAAGATAAAATACCAAACACTTCAATAGATCCATTATTTTCAAAAGAAAATCAAAACATTGTTAATGAAAACATAGATATTATTGAGGATGCTATTTCTGCATTATCCAATTTAGGATATAATAAATCTGAGTGTAAAAAAATAGTAGTTAATGTTTATTCCAATTTATCTAAAGGCTCTAGTTTGTCAGAATTAATTTCTATTAGTTTAAAAAAACTAGGAAATAAATAAAGGATGGCTGATATAAAAAATTTTGATGACTTTGACAATGAAAAAGGGAATTTAAGACCTAAAAAGTTGTTAGAATTTATAGGTCAAATTGAAAATAAAGATAATTTAACTACATTTATACGCTCTGCCTCAAAACGGCAAGAAGCCATGGACCACGCTCTTTTAGTTGGCCCGCCTGGACTAGGAAAGACCACATTAGCACAAATCATTGCCAATGAATTAGGAGTTGGTTTTCGTTCTACCTCCGGACCTGTAATAAGTAAATCAGGTGATTTGGCTGCAATTTTAACCAATTTAAATGAAAAAGACATTCTGTTTATTGATGAAATACATCGGTTGAATTCAATAGTAGAAGAGGTTTTATATCCAGCTATGGAAGACTTTCAGCTAGATCTAATTATAGGAGAGGGACCGTCAGCGAGATCAGTTAGGATAGATTTGCCCAAATTTACTTTAGTAGGAGCAACAACTAGATCTGGACTTTTAACTACTCCTCTTAGAGACAGGTTTGGTATCCATTTAAGGATGCAATTTTATACTATTGCTGAACTTGAGGAGATACTTATTAAAGCTTCTAAAAAGCTAAGTATAGATCTGATGAAAGATGGAGCAAGCGAAATAGCTAAGAGGTCAAGAGGTACCCCTAGAATAGCGGGAAGACTTTTAAGAAGAGTAAGAGATTTCGTTTTAGTAGGAGGGAAGACAAGGATAGATAAAAGTGAAGCTGATAATGCTTTGTCTAAACTAAATATAGATGAAAATGGTTTGGATGCGATTGATAGGAGTTATTTAAGAATACTAGCTGAAAAATATAATGGTGGTCCGGTTGGGGTTGAAACCATTGCAGCATCTTTAGCTGATCAGCGTGATGTTGTAGAAGAAGTTATAGAACCTTTTTTAATTCAAAAATGTCTGGTTGATAGAACTCCAAGAGGAAGAGTTTTAACAATTTTAGGTTGGAATTATATTGATTTACCTATACCCCCGAATAGTTATGTTTATCAAGAACAAAAAGAGTGAAGTTAGAAAGTTTTTTTATGAAACATTTGATCGATGGCCTTATTAAAGCAAAGACTCATTTTTACTATATTAGAGTTCATTATGAAGATACTGATATAGGAGGTATAGTTTATCATGCAAAATATATAAACTATATAGAGAGAGCTAGAACAAGTTTGATACGGTTGATAAAGTTTCCTCCAGAAAAATTTTTAAATAATGGTTTAAGTATCGTTGTTAAAAGTATTAATTTTGATTGGTATTCTTCCTGTACTTTGGGAGATTGCATTTGTGTTGAAACAAATATATTGAAAACAAGAAAAGTATCGATAATTCTTAGACAAAATATTTTTAATTTTGATAGGTCAAAAATTTTAGCTAAAGCAGAAGTGAAAATTTGTTTTTTAGATACAAATATAAAAGTTGCACTAATACCTAATGAATTCATGAAAAAACTCAAAATCAATTTTGCCTAACTATTGTCTTAATTGATATGTAAAAAATAATAATTTTGGAGAATGTCCAGTTATGGAGCAAGAAGTTGTAAAAGAAGTAATTGAAGGAGCATCAAATATTTCGCTATGGGGGCTATTTTTACAAGCGGATATAGTTGTTAAATTGGTAATGCTGATTTTACTTTTAGCATCTATTTGGTGCTGGACAATAATAATTGAAAAATTATTTTTATCTAGAAAAGAGTTAAAATTGGCTGACAAATTTGAAAATGAATTTTGGTCTGGGGCGTCTTTAGATGATATTTATGATAGCATGTCAGATGAAAATAATTTTAAAACTCATGGTGCAATTTCTAGAGTTTTTGCTTCTGCAATGCAAGAATGGAGAAGAGCAACAACAAGTGGATTAGTGTCAAAGGGGATTGACTTTAAAGCTTCCCTTTCTCAAAGAATTGATAGAGGAATGGGTGTAGCAATAACACGTGAAATAGGAAGGCTAGAGAGAGGAATGACATTTCTCGCTTCAATTGGATCTGTAGCTCCCTTTATAGGTTTGTTTGGAACTGTATGGGGTATAATGAATTCATTTTCTGCAATTGCAGCTTCTAAAAACACTTCTTTAGCAGTTGTTGCGCCTGGAATTGCAGAAGCTTTATTTGCAACAGCGTTAGGCCTTCTTGCTGCCATACCTGCAGTTGCTGCATATAATAAATTTTCAAATGACATAGAAAAAGTATCATTGAGATTGGAAAATTTTTCTGTAGAATTTATGGCAATTTTATCTAGGCGGTTAGATGAAGATGCTTAAAAAATGAGTTCTCATATCCATAGAAAAACAAGATTTTCATCAAGGAAACCTATGAGCAGTATAAATGTAACTCCTTTGGTTGATGTTATGTTAGTTTTGTTAATTGTTTTTATGATCACAGCCCCAATGTTAACAGTTGGCGTGCCTGTTGACTTGCCAAAAACTAATGCAAATCAATTAAATACGGATGCAGATCCATTAATTATTACTATGAATGAAAATCGTGAGATTTACGTTCAAGATTCTATGGTTGAAAGTGAAGATTTAATACCAAGATTAAAGGCAATTGCAAATGTTAACTCTAAAACAAGAATTTTTGTTAGAGGTGATAATTTACTTTCTTACGGTGAAGTGATTAAATTAATGGGTCAAATTCAATCTGCAGGATATGAAAGAGTAGCTTTGGTGGCTAAGCTTCCTAATGACTCTTAACTTAGCATATAATCACAATTTTTTGGATGATGAAGAACCTATAATCCGACCTGCAACTATTTTTTCATCTTTTGTTCACTTTTTTATTTTAATAGTTGCCATTTATGGGATACCAAATTTTGGCAGAGAACTTCCACCTGATATTACCGTGATACATTTTGATTTTCTTAAAGTCGTTGAAGAGACAAATATAGAGGTTAATGAGAATAATTATGAAGAAATTGAGAAAAAAATTATTGAAGAAGAAAAACCTGAAAAAAAAATTACACCAGTGATCAAAAAGGATCCAATAACAGAAAAAACGATAGTTCCAACTAAAAAACCTGATTTAATTTCAAAAAA
>CACAIE010000027.1 GCA_902532475.1 uncultured SAR116 cluster alpha proteobacterium
TTCAATCCCTTCAGAAGTAATGCCACCATTATCTAAACCAGACCCTAAAAGCATATTTCCTGAGGCTACTAAAAACTTAACTGAAATGGTTTTTCTTAGAACAAATATAGTGACTGAAAGAGAAAGTCTATTCGCTTTAAAATTAGAGCAAAATGAGGGAATCAATCCTTTATTACAAAGAGGAGGATTTAATTCTAATCAAGCTTATAAAGCTGTTCTTGCGATAGAAAATATCACAGATTTAAGAAAATTGCCTGTTGGTCTTGAAGTAAAAGTTTTGTCACCTGAAAACAACAAAACTGGAGCCTTTACTTTTAAGATTTCAAAAGATTTCAATTTGTACGCTATTCTTGATAAAGATTTAAACTGGGTAGCATTTAAAGCAACCCGCCCCATTAGAAATGAAACATTATTGATTTCTGGTGAAATTAAATCTAGCTTATATTTATCAGCTCAGGAAGTTGGACTGCCAGAGGATGTTCTGATGGAATTTGTTCAACTTATGGGCTATTCAGTTGATTTCCAAAGGCAAATTCAACCTGGTGACAAATTTAAAATTCTATTTCACCAATCCTTCGACACTTTAGATAATAAAAGATTGGGTTTAGAAAAAATATCTTATGCTCAATTAGATGTTTCTGGGGAAAAATTAGAGTATTTTAGATATGTTAATAAAGATGGAATTTATGGTTATTTTGACAAGACTGGTCAAAGTGCAAGAAAGGCGTTAATGCGGACCCCTATAAATGGTGCACGATTAAGCTCTGGATTTGGAATGCGTAAACACCCTATTAAAGGATTTACTGCAATGCATAAAGGTGGTGTATTGTCGTCTGAGACAACAACTATCTGTTTATGGATCCACGCCAGTTCACATGTAATTTACATGTAAATGTGACAAGGATCTTGTGCAGAAATAATAAACCTCGTTATTTATAGCGAGGCCGTTTAACTTAAGAGTTTGATCCTGGCTCAGAACGAACGCTGGCGGCATGCTTAACACATGCAAGTCGAACGAGATCTTCGGATCTAGTGGCGCACGGGTGAGTAACACGTGGGAACCTGCCTTTAGGTACGGAATAACGTCTGGAAACGGACGCTAATACCGTATATCTCCTCCGGGAGAAAGGTCCGCCGCCTAAAGAGGGGCCCGCGTCAGATTAGCTTGTTGGTGGGGTAATGGCCTACCAAGGCTACGATCTGTAGTTGGTCTGAGAGGATGATCAGCCACACTGGGACTGAGACACGGCCCAGACTCCTACGGGAGGCAGCAGTGGGGAATATTGGACAATGGGGGCAACCCTGATCCAGCAATGCCGCGTGTGTGATGAAGGCCCTAGGGTTGTAAAGCACTTTCAACGGTGACGATGATGACGGTAACCGTAGAAGAAGCCCCGGCTAACTTCGTGCCAGCAGCCGCGGTAATACGAAGGGGGCGAGCGTTGTTCGGAATAACTGGGCGTAAAGGGCGCGTAGGCGGTCTATCTAGTTGGGCGTGAAAGCCCTGGGCTCAACCCAGGAATTGCGTCCAATACTAATAGACTAGAGACCGAGAGAGGATAGTGGAATTTCCAGTGTAGAGGTGAAATTCGTAGATATTGGAAAGAACACCAGTGGCGAAAGCGACTATCTGGCTCGGTTCTGACGCTGAGGCGCGAAAGCGTGGGGAGCAAACAGGATTAGATACCCTGGTAGTCCACGCCGTAAACGATGTCTGCTAGGTGTCGGGAGGTTACCTCTCGGTGCCGCCGCTAACGCATTAAGCAGACCGCCTGGGAAGTACGGCCGCAAGGCTAAAACTCAAAGGAATTGACGGGGGCCCGCACAAGCGGTGGAGCATGTGGTTTAATTCGAGGCAACGCGAAGAACCTTACCAGCCCTTGACATGGGTAGTATGGATTTTGGAGACAATTTCCTTCAGTTCGGCTGGCTACCACACAGGTGCTGCATGGCTGTCGTCAGCTCGTGTCGTGAGATGTTGGGTTAAGTCCCGCAACGAGCGCAACCCTCATCTTCAGTTGCTAACGCCTAGGGCGAGCACTTTGGAGAAACTGCCTGGGATGACTAGGAGGAAGGCGAGGATGACGTCAAGTCCTCATGGCCCTTATGGGCTGGGCTACACACGTGCTACAATGGCGGTGACAACGGGATGCAATAGGGCAACCTTGAGCAAATCCCCAAAAACCGTCTCAGTTCGGATTGCACTCTGCAACTCGAGTGCATGAAGTTGGAATCGCTAGTAATCGTGGATCAGCATGCCGCGGTGAATACGTTCCCGGGCCTTGTACACACCGCCCGTCACACCATGGGAGTTGGTTCTACCCGAAGGCGGTGCGCTAACCTTTTAGGAAGCAACCGACCACGGTAGGGTCAGCGACTAGGGTGAAGTCGTAACAAGGTAGCCGTAGGGGAACCTGCGGCTGGATCACCTCCTTTCTAAGGATGTTTCAGGTGGATATTGCATCACCATCCATGAATTCCTTCCGATATATATGCAGGCGCGTAGCTCAGTTGGTTAGAGCGCACGACTGATAATCGTGAGGTCGGCAGTTCAAATCTGCCCGTGCCTACCAAAATTGCGCACAAGACTGCGATTTAAGTATATATTGGAGTGAATTTGTCAATTTTTTTTGACAGCTGTTTGATAAAGTTAGTGAATAGATCTCAAGAACATTTGCATATGAAGCTTGACCGCATTCATATGCTTTGCTTGCGTTCCGTGTATTGGTAGTATTTTTAGATGCTGCCTTCGTATACGGTGCGATCAAGCGTCTTAAGGGCATTTGGTGGATGCCTTGGCGTTGAGAGGCGATGAAGGACGTAATACGCTGCGATAAGCTGTGGGGAGGCGCGAATAGCCTTTGATCCGCAGATTTCCGAATGGGGAAACCCGGCCCGTAGGGCCATCCCGCAAGGGAAGCAAACCCGGTGAACTGAAATATCTAAGTAACCGGAGGAAAGGACATCAACCGAGACTCCGCGAGTAGTGACGAGCGAAAGTGGACCAGGCCAGTGATCATAACTGAGAGAACTAAAACTGTCTGGAAAGGCAGGCCATAGAAGGTGATAGCCCCGTATAGGTAATGCTCAGATTTGATCCTCGAGTAGGGCGGGACACGTGAAATCCTGTCTGAACATGGGGGGACCACCCTCCAAGCCTAAGTACTCCTCAACGACCGATAGCGAACAAGTACCGTGAGGGAAAGGTGAAAAGAACCCCTATTAGGGGAGTGAAACAGACCTGAAACCGAATGCTTACAATCAGTTGGAGCCACATTAAGTGGTGACAGCGTACCTTTTGTATAATGGGTCAGCGAGTTACTTTATTGAGCAAGCTTAAGCCGTTAGGTGTAGGCGCAGCGAAAGCGAGTCTGAATAGGGCGTGCAGTTCGATGGAGTAGACCCGAAACCGGGTGATCTAGCCATGGGCAGGTTGAAGATGCGGTAACACGCATTGGAGGACCGAACCCACCTATGTTGAAAAATGGGGGGATGACCTGTGGCTAGGGGTGAAAGGCCAATCAAACCCGGAGATAGCTGGTTCTCCGCGAAAACTATTTAGGTAGTGCGTCAGATGTTTACCGCAGGGGGTAGAGCACTGGATGGGCTAGGGGGGCGCGAGCCTTACCAAACCTAACCAAACTCCGAATACCTGTAAGTATAGTCTGGCAGACAGACTATGGGTGCTAAGGTCCATAGTCGAAAGGGAAACAGCCCAGACCACCAGCTAAGGTCCCCAAGTTATGGTTAAGTGGGAAAGGATGTGGGAAGGCCAAGACAGCCAGGAGGTTGGCTTAGAAGCAGCCATCCTTTAAAGATAGCGTAACAGCTCACTGGTCTAGATAAGCCGGCCTGCGCCGAAGATGTAACGGGGCTTAAACCATACACCGAAGCTGTGGACATACGTTTACGTATGTGGTAGCGGAGCGTTCCGTAAGTCTGTGAAGTTGTGTCGCGAGACACAATGGAGATATCGGAAGTGAGAATGCTGACATGAGTAGCGATAAAGAGTGTGAGAAACACTCTCGCCGAAAGCCTAAGGGTTCCTGCGCAATGCTAATCAACGCAGGGTGAGTCGGCCCCTAAGACGAGGGCGAAAGCCGTAGTCGATGGGAACACGGTTAATATTCCGTGACCTGGCAGTGGTGACGAATACCGTAAATTGTCTTTTCTTATTGGATTGATAAAGGCAGTGAAGGTGTTCCAGGAAATAGCCCTGCCATTAAGACCGTACCCGAAACCAACACAGGTAGGCAGGTAGAGCATACCAAGGCGCTTGAGAGAACGATGTTGAAGGAACTCGGCAAATTACATCCGTAACTTCGGGAGAAGGATGGCCTCTGTTAAGGCAACTTTTCAGAGGTGGCACAGACTAGGGGGTGGCGACTGTTTATTAAAAACACAGGGCTCTGCGAAGTGGATAACACGACGTATAGGGTCTGACGCCTGCCCGGTGCTGGAAGGTTAAGAGGAGAGGTGCAAGCTTCGAATTGAAGCCCCAGTAAACGGCGGCCGTAACTATAACGGTCCTAAGGTAGCGAAATTCCTTGTCGGGTAAGTTCCGACCTGCACGAATGGCGTAACGACTTCCCCGCTGTCTCCAACATCGACTCAGCGAAATTGAATTCCCCGTGAAGATGCGGGGTACCCGCGGTCAGACGGAAAGACCCCGTGCACCTTTACTACAACTTTACAGTGGCATCAGAATGAAAATGTGTAGAATAGGCGGGAGACTTTGAAACCATGGCGCCAGTCGTGGTGGAGTTGACCAGTGAAATACCGCCCTTTTTCCTTCTGTTGTCTAACCGCGGCCAGTGAAGCCTGGTCCGGGACCCTGTATGGTGGGTAGTTTGACTGGGGCGGTCGCCTCCTAAAGAGTAACGGAGGCGCGCGAAGGTAGGCTCAAGCTGGTCGGACATCAGCTGAAGAGTGCAATGGCATAAGCCTGCCTGACTGCGAGACTGACAAGTCGAGCAGAGACGAAAGTCGGTCATAGTGATCCGGTGGTTCTGAGTGGAAGGGCCATCGCTCAACGGATAAAAGGTACGCCGGGGATAACAGGCTGATACCCCCCAAGAGTCCACATCGACGGGGGTGTTTGGCACCTCGATGTCGGCTCATCACATCCTGGGGCTGGAGCAGGTCCCAAGGGTTTGGCTGTTCGCCAATTAAAGTGGTACGTGAGCTGGGTTTAGAACGTCGTGAGACAGTTCGGTCCCTATCTGCCGTGGGTGTACGAATCTTGAGAGGAGCTGTCCCTAGTACGAGAGGACCGGGATGGACGCACCACTAGTGTACCGGTTGTAGCGCCAGCTGCACCGCCGGGTAGCCATGTGCGGAAGGGATAACCGCTGAAAGCATCTAAGCGGGAAGCCCCCCTCGAAACCAGGATTCGCTGAGAACCGTGGAAGACTACCACGTTGATAGGCCAGATGTGGAAGCGCAGTAATGTGTGAAGCTAACTGGTACTAATAGTTCGATCGGCTTGATCGGCCGTATGCGAAGGCAGCGTCTAGTGCTGCTTATATGGAGCAAGAACTTGAGATCTTTTCATTTAATATACTGCTGTAGCTGAATGGCTTGGTGGTTATGGCGAGGGGTCAACACCCGATTCCATTCCGAACTCGGCCGTTAAAACCCTCAGCGCTGATGGTACTGCATCTTAAGGTGTGGGAGAGTAAGTCGCTGCCAAGCCTTTCAGCTACAGCAGTTTTATTATAATAACTTGACGCGGGGTGGAGCAGCCCGGTAGCTCGTCAGGCTCATAACCTGAAGGTCGTAGGTTCAAATCCTACCCCCGCAACCAAATAATAATAAATTAAAACAATAAGCTATACCTGTATTAGAAGAGATCAATGTCAGTGGAAAATAAGAAATTGCTGCGTTCATTGCCGCTTTTATTGAAACTTTACCTTTAGAAAATGGTAGATGTACCATTTCCACTGGTAGAGTAACTAATTTGTAATCAGTGGGTCGGGAGTTCGAGTCTCCCTGGAGGCACCAAAAAATCAAAGGCTTAGGGAAAATCACGCTGGGCTTTTTGTTTTTGGGGTTCCAAATGGGTTCCAAAATAGAGCACCACATTTGCAACGCTCCCGCCCGCCCGCGACCTTGTCGCTTTTTGTGATTCCTATGTTCCCGCGCGTGCGTGCGCGACTTGCGCATTTATTGCCCCTTTATCAGGCGTAGGGGGGGTGCCGCATATATCGATAGGACGGTGGATAAGGTGAGTTTTTTTTATGAAGTTGGCCATGACATAGAGTTTTCACAAACTTACGGTGTATTGGTCATGTTAAATCCTTTTTTTTTTATTAATCTGAGCTAAAGCGCTTGTCTGGCGGGTAATCTGCCGGGCTTATTTGCCTTCTTAACTGCGAGTTCTGAGCTGAGCCGCCGGAAGTCGCCAATGTCATCCGTTTTCTTGTGTCAGACGAGGCCAGCTATGTGACTGGCGTCGTTTTGCCAATCGATGGTGGATACTCAATTTCGTAGACGGGGCGAAAGTGGGGAGGAGAGGGTAGTTTCATTAATCATTTAATCTCATGACAATCGTCAAAAGAAGTATAATAGTGAAAATCGTAATGCTGACACTTTATTCAAAATATAATCGACAACAAGTACAAGAACTTTTTCAACCAGACTATAACTTTAAAATAGGGTACTAACATTAATAGAAATATAATGTTAAAAACATAATATCGGCCATCCAATATTAACCGTTTTTTAAAAGGAGTTTCCATGCTTAAATATATGATTTCAGCACCACAACCCGAAGCTGTAGAATCTGGTTTAGAAACTTTGAAAGGTGGCGGCAATGTCATAGACGCCGCCATAAGTGCTGGCCTTGTCCAAACAGCTGTTGATCCACAAATGTGTGGTATTGCAGGATTTGGCTCATGTCATATCTATCTGGTCGATGGTACTCATAAAATTATTGACTTCCATGGCCGCGCACCCTTGGCAACAAAATCAAATATGTGGGAGGATTTAATCGAAGGTGAATGTGATGATGGTTTTGGTTTTCTATTACGGGGGCAAGTAAACGAGATTGGATATCAATGCATGACGACACCAATGACATTGAAAGCATTTGACGATATTTTAAAACAATTTGGTACTATTTCTATGTCTGAAGCATTAAAGCCAGCTATTAATTACTGTGAGGAAGGGTTTGCCGTAAGACCTCACGTTCATAATTTTTGGACAAGGCCCGATGTCGCTGGACGGATCGCGAGAATACGAGGTATGACAGAGGATGCTGCGACCGCGAAAATATATACCAAACCTGACGGATCACTTTATAATATTGGTGAGATATTAAAAAATCCGGATATGGCTAACACATATCGGCATATTGCAAAATACGGTGTTGATGATTTTTATGATGGGGTATTAGCAAAAAAGATCGTGGACGATATGGAAGCTAATGGCGGATTGATAAGACTAGAAGATCTAAAAAAATGCCAAGCAATCGAAACTGAACCTCTAACCATTACTTATAGGGGGTTCGAAATTTCAACTAACCAACCGCCGGGGGGGGGGATTGGTCATTATTATTATGCTAAAAATTCTTGAGCATTTTGACTTAAAGTCCATGGGGCACAATTCAGCTGAATATATAACAAGCGTTTCTGAAGCTATGAAAATCGCCACGGTCGAGAAAGATACAAGAATGGGTGATCCAAAGTTTTTCGATATTCCATTCGAGGTTTTTTTGTCTGATGAGTATTCATTGCAAATGGCAAACAAAATTAAGCGTGGTGAAAAAACTTTCGTTCCCAGATTAAACACTGGTGCTGACCCTAAAGAAACCACTCACATTTGCGTAGCCGACAGATTTGGAAATTGTGTAACAATGACCCATTCTTTAGGTTCATCTAGCGGCGTTGTTACCGATGGCCTGGGTTTTATGTATAATAACTGTATGATGGTCTTTGATCCGCGACCCGGAAGGTCAGGCTCCTTGGAACCTGGAAAAGCGCGTTTTACCGCTTTATCTCCAACAATTGTATTTAAAAATTCAAAACCTCTATTATTGGTCGGTTCCCCTGGAGGAACAACGATTACAATGGGTAATCTTCAGGCGATTTTAAACGTATTGGACTTTGATATGAATGCTCAAGAGGCAGTATCAGCTCCACGTTTCACGACCACCTCAAATACAATTGAGCTAACAAATAGAATTTTGCGATCCACTGAAGCAGAACTTCAAAAAAATGGTTATGCCACCAAGCGTCATCCATACAGCTACATGATGCCAACGCTACAAACTATTCGTTTAAGTAATGGAAAATTAGATGGAGGAGCAGATCCTTCCGGGGACGGAATGGCGGTAGGATTTTAAAAGTTCTTATCTTTTTTCGTGACTAAATTTAACTTAACCAATGCTCATTAATTAGTCAGAAAACTACCAGCAGAGCCATCTAATATAATTTTAGTTAAGTAAGATTTAAAATTAACCTTCGTAATAAATTCATTCTGGGTTGAAGGGACGAAATCTTTAAATACTCAGATAATGTATGAGGACCAACTCCATCAACACCAAGCCCATCTAAAGTGGGTATTTTCTCGGCAAGAAAACTACCATCACTCCCTCCACCTGTATGCATTCCAACCAATTCAAAACCAACTTCAGTAGCAATTACACTCGCCTTGTCAAACAAATCTCGACTTTCTTTTGTTTGAGAAAAAGGAGGCCTATTCATATTACCTTCTATTAAGACCTGTGTGTTTTCTTGAACAGGTTTTAAATCCCTTAACTTACTATCAATTTCATTTGCTAACTGCGTACTCTCTACCCTTAAATCTACTGTAGCTTCACAATAATCTGGAATGGTGTTATCCGCTGTACCCCCACTAATTTTACCAACATTGAGTGTAACGCCTCGTTCATAATCTGTCATATTTTCAATTTTTAGAATCTGATCTGCCATTTCTCGAATAGCACTACTTCCGTCTTTATGATTGACTCCAGAGTGAGCCGCTAACCCTCGAGTTACAATCTTGTAACGGCCAACACCACGTCGACTTATAACAATTTTTCCCCCATCTCTAGCCGGCTCAGTTACAAGTATATACTTTGCTGATTTTCCAGCATCCTCGATTAAAGATCTTGAAGTTGGACTGCCGACTTCTTCATCAGAGGTACATAGTATATGGATAGGAAGTGATGGTTTTTCTGTACTATTCACGATTAATTTAAGTGCCTGGTAAGCTATGTACGCTCCCCCTTTCATATCAAGAATTCCGGGTCCAGTTACTCTATCGCCATCTATAACAAAATTATTCTCTCCAAAGCTACCATGCGGATGAACAGTATCTAGGTGAGTTAGAATTAATATCCCTGTGTTACTTAAACTGTTTTCCTGACCCCAGTTCGATTTTATGGATAGATGATCTCCATATCCATCCCTGCCTGGGATTCGTGCGACATCAAAGCCAATACTACTCCAGTCAGTCTCAGCTAGTGTCATCATACGGTTCACTGCTTCAGCGTCTGAAGTTGGGCTTTCACATTCAACCCACGATCTCAAACCATCAAGAATATTTTGATCAATTTTATCCACACTTAAACTCACTATATAAATATATTAATAATATATTGATTAATGTAACAAATTTATGAAAGCATTGACATAGGAATACAAAAAACTACTATTTTTAAGATAGAAATTTATGTTCACTTAACTAACTTTCTGTTAATTTAAATGAAAATGAGAAAAAATGACAAGAGAAGCAACGATAGAGCACTCCCTAGATTACTTTGACAATGGGAGCTTTAAAAACGATCTTAGTAAGCTAATCGAAATACCTACTGAAAGTCAGGTTAAAACAGGTGTTAAGCACTGTTTAAGATATTTAAATTTTTCCATGGTGCCTGCCTTTGAATCAATGGGGTTTAAGACAAAAATATACGAAAATCCGATTCTAAATGCTGGCCCTATTTTATTAGCAACGCGGATAGAGGGCCCAGACTTACCAACAGTTTTAGGGTATGGACATGGTGATGTAATATTAGGTTTTGATGAATCTTGGACAAAGGGTAACGGACCTTGGAAAGCAACACAAGTTGGTGATCTACTTTATGGTCGTGGAACAGCTGATAACAAAAGCCAACACTGGATAAATATGTCTGCTCTTCGTTCACTTTTATCCATAAGAGGTAACTTAGGGTTTAACGCAAAATTTATAATAGAAACTTCTGAAGAAAATGGCTCTAAAGGTTTACGAGAAGTTATATCATCAGATCTTTCTGCATTTTCTGCAGATGTATTTATTGCCTCCGATGGACCCAGGGTGCGTCAAGATTGGCCAACTATTTCACTGGGTGCAAGAGGTGCATTAAATTTTGATCTCACTTGTAACTTACGAGAAGGAGGGCATCATTCAGGGAACTGGGGAGGCGCACTTCCAGACCCAGGAATTATATTATCTCAGGCGATATCGTGTATAACGACTTCAACAGGAGAAATTAAAATTCCTGAATGGCGACCAGAAATGCCGTCCACTGAAGTTCGAGATTTACTTAGAGATATAAAACTTGATGCTGGAAAAGATGGCCCAATCCCTGACTCTAACTGGGGAGAACCCTCATTTAGCTCTGCTGAGAATGTCTTTGCATGGAACTCTTTTACTGTTTTAGCCATGACAGCTGGAAATCCTCAAAACCCTATAAATGCAATAGCACCAAACTCTCGGGCACACTGTCAACTTAGGTATATTGCTGGAACAAAGGTAGACCAAGTTCTTCCTTCCCTTAGGCGCCACTTAGACGAAATGGGCTTTTCTAATGTTAAAATCGAACAACCTCCTCTAGAAAATCAGGGAGGTTATTTGGCAAGTAGAACCGAAATTACTAATCCATGGGTTTCAGAAGTTAGACAGTCATTAAAAGAGACCTGTGGAGTTGATCCAGCCATCATCCCGCAGATGGGTGGATCAATCTGCAACGATCTCTTTACTGACTTATTAGGCCTTCCAGCAATTTGGGTGCCTCACTCCTATTCAGGGTGCTCACAACACGCCCCAGACGAACACATTATCCTCCCAGTATGTAGGCAAGCCCTTAGCCTTATGGCTGGGCTCTACTGGGATCTTGGGAAGCCTAAAATGTGACAAATTGTAAAGGTAGTTTAGAAGATGCATTACTTACAGCAACACGGGACTATGAGTCCCCAAACGGATACTTTTCAAAACTTTCTAACTTAGTATCTTTTAGAACTGAAAGCCAACTACCTGAAAGTACTTCAATCTTATATGATTATGTCTCAAATGGAGTAGGTCCTTTATTTGAAGAGTTAGGTTACTCATTAGAAATATTTGAAAATCCAATTACAGGGCTTGGCCCAATTTTGTTAGCAGAACGTAATGAAGAATCTTCTCTTACTGTTTTAGGTTATGGCCATGGAGATGTTATTCATGGACAGGATTCTCAATGGAGTAATCATAGAAACCCTTGGATGTTAAGCTTTGAGGGTGATAAAATCTATGGTCGTGGAACAGCAGATAACAAAGGCCAACACCTTGCACACATCAGCGCCATTAAGGCCATTCTTAATACTCGTGGAAAGTTAGGCTTTAACCACCGTTTTATAATTGAAATGGGAGAAGAGAATGGATCACTTGGTTTTAGAAATTTAGTTCAGAAAAACTTAGAGAAATTTTCTGCTGATGTTTTTTTTGCCTCTGATGGACCCAGAACTGAATACAATCGTCCAAATATAACGCTTGGAAACC
This sequence comes from uncultured SAR116 cluster alpha proteobacterium, assembly GCA_902532475.1. Taxonomy (GTDB): domain Bacteria; phylum Pseudomonadota; class Alphaproteobacteria; order Puniceispirillales. The sequence goes on from CACAIE010000027.1 coordinate 11,737, forward strand.
GAGGTGTTATTAATTTTGATTTAAGTTGTGACTTGAGACAAGGTGGTCATCACTCAGGGAATTGGGGTGGATTATTAGCTAACCCTGCTATCGTTTTAGCTAATGCAATAGCAAGCATTATTGATGGCAAAGGTGTACTAAAAGTAGATTCTCTTATTCAAAAAAATATTCCTAAATCTGTCAGAAATGCCCTTATAGGTATTTCAAGAGATGGAGGGCCAAATTCTCCTATAATTAATAAAGATTGGGGCCCAATAAACCGAACAATTATTGAAAAAGTAACCGCTAGTAATACTTTCGAAGTGTTAAGTTTTAGTTCTGGAAATGCACTTAATCCAGTAAATGCAGTGCCACCAAAAGCTATAGCGGCGTGCCAAGTACGTTTTGTTATAGGAACAAAACTGAACGACATTATACCTATTATTCGAGAGCATTTAGATAAAAATAACTTTGAACAGGTAGAGATTTGTAAACCATTAGAGTCTAACAGCATTTCTTTTGAAGCTACTAGAACAGATCCAGATCATTTATTTGCGCAGTGGGTCCGATCCATAGTGTCAAATTCTACTGACTTAGAATGTGGAATACTTCCAAATTCAGCAGGGTCCAATATGACTGAAGTAATCCAATACGATCTAAAGATTCCAATTGTGTGGTTGCCATTAAGCTATGCAGGATGCTCCCAACATGCACCGAATGAACATATAATTAAGCCATTAATGCGCGAAGGTATAAGAATCGTAACTGAAGTTTATTGGCGTATGGGTGAAGAGCACAATAATGTTAAAAACATTTCTAAGTATTAAGAAAAACGCTCAGCCCTTTGATATTGCGGTGGTATAGAGGAGGAAGCATTGAGGGCTTTTGCTGCTTTCCAAGTCCAGCGTGGATCCCTAAGGAACTCCTTTGCAAGGGCAACCATATCAGCTTGACCAGTTCTAATTATAGAATCAGCCTGAATGGGTTCAGTAATCATACCAACAGCAATAACTTGAGCACCAGTTTCTTTTCGAATATGAGCTGCCATGCTAGTTTGATATGCGTTCCCAAGAGGTATTTTTTGTTTAGTAGAAATTCCTCCGCTTGACACGTGGATGGAATCGCATCCACTCTCAATTAATAATTTACTAAATTTAGTGGTTTGATCAAGATCCCAACCTCCATCTACCCAGTCCGTGGCTGACACTCTCATAATAAGTGGAATTTCACTTGGTAAAACCTCTTTTACAGCTTCCAAAATCTCTAATGGATACCTAATACGATTATCAAAGGATCCTCCATATGAATCTGTTCTTTCATTACATATAGGGGAAAGAAATTGATGAAGTAGATATCCATGTGCAGAATGTAGCTCAACAGCATCTACTCCCATCCTAACAGATCTCAGTGTTGCTTCAACAAACTTACCTTTTACCCGCTTTAAACCTAATTCATCTAATTCTACTGGTGTATGCCACCCTTCAGAAAATGCATTTGATGAGGAACTATAGGTTAGCCAGCTATCCTCTTTGTTTAAGGAGTTTCCCCCTTCCCAGGGGCGTTGAGAAGATGCTTTTCTACCTGCGTGCCCAAGTTGTATTGCGACTTTACTATGGCCTACACTTTTACAAAACTTTATGATCCTCTGCATTTCTTTTTCATTTTCATCTGAATAAAGACCGGTACACCCATGGGTTATCCTACCAGCCGCTTCTACAGCAGTCGCCTCAATTGTAATAAGGCCTGGCCCACCAATTGCAAATTGTCCTAAATTTACTAAATGCCAATCGTTCATTGTTCCTGAAAGTGCTGAGTACTGACACATTGGAGCAACATTTATCCGATTTTCTAGTGTTAAACTTCCCATCGTAATTTTATCAAAAAGGCCTACTGACATAAAAAATCCTAATATATATATTTTGTGTATATTTTCTTATTATAACTATAAGGAAAGTAAATCAATAAATGTATAAAATATATAAATGACTATGGCAAAGCTCATATAGCCGTTATATTTTTTTCTTTAACCTTGGAGACAAAAATTGGTACTTAATAACAAGAGCAAAATTAAAAACCATGAAAAATTATTAAAAAAAGACTTTGCTAAATTGAACTACCCAATTAAAAACTGGGTTCCAACGACTTTAGGACCAGACAAACTACCTTTAATTGACGTTCTTGTAATTGGTGGAGGTATGAACGGTTTAGCAGCCTCATTTGCTTTACGTGCACAGGGTATTCAAAATATCAGACAAGTTGATCAACAGCCATTAGGGCGGACTGGACCATGGTTAAACTTTGCTAGAATGGAATACTTGAGATCACCAAAACACTTAACTGGACCAAGCTTAAATATTCCAAATCTAACCTACAGAGCCTGGTGGGAAGCCATAAATAGTGAAGATAGATGGGAGGATGTTGGGTTCATAAAGCGTGAGGACTGGGCAACTTACCTTAGGTGGTTTGAAAAAGTAACTGGCTCAAAGATTGAGCACGATACCAGGGTTACTAATATTGAAATTGGAGCTAATAAAAAAAATATAAATTCTGACCTTATTAACTATTACAGTGTTGATTTAATTAACACAAATAACCCATTTAAAAATAACGTTAAAAATTTTTCTGATCGAATTTATACTCGCTATATAGTCCTCGCAAATGGAAGAGAGGGGTTGGCACAACCGAGAGTGCCAAAACTACTAAAGGGCTTAGCATCAACTAAAGTCTTTCACTCATCTTCAAAAATTAACTTCTCCTCATTTAAAGGTAAGGCTGTTGTCGTAGTGGGAGTTGCCGCGTCCGCGCTTGATAATGCTGCTTGTGCAGCTGAAGCTGGAGCTGCTGTTACCGTCGTGGCAAGATCTCCAAAAATGCCATTACTAAACAAAATGAAGCAAACTGTATATCCTGGATTTGCAGAAGGCTTTTATTCACTAGGCGATTCAGAAAAACTCGACTGGATAACTCACATTCAAAATCAACGGATCGCTCCTCCAAAGCATACCGTAGAAAGAGTTAGTAAATTGAATATAAAGCTAATGCTGGGAAGTGAAATCGAAAGCGTTAAAAAGACAAAATCAAATTTAAAATTAACAATCTCAAATGGCAAAGTAAAGACAGATACTTCTGCCGATTTCATTATTTTGGGCACAGGCTTCGAAATCGATCTAAATGAAGTACCAGAGTTGAAAAAACTTTCAAAAGATATTTTGTTATGGCGCGATGTTCTCAAAGAGGTATCAAATGAAAATACCACAACAAACGAATTGTTAAGTTTTCCCTATCTTGGCGAAAACTTTCAGCTTAAATCAATCGACCCCTCAAAAAATACGATACTAGGAAATATACGATGCTTTAATCATGCTGCTCAATTATCATTAGGGAACTTAGCTAATGATATTCCACATAGTTCAGAAGGTGCTCAAAGGTTGGCAAGAAGTATTGCGGCTGACCTGTTTGAAGAAGACAAAGAAGTTCACTTCGAAAGATTAAAAAATTACACTGAAGTAGAAATTAATGGTTCTGAATGGTCTGAGATCCCAGATTAGCTTTTATAAGTATCTTCTCGGTCTTCAATGGCATTATAAAAATCTCTTCGATGGAACATTTTTTTTGATTTTAAAACAGTTTTTCTTTTCTTTGCAGTTTCCGTTTCATTAACCTGTCTTTGATCTTTTGTCAGAACAACACCATAATCTTTTACGGCACTTTCTGGTGAGACTTTACCATCCAGAACGTCATTTAAGACGTCTGATGCTTTCCGATCGTAAGGAGATCCCCAGCCCCCGCCACCGGGTGTGATAATTCGAACAAGATCACCATACTTTAATTTATTGCCATCACTAAGGGGATTCAACTCATCAGGTTTTGAAGTGTCTGGATTTATTATCACTTTACCCTCCCCACCAGATAAGCCGCCGTTAACGCCAAATGCTGGATATTTACAGTTATCGATCCTAATTCCCAGTGTCATTTCATCAAGTAAGACTCTCACATCTCGGACGATACCGCATCCCCCGCGATACTGCCCAGGCCCACCAGAGTCCTTATGGAAAGAGAAGCTTTCGATCTCTATCCCAAATTCCATTTCAGCAAACTCAATCGGATAATTCTCTTGCGCCACATAATAGACTGCGTCTAAGCCATCTGCAAAACTTCGTGCACCATATCCAACTGACAGCCCTTCAATGCAAAGTTCTTCTCCGCCATTAGCAGACTTTCCTCGTAGGTAATACAAGACATAAACTGGTGAGGCAGCAGAAGATTTCCCACCAGTAGCCTGCGCCAAGGCTCCAAATAAACAAGAGTTAACACGAAACATTGAATGCGATCTCAGTCCCAATGGTGCTGGAGAAATTGGATTTAAAAGGCTTCCAGAACGCGTCTTCACATTTCTTATTGCACGCTGAAAACCGGCATTCATTCCAACGTTTGGGTCGTGCTGTGTTAAGAATAAACCGAGCATAAATTTAGGTACGCTGTCGTGCATAACAAAGTTAATTGGACCTGTTGCTTGTTTCTCTGTTTGAGAAAAATCTAAACTAAGGTGGCCATTTTTATGAGTCATAGCTAAATCTATAAAATAACTATCATCCGTAACTGCATCACTATCAATACGATCTCTGAAAAACCATTCTCCTTCAGGGATCCTGTTTGAAATTTCTGATTCAATTGCAAATTGTGTTTGCTGAATAATTTCTTCAAAAGCTTGTTCTAAAGCAGTCGATCCATGTCGTGTAATAATTGCTTCAACCCTGTGCTTACCAAGATCACAGGCTGCCATTATACTGTTTAAATCTCCCTCTAACAAATCTGGAAATCTTGTATTTTGAATGAAAATCCGAAAGACTTCTTCATTTCGAATTCCGTTTCGAATAATTCTTACGGGTGGGATCATTATTCCCTCTTGGAATACGGAGGTTGCTGTTGGGCTTATGGATCCCGGAACCGCGCCACCAATGTCCCATAAGTGGCCCCAACACTCAACAAAAGCTACAAGTCTTTCATCAGAAAAAACCGGTGTAATGAAAACCATATCTGGTAAGTGGCTTACAGCTCCCTTTGTGAAGTATGGATCATTATACCAGTAAACATCACCATCAATCATAGTATCGATTGGATAAACTTCTAGTACAGAGTCTAATAGGTTGCCGGCCAATGTTAAGCTCGTAGAAACTACTAACTCTCCATCACGATTAAGGATTGCAGTGAAGAAATCTTTTTTCTCTCTGATAAAAGGTGACATAGAGGTACGTGTAATAACGGCTTCCATTTCCCTTCGTGCTGCTGTTAGCCCTCCTTTTATAAGCTCAAAGACTATTCTATCACTTGCCTTAACGGTTATTTGGGTGCCCGAATTACTCATTAGCACACTCCCTAATTAGTAAGTTTCCAAACATATCTACTTTAAGTTTCTGATCCCTGAGTATCAAAGTCGTTGAATCCAGTTGATCAATTATTGCCGGCCCCAAAATTTCATGACCATCTAAAAGAGAGTCCCTATCAAAAACAGGTACATTTTCATATCCAGTTTGATCGATTACAACTCGCCTGACAGATTTACTTTGTGGCTCGATGTTGTCTGATTTCATAATTGATGGTGGGCCAATATAATCTGATTTCCCTAAGGCTTGAACTCGTAAATTTATTATCTCAACTGGAGAGCTGTCATCTGAAAAAGTGTACAATTGTTTATGCAAGTCATGAAACTCTTTTACTGCTACTTGAGTGGTTTCTTTAGTAACCAAGCCTGGAGGAAAGTTAACAGTTAGCTCTGTTCCCTGCCCTGCATATCTTAAGTCTACTGCACGATTTATTACTCTTCGATCCAATGAAACACGATCTTCCGATAGACGAAGTTGGGCACTTTTCTCTAAATCCTCAAAGACCAAGTTCATTGCATTGTAATCATAATTTTTAGCTCGTTGTAGCTTTGTTAATGCAAAATCATATTTCAAGTCGGTCGTAAGCAGCCCATTTGCACATAAGATACCTGGGTACCTTGGAATTAGTAAACCGCTAGCAGAAAGTAATCTCATCAAATCGCCACCGTGAACCGGACCCGCCCCACCAAAGGCAGTCAACACAAAGTCTGCTGGGTTTAATCCACGCTCAACAGACATAAGTTTTAACGCTCCATGCATAGTTTCATTAACGATTTTAATTATTCCTAAGCTGGCCTCAATTACGTTTGTGCCCAGTGGTTTAGCTATAAACTCATCAATTGCTTTGTAAGCAGCATTTTCGTCTAAAGGCACAGTCCCACCTAAGAGGTGAGGAGGAATTCTACCTAGTATTAAATTAGCGTCTGTTACTGTTGGACGAGTGCCACCCAGATTGTATGCTGCTGGACCTGGTGTTGCTCCTGCACTTTCTGGTCCAACTAATATAGCACCATTTTTTGCAACAGATGCAATAGATCCACCCCCAGCTCCAATTGTATGAATGTCGATTATAGGTAGGGCTAAAGGTTGATTGTTAATGCGAGCACCCGTGCTAGTTTGCAACAAGCCATCTTTAACCAAAGCGACGTCTGCACTAGTTCCTCCCATATCGATCGTAATAAGGTTTTTGTGACCCGCTATTGAACCCGTATATGCCGCGCCACTCATACCTGAAGCAGGCCCTGATAGCGCCATATGAACTCCAAATTTAGCAGCTTCTTTAGGAGTGAAAATACCTCCATTTGACTTCATGATAAATAAAGGCGCATTAATCTCTAAACTCTTAAGCTCAGCTTTTAACTTCTTCATATAAGAGCCGACAATCGGTTGGACAGACGCATTTATAATAGTTGCCATCGCTCTCTCATACTCCCTAAAAATAGGAAGAACTTCAAAAGAAAGTGAAATTTCTATATCTGGTAACAGCTTTCTTAACTCTTTTCCTAACTGCTTTTCATGTGAGGGATTTGCGTATGAGTGCATAAGTGAAATGGCAACAGCATCATAATTATCTCCACGTATCACTTTAACTATTTTATTTAAATTACTGATGTCTAAAGGTAAAGATACAGTTCCATCATAACGAATTCTCTCTGGAACTTCAAAAATATCACGAGGTTTGATAGGACGATTTGGCTTAACCCATCCATAAAGATTAGACTCTCTTGGAATTTCCGCTCGACCAATTTCTAAAACGTGTCGAAATCCTTTAGTGGTGATTAGTGCTGTTTTTGCACTTTTATTTTCTAGTATTGCGTTTGTAACGACAGTTGATCCATGTAAAACAACTTCTACTAAACTTGGATCAACACCTGCTAACTTTAAAACTTTAGCAACACTCTTGATGAAACCTTCTGAAGGGTTGGCTGGAGTTGACGCTGTTTTAGCAACCTTGAAAACCTTACCGTTTTTGTTTGCAATAACAGAATCAGTAAAAGTACCCCCGATATCAATCGCTATTGAAAAATCTGCACCTTCCAAGTTAAGGCCCCCCTGTAACGGCTAAGGTTTGACCGGTAACCCACTCTGCTAGATCTGAAGCAAAAAACATCGTGGCATTTGCAATATCCTCAGGTTTTCCAACCCTTCTCATTGCAATAGATTTTACCAAAGCGTCCTGTCCAACTTTTCCATAAGAGTTCCACTGTTTTATATAATCAGGGCTCGTAGGCATAAAACCAGGTGCAACTGAGTTAACTGTAATTCCAAATTGACCAAGTTCGGCTGCAAGCTGTTTAACTAAACCTATCTGAGCAGCTTTTGCAGTTCCATAACTTTGTATTCCTGTTAACGAAACACCAATCCCTGCTCGACTGGAAATAACAATTATCCTGCCTTTCCCAGCCTTCTTCATTCCGGGCACGACAGCTCTAGCAATGTTAAAACTACCGTCTAGGTTTACTGATTGAATTATTCGCCAGTCCTCATCTGTAACATCCTCAATTGGCGTTTTGACCCTTGAACGTACTCCTCCAGCGGAATGCACTGCAACATCTACGGATCCTGTGACCGAAACAGACTCTATATCAGTGACTACTTTTTCCACAGCAATAGGATCTGTTACATCACAGTGCACACAGGAAATCCTCGAGGCAATTTTATCTGATAAACCTTTGGTTATTTCACCAAGTAAGCCCTCTTCAATATCTAATGCCCAGACTCTCGCCCCATTTTTAGCAAATCCCCTAACGATGGAACGCCCTATTCCTCTAACACCTCCAGTAACTAGTACCGAAGATCCCTCAAAATTAATTGTCATTTGGTAGCCTCCATTAAATTTCCTACAAAAAACTTAATTGTTTCTGTTGTTTCCTAATTCAGGAAAGTCTTTTAACATTTTGTTATAGGTTGCTTCTATAGCAGCACCATTTAATCGCTTTGAATCTGAGGGGTCCCATTTTTCAATTTCTGCGAAAATTCGATGTTTTGCGTAAAACCGCCACGTAACTGGTAAATTAGCCAAACATTTCGTTAAAGCATCATAATTTGTTTTGGTCCAAACCTTCTCATACTCTATGCGAGCGTCACAGAGATTATAAAATGAAGTATTAGGTGTTTCTGAGGTGCGCATCGTATCTCTTAATTTTTCTGTCTCATTTATATTTACGATCGGTAAGTTATTGTTTCCAGAAACAATAACAACACCATAATCTAACCTCGCTCTGTCAACTGAAACCCAATCTCGTTTTACATCAAGTAAAACACTTTCAGGATCTCGGTTTAAAGCATTACCCCAACCACCAGCACCACCACAAGTTACGTGAATCTTATCTCCTGGATCGAGGGATAAAATATCGGTATTTCGCAGGTTAAACTCTTTGTCTGTATTAGGGTTTCGAATAAACTTAGATACACCACCAGCCTTTCCTTCAGAAATACCCCAACCAGCGAACCGAGTTCTATCCCGGTTCCTCGCTGTGACCTTTGTATTCGGAGACAGTGCCTCAAAAACAAAATCTGTTCCAAGCCCACCTCTATGTTCTCCAGGTCCCGCAGAATCCATGCTTAATCCGTAACTATGAACGCGAATACCTGCTTCTACCTCATTTATCTCTACCGGTGAGTTCTTCAAAAACCCAGCGTTAGCTCCGGACCCATCTGTCCCATCAGCAAGTTTTGTTCCTCCTGAGCCTCCCGGCATAGGGTTAACAGCAGCCATAATTCTCCTTCCAGTCAGAGTGTCTGTAGTATTGACATTTACCATGGGCCCTCCAGCTGCAGGAGATCCCATTAGACGATCTGGCACAGCTTTTGCGAAAGCTCCAAATGTCAAACCGTGAATTCTATTACAGCACAACGAACGCATTCCTACGGCAGCAGGAAAACTTGGATTAACTATAGTGCCGGAGGGTAATATACATTTACATGCTCGTGCAATCCCTGAATTGAGATATAAACGCGGATCCAGCGAGTATAGCACATATACTACTCCAACCATCATCAACACATGCCTAGGATCTCCCCCAGTTGGTATATTCATAGAGCTCTCTAGCTGAGGATCTGAACCGGTGAAATCAAGTATTAACTCGTCGCCTTTTATAATTAACAATAAACGAATTCTGCAAGGCCACCCGTTAACAGAGTCTTCATCAATATATTCTGAGAAATCATACTCTCCATCGGGCAACTCAGAAATAATTGCTCTAGCTTGCTGTTCAGCATAATCCAATAAGTCACCAACACCGTTTCTAAAAGTATCTACTCCAAAACGTTCAATCATCTCATGAACTTTACGTTCTCCAGTATTACATGCCGCGATTTGAGCTTTTAAATCTCCCCAGTTCTGCTCTGGCGATCTGACATTAGTAAGAAAAACATCTAACATTTTTTGGTTTAGTTTCCCCTCTTCCAAAATTTTCATTGGTGACATCCGAACCCCTTCTTGATGAACCTCAGAGAGACTTCGTGATAATGAAGCTGGCACAGCTCCACCTACATCAGTATTATGAATGTGACCTACCGAGAATGCCACAAGTTCTTCTTTATGGAATATGGGCTTCCAAATGTGCATATCAGGGGGATGAGTACAAACAAAGCCAGAGTATGGGTCATTGGTCATGCAAATATCACCTGGTTTATAGTCGTCAATTAGCTTTATAGCCCCCGAGTAATTAAGACTAACGAACCAAGTAGCTCCTAACTCTGTAGGGGTCGCAAAGGTCTCTCCTGTTGGGGTCGTCAATCCAGTTGTAAAATCCTCGGTTTCTTTAACAAACGTCGAATGAGATGTCCGGTACAAGGTAAATGCCATGCTTTCAGCTGCAGCCCTGGTATGGTTTTTTAATATTTCGAGGGTAACCTTATCAA